>CAZZIC010000113.1:0-7639 GCA_964653985.1 uncultured archaeon | reverse complement strand
AATGTATCAATAAGTAAATCAAGAATTTCTAATTTTGAAATTATTATTATGAATGATGAATCACAAATTACTAGTGTCATCATAGCTAAAATAGCTGTTTACATAAATAAACTTTTGTATACAAAAGAATAAGGAAAAATTATTAATTAGATCGTAACAGTTTTTAATTTGTTAAATCTTTTAAATTCAAGAAATTAAACTTTATTAAAAGTTGTGGATTTACCTATATAATCTATTTTAATACCCTCCCTAAGCCCTCATGAATACTACAATACTCATAATTAGTTTTATCTTTTTTGGTATCATCATCCTCTCATACACAATAGAGCGGCTCGATTTTGTCGCGATCTCTTTATTGGCTGCATTTATATGTGCCACCATCACGGGAATTACTTTAGGTTTGGGAATTGATGTTTTCGTGGAACATATTGAATGGGAAGCAATTATTATAATTTTAAGTATGAGTATCATCACGAAAATCGCTGAAGATTCGAATATCTTGGAATTCCTTGCCGTAAAGTTGTTCAAAATTTCTGGGGGAGATCAACGGATCTTTTTTTATTTAATATGTACTATCACCACACTTCTGGCTGCAATAATTACAGACGTAGTGGTTGTTCTTATAATTGCTCCTGTTGTTATTAGACTCTGTCATTTTCTTAAAATTAGGGCGGGCACGTATCTCTTAGGCATGACCGTCTGTATCAACATCGGGAGTATCATTACACCCTTCAGCTCGGGAGAAAATATCATAATCTCTCAATATTTTGATTTGGATACTTTGTACTTCATTGAAAACTTTTGGGTTTTCTCTTTCCTTCTTTTGGGTCTCACAATCTTCCTTTTAGATTATTTTATCTTAAAAAAAGAACCAATGATTGAAGAAATGCAGAAAAAAATTGTTTTGGATCTTGTGGATGACGACGTGATGATTAAAAATAAAAAAATGTTCTACATCAACAGCGCAGGAATAATAATTACAATTATCTTATTTGCTGTTCTCCCTTATTTATATCTTACCGCCCTTATTGCTGCCATGGTTTTGGTTCTTATAAACAAGGGATATACCAAGAAGAGTACAAGTGAGATTTTACGAGATGTAGAATGGGAAATTATTTTCTTCTTTATCGCCTTATATATTGTAGTTGGTTGTTTATTAGAAGCGGGGTTTAAAGAGATTTTCAAAAATTTTGCTTTTGGAGATATTAATCCTCTTTCTCTGTCACTCTTCATCTTAATAGGAACCTCTTTGATGTCGGGGTTAGTTGCTAACACGCCTACTGCCCTCATTTTTGTGACCATTATTGAAACCTTGATCGTAGACTTTGGATTTGCCGCACTGCCTTTATATTTCGCCCTCATTATTGGAATTAATTTAGGAGGGAATTTCCTTGTCCAAGGAGCTGCTGCTGATATGATGACGCTAAAAACAGCGAGGGATAACGGAGTAGAAAACTTGGATTACAAGAGGTTGGCAAAAGTGGGAGCACTATTTGCTGCAATTCATGTCGGAGCCTCAATACTTTATTTGTTGATTATTACGCCATTCATTTCTTAAACGTACCATTAAGGGAAGAGTAATTAAAAGCAAATCTTTTTTTATCTGAGTTTTTTCAATATATGTAATATACAAAAAAATCAAAAATTTTTTTAAGAAAATGTTATTACAATTAGACTACATAGTGGTTCTTAATGGAATCCTCAGCATCTTATACGTTATTATATCCGTTATTATCGGTATCCTAATGATTTCTAAGTATTTTAAATACAGAGAAAGATTATTGATCTTGGTTGGGCTAACATGGATTGGATTAGTTTCCCCATGGTATCCGAGCAGTATTTCATTTATCACATATCTACTAACGGGTCAAGGTTTATCACTAGAATGGTATCTTTTTATTGGAAATTTCCTTGCTCCGTTCATTATAATGATATGGATTTATGCCTTTACAGACCTATTATATCCAAAAAGGAAAAAAATCACGATGACCATAGCCTCATTGTACGCGATTATTTTTGAATTTGTTCTTATATTTTTCCTCGTTACTGACCCGACTTCACTTGGTACTTATAATCCTCCCATTGATGTAGAATATAAATTTATAATGATGGGCTTAGCAATAGCAATGATTTTGATTATTTTATCTACGGGGATAATATTTGCTAGAGAATCTTTGAGAAGTAATAATCCAAAAATGCGACTAAAGGGTAAATTCTTATTTGCCGCGTTTTTCTCTTATACAATAGGAGCAATATTAGATGCTGCAATACCACTAAATCCGTTTACTCTTACACTTGCTAGAATCGTCTTAATTAGCAGCGCTATAGAGTGGTACCTTGGCTTCATTCTTCCTGAAGTAATAGAAAATATATTTCTTTCAGAATAAACCTTAATCCTTTATTTTCCCTTTTTTTGTATTTATCTTTTATTGTCCTCTCTAGGCTTTTTTAAACACTTATTTTTTTAGGAGAGGAAATTTTATGGACTAAACAGATTTAGAATAAATAAATATCCAATCGAAAAAAAGATATGGATTATCGCAAATAAAGCACCCATTTTTAGGAGTCTTTTATAGTTTAGATTTTCTACTCCGTTATCTTGTGCAATTTTCAATGTAAGAACATCGCATGCAGCTCCTTGAGGTATAAGATTACCACCTAAGTTAATCCCTATAATAAAAGCGAAAAGTACTGGTATGGGGGAAACAAGATTAGCATCAATAAGAGTCCCGATTATAGGTATAAATACTAAAGCAGTAGGAGTATTAGCAACTAAGCCGCTTATCAGTGAAACGGCAACAAGAATTACGAGAGAAAGCATTCCAGGATTTAAAGCATTAAAGGGAATCAATTGTATTAACTCTTCGAAGCCTGAAAGAGTTAAACAGCCAATCATAATATAAAGTGATATAAAAAAGAAGACAATTTCCCATTCTATATCTTTTAAAAGAGTTCCAGCCTTCTTTTTAGTAAATTTCTTGTTTATCAATATTAAGATGAAAGCTGACAAGGTTGCCGTCAAAAATAATAAAGGTAAGACAGCAAACAGGATAATGGTAATAACAATCCCGACGCTGTTGATATAGAACATTTTTTTATTTTTTATCATAACACTTGCATCTACTAAATCTAATACAAATTCTTTTTGCTGCAATTCTATTTTAGGTTCTTTTTTAAGAATGAAATGATCTAATAAAAAGATTGTAGCAAACAGTAAAAGAAAGGAAAAAATCCAGTAATTTGATATAAAATAGAATGTATTTAGGTTAAACGCAGCAGAAATAATAATGTTTTCCCCGGAACTGAAAGGTGTAATGATACTTCCAATATTGATACAGATGGTCATACCTAATAAATATGTGCCCGCTCTAATCTTGAGAAAACGGCAAAGTCGAACAACCACAGGAGCAAGAATCAAAACCACTATAACATCTGTGATAATCGCCGCAAGAAGAGTAGTTATGATACACAGCAGATAAAAGAAAAGTCGTTGATCACCTCCCGAAACTTTAAACAGTTTTACAGCAATATATTCTAAAATATTAGATTCCATAGCTATTTGTGTAATTATACTCATAGATAGAATAACCAAGATTGCATCAAATTCAATAAAACTTAAAAACCCTTCAATTCCTACTTGAGTACTCAATCCAACTATGGTTGCGCATGTAAATGAACTTACAATGGATACAGAGACAAAATCAATCTTTTCAAACGAATAAGAAATAAGAATAAATGCGAATGCAATAAATGAAATGATTAGTAAAATAGGTTCCATAAGAGCTTCTAATATGTATAGATAATTATCTTTTATTGTTCAATATACTTTTTAATATTTTCTTTTTTCTTTATATCTCGAAATGAGAATTAGAATTTTATTTTTAGATTTGAAACTAATAAATAATAATGGATCAGACAAAAAGATTCATTGAGTATGAATTTGAGAGAAGTTAATTTCTTAAAAATAGTTCTAATAAAAATTTATCCAAATTTAGTTCTTTTAGATGGATATAGTTATTAAAAATATAATCATACACATTTTCTTCAATAAAAAACTTTATACTCCTGACAAGACCTAATTCATTCTTAATTACATAAATTATTTTTCTCAGAAGTTCGGTTAAACGTCGCTCAACGGTAAGCATCTCAGCATTATTTGGGTTTATATTTATGACATTTATCCCAGAGTCCATTGAGAGGGTTAATTTATTCAATTCAGGCTCGTTTTTAACATCTTCTTTATTTTTGAATCTTTTAAAGATGTATTCTATTCTCCGATAAATCCTATCTTTCTTAGTTTCCGAAATCATTGGATTTGTAAAATTGAGGGTTAAATTTAATACTTGTTGATAAATGCCGAGAATATCAAAAAATTCAGCGATTGTAGTAATACTTTCTGCTTGTTTCCATTGCATGTAATATTCTTCAATTACTTCTTTAAAGGGGGCGAATTTTTTGGTGTTACTATCCCAATTTTCTCTCCAATGTTTTTTATCGTCTATATATTCAGAGATAAAAGTTTGTTTGATTACATTCAATCTCGCATTTAAAATGTCGGTACTCACATCTTTATTGTCAGCAGCAATAAACAAGAGATTCGCCTCTTTATCCTCCACATAAACCCATCTAAGTCCTACCATTTCTAACGATTCCAGACTTTGGCCCAACTCAAAGACGCTGAATTGATTTAAAGCAGCTAATAAACCAGAAACCAAATCTTCATTAATCATCATATCAATATAAGGTTTGTAAAGGAGAAGAACTCCACTTTCATTGTCCAGAATCCATATATTCATATATTTACCTCAAAATTGGATAATAATTACTAATAACTGATACAAATCAATTATTAAATTTCTATATTAGATAAGGTTTTAATCCTTATAAAAATCCTTCAAATCATTTGTGGTGAGGAAAATTTCTAGATTTCGAAGCATATCAGTTATTTTTCTTCGCAAGATTAATTCCGAAGTCCCTCCTATCATATTTACAAATTCATTTCTTAAAGAAAGTTCTTGAACAAATACTCCGATCTTTGTCTTTGTATCTGAAATTGATTTTATTCTTAGTCGAGCTTCTAATTTTTGAACATCTTTATTATTCCTTACGTTCAATTCAAAAAGTCTTCCTTTATTGGGAGTTTCCCCTTTATCTTCTATTACAAGTTCTCCGCTCATTTCAACTGGGATCTTTACCAAATCCACTTCATCAACAATATCGCTGTGAAAAACGTTTGGAGAAGTAAACTCAACCGTGATTTTTGTGACGGGACTGATTTCTTCCCAAAAATCTTTCATAAATAAAGCCTTGCTTAAGTCCTCTTTGTTACAGTTATCAATCTCCACCACTTTACTTATTATGTTTGGACTCACTTAAATTCCTCATTAAACTAATTGATTACTTAAATGGAAATAGTTTAATTAATTTTTTTATTCAATAATGAGTACTTAATAATTTAAAATTGCTTTCCTTATCATTTTAGAAGGGTAGGATTGTAGTTTCCCAACTATGATAGATAAATATTTAGCCTCAGGCTTCCTTGATTACATCATCTGGTATCAGAGTGAGCTAATGGGATCATCATTGGCGTTCCATCAATATCTATCGTAAATGATAGTTCATATTTTATTATGATTCTAATATAAATAAGGAATACTAAGTAATAAAATTAAAATTTCAATCAGGTCGGATTAATCTACTTTCCTTAATGTCATTAACTTCATTGCATTTTGGACAGAGCCAAGAACTGTTATTTTTTTTTACGGAATTGATACAATCATCACATACGGCTATATCACAGATGCAGTAATATAATCTATCGACTTTTGATTCATAATTTCGATTACATATAAAGCAAACTGGCGGAGGAATATCATCGTCATTCATATAATGTAAAATAAGTTTTGATCTATTTTATCTTTTTTATTAATTTTGAAAATCTTCAAATATCCGATGAGTTATTAAAAATGAATGATTATTATACAAGAAGATGAATAGATTACGTCAGAGGATAACATTACTATTTTTAATGAATATCTACTTTATCTATAAAGTGATAGCTGCTTTTCTCGAGGGAAATGAATTTGAAATTATATTATGGACTATTGTTCTAATAATTTATAGTATTTCTCTTACCGCTTTGTATCTTATCCTAAGAAGGCAAAGAGCAAAACAAGTGAATAGATTAAAGAATGGGAAAAATACTTAACATTAATTAACATTAGGTAATACGTCTTATTTTATCTTTGAAACCGCTTCTTTCATAATTTTTTCTGCCTGTTTTGAAAAATCAGAAATTAAATCTTCCACTCTTTTCTCTGAATTAATTAACCCTACGGATTGACCTGCTAATATAGCTCCGTTTTCCACATCACCCTTATACACTAATTCGTAACGTTTCATCTCCTCATTTAATTCTTCCACAGTGAATCCTGCTTCTTGTCTAAGTTTTTCTTCTCTGGTTAAAATTTTTCCATGCTCTAAAGCATATTTATTTTTAAGCAGTCGAATGGGACCAAATGCGCCAGTAGTTAAGATTGTATCTTGATCAGAGGCAGGATAAATTATGTCTTTATAGTTTTCATGGAATTCTGACTCTTCTGTCGCAATGAATCGTGTGCCCATCGCAACAGCATCTGCTCCACCAGTTATAGCCATTGCGATCCCCTCTGGTGTGGCAAACCCTCCACATGCTACAAGAGGGACATCGGGGAACTCATTTACTGCTTCTTGGGTTAAGATAAGAGTAGTTATTTCCTCGTATGATTGGTGTCCTCCCCCTTCAATTCCCGTAACTACTAAACCATCACATCCTGAATCAATAACTTTCTTCGCTAAATATTTTGCAGGAGCAACATGGAAATGTTTTATCGTTGGAGCTTTCTTTTTCCAGATTTCAGAGGCTCTTCTTGGAGACCCTGCTGAAGTTAATCCATACACGCATTGTTCCTTTAATCTCGAATCTTTATTGACCCATTTGGCAACTTTCCTTATTAATGGCATTGCGTCGGGCTGCATCCTCGCAGTTCTTATATTAAACCCAAAAGGTTTATCAGTATGTTCTACCATATAATCGAGATTTTCTTTCATAACTTTAATAGAATCCTTACCACGCAAATTGGTGTGACTTAATACACCAAGTCCGCCTGCTTCAGACACCGCAAGCGATAATTCAGTAGTATAAAATGGCCCCATAGGAGCACTAATTATGGGATATTTAATCCCAAACATTTCAGTAATTTTTGTTTTAATCATCTTCTTTTTTCATATAAGCTTGAGTAATTTAATTTTATTCTAGTTAGCCTAACTATGTTTTAACTAATACCATTTTAAAGAGTTGTACCTCTCTGCTGCCACTGCAAACCCTAAGGGATGGACACTTAAGGGCTATTGGGCGGGATTATGTTATTGCATATAAAGACTTATCAAACTTAAACTTACCGATTGGGGATAACTGCATATCCATTTTAGGAAGGTTGGAAAAGTAACCGGGGAGGAGCAATCTGCCAATATTGAACGCACCGTTTACATCGGAATGGATGTATCCATATTTTTTGGAATTATATAACCCACGAACGTTGTAATATTTTGTTCCGATACCGTCTTTACCCCTACCTTTCATTGAAGGACCGCGGACACC
>CAZZIC010000112.1:11275-14312 GCA_964653985.1 uncultured archaeon | reverse complement strand
TCTGAACCCGCATTAGCCTCAGTTAAGGCAAATGCTCCTAATTTATCTCCTTTAGCTAAATCGACTAAAAATCTATCTTTTTGATCATCAGTGCCGAATCTAAAGATGGGGTAAGCGCAAACGGAACAATGTACTCCCGTCGTGATGCTCCATGATGCGTCTACTCTTCCAATCTCCTCTGTAATTATACAGAAACTTATTGTATCATCATGAAGTCCTGCACCACCATATTCTTGGGGGATGCACGTCCCAAAGTATTTCATCTCCTTCATTTTTTCAAAAACTCCCTCATCTAGCTGAGAATTTTGATCACTTTCCTCAGCTACGGGTGCAATATATTCCTCAGAAAACTCTCTAGTGATCTTTCGAATCATTTCTTGCTTTTTTGTAAGCGTAAAATCCATGTTTATTCACATACTTTTTGATAAATTCTAAATTAATCAGAGAAAGAAGTAAGAAAATAAAAAATTTTTGGAAAATACATGAAAAAAGATATAAAAAGGAATTTGAATGAATGAAAAATATTAAGTTAATCAAGATTTTATATATATGTAATAGAGACATTTGATATCAAATTTTTAAAAAAGGGAATTATAAAGAAGGGAATTTTAATGTATAAAGATGAATTATTAGATAGAATCAGAAGAGAGAAGGAAAAATGGGAAAAACTCTATGAGCAAGCGAAGAAACGTGATGTTAAATTTGAGACAGATTCGGGAATTAAGACAAAACCGCTCTATACACCGTTAGACGTTAAAGGAGATTATTTTAAAAAGATAGGCTTTCCGGGAAGACCTCCCTATACTCGAGGTGTATATCCTTCAATGTATAGAGGAAGAATATGGACGATGCGTTTATTTTCTGGTCATGGAACTCCAGAGGAGACAAATGAAAGATGGAAATACCTTTACGAAAATGGTGAAACAGGTTTTAGCGCCGCTGTTGACGCATTAACATTTAATGGAATAGATCCAACAAATCCAGATGGTGCTCCTGAAGTGGGGACTTCTGGGGTTCCGTTGTATTGTATAGATAGTCTTTTCGCTTTGACAGAAGACATTCCAATTGATAAGATAAGTGTGGCACTCGTGGTTGAACCTTTTACCAGTGCTCCCGTTTGCGCAATGTACTTCAATATGGCAAAACAAAGGGGATATGATATCAGCAAACTCATGGGAACTACTCAAAATGATATTTTAACGATGACTGTGGGATATATTCCTTACAAGAATTGTCCTCCAAACCATTTATTAAGATTAGCGTGTGATTTCATTGAATGGACGGTTCCTATGAAAAACGTACCACTCTGGCACCCTATCAATTTTACAGGTTATAATTATAGAGAAGGGGGTATTGATGCTGTTCAGGAATTAGGATTTGTTTTTGCAAGTGCTTGTTCTCATATTGACAATCTCATAGAAAGAGGTTGGAAGGCGGATGATTTTGTAAATAGGCTTGCCTTCCATCTTTCAGCACATAAAGATTTCTTTGAGGAAATCGCGAAATATCGGGCAGCTCGAAGAATCTGGTCTAAGCTTATGAAAGATCGATATAATGTTCAAGATCCCCGTTCACAAGAATTCAGATTCCATGTACAAACTGCTGGAAGCTCACTTACTGCTCAGATGCCAAAGATAAATATTGTAAGAACCTCAATACAAGCCCTAGAAGCTACATTGGGGGGATGTCAATCATTACATACGAACTCTTATGATGAAGCCATCTGCCTTCCTTCTGAGGAAGCTGCCCTCATTGCCTTGAGAACCCAACAAGTAATTTCTGATGAAACCCGGATTACCAATACGATTGATCCTCTAGCGGGATCCTATTATGTGGAGTGGTTAACAGATGAAATAGAAGAAAAAGTATGGAATTATATGGAAAAGATTGAGAAAGTGGGAAACATAGATAAAGCTCTCTCTACGGGTTTCTTATACAAAGAAATGAGAGATGCATTTCACAAAAGACGAAAGCGAATTGAAAGCGGAGAGGAAATAATGCTTGGAGTTAATAAGTATCCAATTTCATATGATGACGTTACAGATGTTTTTCGCACCAATGAGGAAGCAATGCATATCGAGATTGAAAGAATTAAAAAACTAAAGGAAAGAAGGGACGATAAAAAGGTTGAGGAGGCTCTTGATAAATTGAGGAAAGTCTGTGAAAAAGAAGAAAACGTGATGCCCTCAGTAATGGAAGCAACAAAGGAAGGAGCGACCGTGGGTGAAATCTGTGATATTTATAGAGAAATTTGGGGAACTTGGGATCCCCCATTAGCGATATAGAGGTGATATGAATGAGTGAGCAAAAAATAAGAGTTCTTATGAGTAAACCGGGTATTGATGGGCATTGGAGAGGGGGGATTGTAGTTTCACGAGCTCTAAGAGATGCGGGAATGGAAATAATATTCGGAGGGTTTCAGAACGTTAAAGAGATTGTAGAAACGGCGATTCAAGAGGATGTTGATGTTATAGGTCTAAGTATACATTCTGGAGCTCATTTGGCATATACTAAACAATTAATTGATATTCTCAAAGAATACGGAATATTAGAAAATGTTTTAGTATTGGTAGGTGGAGTAATCCCAGCGAAAGATTTTTCTGAACTTAAGGATATGGGTGTAGCTAACGTCTATGGACCAGGTTCTATGACTGGGGATATTGTAGAATTCGTAAAACAAAATATCCCAAAAAGTAAATAACTATAATTTTTTTATTTATTAACATTTAAATTTTGGTATCTCTTAAGCCTTAAAGGGATGATCTTAAATACTTTTATAAATTCTTTATTTACAAGTTTTTTGAAGGAGTAAGGTTAATCTAAACAGCAAATACTTAACTATCTTAGTTCTATCAGTTATCCTATCAATCATATCAGTTAAGTTAAGGATACTAAAGATCGCAAGACTATAAGTAATAGATTAACAAACTCAAACTTAAGATTTATTTTGAGTAAATTTAAAAATCTGAATCTTCTTTAATTCCATAATGGCAAATATTACTATTAGCATTGACGAGGATCTATATAAGAAAATGAA
>CAZZIC010000112.1:0-11175 GCA_964653985.1 uncultured archaeon | reverse complement strand
CCATAATGGCAAATATTACTATTAGCATTGACGAGGATCTATATAAGAAAATGAAAGAACACCCCGAAATTAAATGGCCAGAGGTTTTGCGAGAATCTATAGAAGATTATCTAAAAAAAGTTGAAAAAATTGACTCCGTATCAATGAAAGAGTTTAAAAAAAGAATTGATCCTAAAATTCTAAAGAAGGCAAGAAAATTAAGGATTGAGGATGAAGAATCACTCTATAAAAAAGCAAAGGAAATGGAAGAAGAGAGATTGAAACATCTCAAAGAATTAGAAAATTCTATTGATTGAGAATGTGGTTACTGGATACCAATGTACTTATAAAGTTTAATAGAATGGATAAAAAACCTTTAAAGGAGGGTTTTTCGTTTGCTACGATTTTTTCTATTATAGAATTTCCTTCAGCTTTTAGTTATACTAATCTTTCGGTAATTTATCCCTCTTATGAACATTATAAAAAAGCGTTTGCTAATGACGTACTTTTAAGAGAAAGAGGAATTCCAATTCCCGCTATAGATATCTTGATAGGAACTATTGCTATTGATAAAAACCTCATATTAGTCTCTGATGATTCACATTTTAATTTTATTAAAAAAATTAATTCTGATTTAAAATTAATTAATTCAGTCAATTATTTAGAGGAATTTTTTCAAAAAATTTAGATAATTTAGATCTTCAGATTAGTAGAAAAATGGAAATCATTTCAATTGATTTTTGAAATAAATTGAAATAATTGTTATCTTTTTTATATATGAATTTTTTTAGTAATTAGATTTTAATTTTTAACACAATTTGAGGATTTTAAGAGATGAAATTAGATTATGATATAGCGACTCTGGTTAATCGATTTAAGGATAATGATAGAATTGCTCTATCAAGACTCATCAGTATCGTAGAAAATCAGCCCGAAAAATCTTACGAGATATTTGAGCATTTTAAGGATAATAAAAACCAAGCATACATCGTAGGAATTACGGGTTCCCCCGGAGTCGGGAAAAGCACTTTAACTGGTGTAATTTCTCAGAAATTATTAGATCAAGGCAAATCCGTTGGTATAATTTGTGTCGATCCCACCTCTCCTTTTAGTGGAGGCGCCTTTTTAGGAGATCGAGTCCGTATGAATACAATTTCTCTCAATGAAAATGTGTTTTTGCGCAGTTTAGCTTCTCGAGGATATAAAGGAGGAATTTCTAAGGCCGTTTTTGATATCAGTCTTCTCTATGAAGCTTTCGGGAAGGATATTATTATAATTGAAACGGTTGGAGCAGGACAAGCTGAATTTGATATTTATAATTTAGCATATACTGTCATAGTTGTTCTTGTACCGGGATATGGGGATTCTATTCAAATGCAGAAAGCGGGTATTATTGAAATCGGAGACATCTATGATGTTAATAAAAAAGATCTTGGTGGAGAAGATATCGCTGTCCAACTTGAAACAATGTTAGATGATGGAAATTATCCAAGTGGTTGGAGGCCTCCAGTTTCTATGACAGATGCATGCGCATGCGAAGGAGTAGATGATTTGCTTCAAAATATCTGGGATCATAAGGAACATATCGAACTCTCTGGTCAATTAGAGGAGAAAAAAAGAAATCGTTATTCCTATAAAATTCACGAACTCATTCATTCTAAAATCGAAGCACTAATTACAGAACGCTTTATTGATGAAGAAAGGATAAACAAGATCATCGATGATGCGCTAAAAAATGGAAAGTTCTCTGTTTACGACTCTATTCAAAAGATATTTGATAATATTAAAATTCTCGATAAAGTTTAGTAAAAGTTTATTCTCTATTTACCAATTTAAGATAGCGGTTTAGGGAGTTTGTTATCCATTGCCAGCTCTTTTTCTATAATTTCATCCAATAATTCTTTTCTTTCGCTTCCTGAGAGAACTTCTAATTTCCTAATGCTTAAAGGATCAACTTTTCCCCTTAATAACTTGAGTTCCTTTGTAGTAGGTGGTTTCGTTTCTTTGACATCTTTAGGAATAACTAATTCAAACCCAGTAGATTTTTCTACCGTTTTTAAATCAACGCCTGGATGAATAGATGCTACTTTCATTCTTTTGGATTCTTCATCAAAATTTAAATATGCTAAGTCTGTTATTACACATTGAGGTCCTTTCCCACCACATACAGACATTTTTCCTTCTGGGAATCCTACTCCCGAAGTGAAATATAAATCCTCAGTTGGAACAAATGTTCTTTTGTTATGTCTGGGAGTATATAAGAAAGATCCTCGAGAATAGAACATGCTAAAATCAGCGATACCCGCACATCCAGGGAGCCGGACTTTGGGGCTTTTCCAATCACCTATACAAACATTATTCGTATTTCCGTATTGATCTATCTGTGCGGGTCTAAAAAATTCGATAGTAGTCAATTTATCAGAAGGTAATGATTCTAAGGTGCATTCTACTGAATTTTGAAAACGATATGCTCTTGCCGTATTCATTTCCAGATAGAGAAGTGATACTTGTCTGGGTTCTAGAACAAAAGTATTTCCCATTATGTAATGATATATGGCATCTGGAGCATGGGTTACTTTGGCTAATGTAAATGCTGACCAGACCATCGGCGTGGCTACTCCCACAATCATAATATCGTCGTTTTGCACTTCACGTGCCATTAAAATAGTCATCAACTCGTCAATTGTATAATTTTCTGATGATGTGTACATAATTTTTGATTCCTTATATGATATAAAGTTTTTTTAATTAAAGATTGGAAGATTATAGGACTTAGATTTAATTGGGTTTCTTTTCAACCTATTTGATTGGTGTCCATTATTTATATTTTTATTATATTTCATCAATTTAAACCATTCATAAGCCTATAGGAATATATTGGTTATTAAAAGATTTAAAGTTTGATTGACCATAATAAATTAGAGTTAATTTTATAATCCTATAATATCTATAATCTTATAGGTGATTAAAAATGCCTACCACAATCCAGATAAATGATGATGTTAAACGAAAATTATTTGAATTGAAATTGGATTTAGAAAGACAGAAAGGGCATTCCATCTCTTATAATGATCTAATTAAATACTTATTAGAAAAACATCTTTCAGAAAATAAGAAGTCCCAAGCATTAGAAAAGTTTAAAGAATTAAAAGGAATCCTCCCAAAAGGTACATTAAAAGAATTTTTATCAGAAAGAGAAATTGATCGGAGGAGTGAAGAGACAAAATTTGAACATCTAGTTGAGGATCAAGAATGATTACAGAAATACTTAAAGAGTCTAAAGAAATAGTATTCGATTCAGGTGTTTTAATCGCTTATTTAGCTAAAGAAGGAAACCTCCCTGAAGAGCTTTTAGATACCTTTATTTTTAGTAAAACCACCAAAACAATGCTATATATTCATGAATTAGCAAAAACTGAGGTTTTCTATATTTTTTGTAGAAAAAAGGGTAAAGATGATGCTCGAAAAATATTTAATTTAGTCGAGACCTTTTCTAGAACTATAAAATTAACCCTTTTAAGTCAGATTGCTGGAGAAATCAAGTGTTTATTTCCAATAGCATTGGCTGATTGTTATACAATTGCTTGTGGAATCTTTAAGTCTTGTCCAGTTTTTTTTATGCCAGAACAAGAATTGGAGAATGAAATCATCGATAGGATTAATGATGAATTTAAATCCGAAATATATCTTTTTACTTAAATAAAGTATAAAGCTAAACTATCTCTTAAAACGTTATATCAGCTTTTAAATTACAATAATAAAGCTAAAAAATCGATTTACTATAACAAGATGTCTAATATCATTTTAGCTCCCCCCGCACGTTCTAAATATTCTCCATGATCTCTTAATTTTATGAATTCTTGTTCATAATCTACATAATTCATTTTCAAATAGGATTGAATATGGCGTGCATCATAAGTATAGAAAGGGTAAGTAGATGTGGGATGAGCTCCAAAAGGAACACGGACAACAGCATCAGTCGTTTGCATTGGTAATTGAGCCTTTCCGGGTAAATAGCGAATATCTTCGGTTTCAACAATTCTTTCGCAAGTAATTATTGTTTTCTTAGCCGTTTTAGCCATATCATCGTCCATCCATACTGCCCCTTCAATATTTCCATTTCCAAATTCATCAGCGTAAGGAACATGTAAAATGGCTACATCAAGATCTATTTTTGGTACTGCCATAAGTTGAGTTTCTGAACCTAAAGGATCTTCAATCATCTTAATATCTTCTCTAACGTCAGGAAAATCAGTTCCAATTAACCCTTTTAGAGGCATGAATGGAACTTTTAGATAGGAAGCCCTTAATCCTAATGCTATTGTAGCTTCACTTTCTTCCTTTATTTTAATCTGACCGGATTCAATCGCTTTCCGATAATTAGGCGCCATACCAAAAATCTCCATACCTACAAAACAAGATCGTACCTCTGAAGCACATCCCGCTCCAATTAACATATCTATCTCTATACCTCCAACAAAGGTACTTAGTGTGAGATCTTTTAGTCGTTGTCGAATAATTTCGTGGGATGCAGCGATTGGTTTCCTCCAAAACGAAAGTCCACCAAAACCAACCAAGTCTCCATCACTCACATATTCCGATATTGCTTCTTCCAAAGTCATAAGCTTACTTTTTCTGATACTCTTCACCTTAATAATAAATACTTTTTCGGAATCTTGTATAATTATTTTTTGGATTTTAATGCATATATATGTTAGTTTTAAAATATATTATCAATATCTTTTTCTACATAATTTAGAATAAATTCCTCAGTAAGTTCAATTTTAAGATCAACCTTGTCAAATCCAGAAATCCAAAACGATTTTTCAATTTTCAAAGTTTATATTTTCTAAAAATTATTCATATATATCCATTTTTACAAAGTGCTATGTAAGAACCAAAATAGAGAGTTGATAAAAATTAGAAAGAGATTGAAGCGTGGTTTGATACAAGTTTATTTCGGAAGAGGTAAAGGAAAAACCACTGCTGCTTTAGGACAAGGATTGCGCGCAACAGGTCATGGATTTAAGGTTTATATGATTCAATTTATGAAAGGAAATACCAAGTATGGAGAAATCGAAGCTCTTAAAAATCTTGAAAACTTCGAAGTGACGCAATTTGGGACTCCCGATTTGATTTCCAGCCCAAGGGAAATTGACTACGAGGAGGGTAGGAAAGCTCTTCAATTTGCCAAAAAGATTATTACAAGAGATGAATATGATATTGTGATTTTAGACGAAATTGGAGTCGCAATCGAGTATGAAATTCTTAAAGTAGAAGATGTCTTGGAGTTAATTGAAAATAAACCCGAACAAATGGAATTAATTATCACTGGGGGACCTAAAATGCATCCTTTGATTAAAGCTAAAGCTGAGTTGGTCACAGAGATGAGAATGATCAAGCATTATTATAAATCTATGGGAATAGACGCTCGTTTTGGGATCGAATATTAAAAAGTCTAAATTTTTGCTTTTCTCTCTCTATTAAGGATTTCTAAGCTTGTTTTCGAGAGTTTTGTTTCAATTTTAAGTGAATTTTTATTCCTTGCTTATCTTATATTAATCTTGATTTAATTAGTAATTTTAAAAGACTCATTAAATTTATCTAAATTAAAAATTAAAAATTAAAAATCAAAATAAAAAAGGAATCGAAAATGGAATATGAAGAAAATCTTAAAAAGTATAAGGAGCTCCATGAGCAATCTTTAAATGATCCGGAAGGTTTTTGGAATCCAATAGCTGAAAAAGTCCATTGGTACAAAAAATGGGATAAAATCTTAGACGATAGTAATCCTCCTTTCTATAAGTGGTTTGTTGGGGGAGTCACGAATACTTGTTACAATGCTGTTGATAGATGGGCAGAAAAATTTCCCGATAAACCTGCCTATATTTGGTATTCTTCAGAACTAAATAAAGAGGAGATAATAACTTATAAGAATCTTCTGAGAAGAATAAATAAATTCGCAAAAGTATTGAAAAACTTTGGTGTGGAAAGAGGAGATAGAATTGTTATATATCTTCCAATGATTCCAGAAGCGGCTATAGCTATGTTGGCTTGCCAAAGAATCGGAGCGATCCACTCAGTGGTATTTGCTGGATTTTCTGTGGGATCATTAAGTGTAAGAATAGAAGATTCTGAGCCTAAAGTGCTAATTTGTTCAGACGGCAGTCTTCGGGGAGGAAAGAAGATTGACTTGAAATCAGCAATTGTTGATGAAACACTTGAACAGACCTCTTATAAAGTACCCCATGTAATTGTTGTGAATCGAGGAATAGTTGATCATAAAATGCTTGAAAATCGAGATGTTTATTGGAACGATTTAATGGTTATGAAGGCAGGTGATGTCTTTATCGAACCAGAACTTATGAAAAGTACGGATCCTTCATATATTTTATATACCAGCGGAACAACTGGGAAACCCAAAGGCGTTGTAAGAGATACAGGAGGTCATTTAGTTGCTCTTTATCATTCTATGAAATCAATTTTTAATACAGATACAGATGATGTATATTTTGCGACCTCTGACATCGGTTGGGTGGTAGGACATAGTTATATAATCTATGGTCCGCTTTTTAAAGGTTGTACTTCCATTATTTATGAAGGAACGCCAGTTTACCCCGAACCGAATGCTTGGTTTAAAGTTATTGAAAAATATAACGTCAATACAGTTTTTTCGGCTCCGACAGCGTTTAGAATATTGAGAAAGTTTGATAAAAAATATATTACAGACAATGATTTAAGTTCTTTAAGAACAATTTATCTCGCAGGAGAACCGTTAGATAAACCTACTTTCCAATGGATGAATGAGGTTTTACCAGAGGATGTTGCTATTATCGATAATTATTGGCAGACCGAAATTTTAAAAAGATATATGATCCTTTTAAGGAAAAAGAAAGAATTTCTCTTTCAAACGGTAAACGGGATGGCCAATATTAGCGAATCCTTATGGAATTACTCCGTTGAAGATAAAACCCGGAAGTCCTACAAAACCTATGTGGGGTTGGGATCTTTTAGTTGTAGATCATAATGGAAATGAATTAAGTAAAGGAGAAAAGGGATTTTTAGTCGCCAATCCTCCCACACCGCCTGCAGTACTCCTTACAGTTTATCGAAATGATGAACGCTACAAGGACTCATATTACGGTCAATTTCCAGATCATAATTATTATGCTACGGGCGATTATGCGATCGAGGACGAGGACGGATATTTCTTCGTACTTGGAAGAGCTGACGAAGTGATAAAAGTTGCTGGGCACAGATTAGGAACTGGTGAAATTGAATCTGCTATTTCAGCTCACCAAGATGTTGCCGAAGTGGCGGTCGTTGGTGTTGAAGATGAGGTCAAAGGCGAAGTTCCCCTTGGTTATATCGTGGTAAAGAAAGGAGTTGAGAAAACCGAGGAGTTAGCTGCTGAGATTAAAAATCTTGTTAGAGAAAAAGTTGGACCCGTTGCTACTCCCAAAGCAATTTATATTGTTGATGCGCTTCCAAAGACGCGCTCTGGTAAAGTTATTAGAAGGGCACTAAAAAATCTTGCTGAAGGCAAAGAACCAGGAGACCTAAGTACAATTGAAGATCCTACAACTATTGATAAAATCAAGGAAATGCTAGAAAGCGTGTAGATAAATAAAATGTTATAAACTTTCATAAATTTTTTTTTAATCATTTTAAAGAATTCAAGTCTTAATTTAAGAACCTTCATGATTTTTAATAATTAGAAACTTATGTCAGAGTTCTAATTTGATATAACTGCTTGTAAACTTTCAAAAATTTTATGAAGAGGTAGCTTGTAGTACTTTAGTAAAATTTTTTTGTTTAAAGTATAAATACTCTCTTTAAAACTTCTATCTTCTGATAAGAATTCCTTTAATAAAATCTTAAAACTGACTAATTCAGCAACATTTAGAATAATTTTTTGAGGATAGATATCATGTGAATTAAAAAGATTTAAATTTTTGATATAGAAATAAATTTGTTTGAATGATTTTGAACCTTCTCTTTCCAAAAACATATATATAATTGCGTTTTTTATGCTTTTAATGATACCTAATGAGCTAATTAACTCAATATATTTTGAAAAATGATTTGGAATGTCTCTTGGAGTTTTTGATGAACTACAATAAAAATTCTGATTATTATTTACTCTATATTTTATAACCAACTGATCAAGGAACTCAAGATATTTTAATCTGATTCTTAGTTGGTTTAAATTTTTCAATTTATTATTCTGGTAAATATTAATCAGACCTTGAGACTTTAGATTCTCCTTTAATTTTTTATTAGTTATATCCCCGATTTCTCTTGTTGTATAAAATTTTCTATCCATTTTATCAACTATTTCATAAAGAATATCTTTCCAATCTGGAGCAAGACGAGATTTTCTTATATCTGAATTCCCAATTAAATGAATAGATTTATCAAATTTTCTTTTTAAACACATTTCAAACCCCTTAATTTTCTTATTGTTAAAATTATCATCATTTTCATATAACCAATTGAAAAACCTAGTTGAATTTAAATTACCAGAGATATGACAAATTTTTAAGAAGGGATGATCAAGAAGTTTTATTTCAGTTTTTGAGAGCATCTCTCCAGATAATTTCTTAAATCCTTGTTGTTTTAGATAAATTTTGTTCCTTGAATATAGTCTATATTTTTTTCCCTTGAAAAATATATAATATTTCCGTTCGGGGGTTATAAAATACTTTAATCCTGGCAATTCTTGAATAATATAACTGAGACAGTTATTCAAAAATTCATAAGAACCCAAGAACTTAAAACTTAAATCTCCTCTTTTAGAAGATCCTGTAATCCAGCCATCCCCATCAATATATCCCCTAATAAAATCTCTTAATAATGATTTATCTTCAACTTTATTATTTACAACAAATGATGGAACTCTAACTTGACTTGAAATTCCTTTTTTTGAATGAGATTCTAACATTCCTAAGGATTTAAGACTATAAAAAGCATTTTTATTGTAGGATTGTAAAAGATATAATTCTTTTCGCTTTATTTTACTAATGCTCCCCCCTATTGCCTTCTGAAAATTAGTTAACATATATTTATCTTCTTCTTTTAATCCGATTGCACAAGAGTATGTTTCTCTGATAATCGTACCATCAGCAAAAAGAATACCTAAAATATATGCTTTTACTCTCCATAATGGATCTCCTTTATTAATCTTATATGTAAATAAGTTAAATTGCCTTTCATTTGAATTATTATTGGTAAGTATATTACCATTTTTAGGGAGATAAGACCTATTTTTATTATTTTTCATAATTTATTTAACTCAGTTTTTCTTCTAGTCTAAAAAATCTTTTCTAATCAATATCTAAATAGTTACTTTTGGTTTGCTAATTGTTTTCTACATTTTGAATAAATATCTCACTTATTACTATTTAGACTCTTAGAGATTAGTAAAAAATCAAAAAAATTTTGAGAAGATAATATTTTTTTTGAAGAAAATAATAAGAACCTGAGGACTTGAGTACGATTGAAGATCCAACTACCATCGACAAGATAAAAGAAATGCTCAAAAATGCTTAATCTTTAAAACAAGCTGAAGGAAATACTTTTAGTTTATAAATTTCTTTTCTTCATTTTTTTTAATATCTCTTCTTGAAATAATGAGAATGCTTTCATAAATAGAGCAAAAAAAATTAAGAAAAAAGAGAAATTTTAGGTTACATAAATATTATTTCTGCTTGTCCATCAGTTACGACTTCTTCTTTCTGGTTATAAACTTTAGTATCAACCTTAATGAATTTTAGCTTTCCGTCTTTTTTAGTATATTTCTCTTCCACAGTAGCTACAGCAGTTAAGGTGTCTCCTATGTAAACTGGTTTCTTGAACATTACATTTTGAGATCCGTAGAGTATGCCCGGACCAAACAATTTTGTTCCAAGGACTGCGGAGATTAATCCCGAACTAAATGCCCCATGTACAACTCTCGTTCCAAACATTTGAGTTTTAGCGAATTCCTCATTAATATGTAAGGGGTTAAAATCTCCGGTTATGCCAGCAAATAAAACAACATCCGCTTCTGTGACTGTTTTAGAATGAGATGCAGAATCTCCGACTTTATAATCTTCCCATTTGACTGGGGTTAAATTTGATTTACTCATATAAATAATAATTTAGGTTTATATAAATAAAAACATTAACTATTTACACAAAAAATAAGAAATAAAAACTTTAGAATTCTCAATTAATTATATCTAATTTGTTAAAAAATAATAAAATCGAACATTAGGTGAAAAATTTGGGAAAATTAGCGAGAAAAGTGGCAATTGTTGGAGCAGGAATGTCTAAGTTTGGTCAACATTTTCCAGAGAAGCGGAACCCCGATATGTGGGTTGATGCATGGCTTGACGCTATAGAAAAAACCGATAACGGAATTGAACCGAAAGATATAGATGCATGTTATGTAGGGAATTATTCTTCCGATCTCTTTAATCATCAAGGACATTTAGGTCCACAAATGGCAGATTTGGTTGGATTAACACCAAAACCTGCTGCGAGATTTGAAGGTGCTTGCGCCAGTAGCGGAATTGCTTTAAGACAAGCGATATTAGGAATTGCATCGGGAGTTCATGACGTGATTGCTGTTGCCGGAGTAGAATGTATGACTGAACAACCAACTGTTAATGTTACAGATGTTTTAGCTACTGCTTCTGATACAATCTTTGAATATCCAGCAGGAGCAACATTTCCTGGCTTATATGCAACGGTTGCTTCAGCTCATTTTAAAGAATATGGGACTACTGCCGAAGATTTAATGAGGGTGGGAATTAAGAATCATAATAATGGAGCTCAAAACCCCTACGCTCAGATGCAAATTACAATTAAAGACTTAATGAAAAATAAAAAGCTAAAATATGAAAAACAAGGGAGAGACATTCCGGATTGGGAGGATGAATTCGATTTCATGAAAAGTTCTTCTAATCCTGTTATTGCTTATCCGTTAAGGCTATTTGATTGTTCTCTTATTACTGACGGAGCAGCATGTCTTTTCTTGGCTTCAGAAGAAGTAGCACGAAAATTTACTGATACTCCAATTTGGATAGCTGGAACAGGACAAGGAAGTGCAGCATTATCACTTCATGACCGTGATTCCTTAACGTCATTTATTGCAACAAAGGAAGCTTCTAAACAGGCCTATGAAATGGCAGGTGTCAAACCAAAAGATAT
>CAZZIC010000111.1:11800-14328 GCA_964653985.1 uncultured archaeon | reverse complement strand
CCCCTTGCCTCGGGCGACCATATCGCAGTCCCTAAGGACTCGAGAAAGAGGCAATCGAACATTTTTTTAACAATCCTTAACTTTTTTTAACAATCCTTAATAACTTAACTTAAAGAAATTTTAAAAATAACATAACTATTAATAGAGGAAATAGACTAATTATGGCAAGACCATACCAAAAAGCAAACATACCTGGCCCCGAGATGGGCACCTCCGTTAAGGACCCAGAAGTTATGGCGAATTTCTTAAATTCACCGAAGAAAAAGGTATTCGTTATTGGCTCTGAAGCACTCAATTGGGAACTTGATGGAAAAAAGGTTGCCGAATACTTTGCCGAAATCGCTAACAAAATTGACTGCGATGTAGTCGCAACGGGACATATATATAGGTTCTTGAATGAACATATTAAGGAGAATGAAGTCTATGAAATGTCCTTAATTAACATAACAAATCGGCTCTCAGATGAAGAGTGGGAAGGATTAAACGGTGAAGGGAGATATTCGATGGCAATTTTCGGAGGTCATTTGGTATTTTACAGCAGCCAAACTTTAAGCAGACTTAAAAATTTCACTAACTGGGTTAAAACTATTGAACTCGATAGATATTCTCATCCGAACGCCCGATTCAGTTTACCCAATTTAAGCGAAGAAGAGTGGAAGGAGTTTTTAGAAAAATTAATTGAAATATTATAATTATAAAAAATATATTAAATAAAAAATAAGGAGATTAAAGATATGAGTTTTGATGAATTTCCTGTTGATGTAGGACCAGTATATGAAGGAGAAAGAATTCGAAGCAAACAAATGTACGTGGAACTCGGGGGGCCTAAAATTGAAAAGCACTTTGAACTGGTGAAAGTAAGAGACGAAGGAGAAATAGAGGATGGAAAGGTATCCCTTGAAGGTCCAGATTTAAAAGATATGGAAGATGGATCAAGATATCCAATTGGTATTTTAGTAGAGGTTGCCGGAGATGAGTTAGAAGAGGATCTTGAAGCCGTATTTGAAAGAAGGATTCATGAATTCTGCAACTTTATTAACGGCGTAATGCACCTTAACCAGAGGTACACTAACTGGATGCGTGTTTCTAAAACAGCTTTTGAGAAAGGATTTAATTCATTTGAAATGATGGGTACGATTCTGATTCGACTCTTTAAAGCAGAACTACCAATCATTGATAAATGTCAAATTTCCTTTTTCACTGATAAAGATTCCATTCAAGAACCCTTTGACATGGCAATGAGTACATATGAAAAGCGAGACGAGAGAGCTCGGGGACTTCATGATGAAGACGTTGATATGTTCTATGGCTGTGTACTTTGTCAAAGTTTTGCTCCAACACATGTTTGTTGTATTACTCCTGATAGAACTTCCTTATGCGGTTCAATTAACTGGTTTGATGCTAGAGCAGCAGCAAAGGTTGATCCAAAGGGTCCAATCTTTGCGGTAGAACCAGGCGAATGTAAGGAAGATGTCGCTGGCGAATATACAGGAATCAATGATATGATGACAAAACGATCCTTAGGAGAGATCGATAGAGTCTATCTTTACTCTGCCATGGAATTTCCACATACTTCATGCGGTTGTTTCGAAGCCGTTGACTTTTACATCCCAGAAGTAAATGGACATGGTGTAATCGATCGAAATGCGGATTCAATAGCTATTAATGGGCTTGCATTTAGCGCAATGGCCAACCAAACTGGCGGTGGAAAACAAATGCCCGGATTCAATGGTATTAGTATCCAATATATCTCAAGTCCAAAGTTCCAACAATATGATGGAGTCGAGGATGGGTTAGAAAGTGGACATCACCTTCTCGTCTGGATGAACTCCGGATTAAAGAACAGAGTTAAGGAATTCATTCCGGAAGATCTTTTCGACAAAATCGCAACTGAAGAAGATGTAAATGATATTGACGAACTTAAGGAATGGTTAAAGGAAAAAGAACATCCAATTGTTGAAACTTGGGTCGCGGAGGAAGAAGAGGCTGAAGAGGAATATGAAGAAGAAGGCGGTGCTGTTATGCCTATGGGGACACAAGCTTTTACCGTTCCCGGAGCTGGCGGAGGCGGAGGCTTCAAGATTATTCTGAAGAATGCTAAAGTTCATGCTGATGCTGTCATCATTAAAAGATTAGGCACCAAAAAGAAAAAGAAATAATTTTTTAATATTTACACTTTTTATTTTTATCTTATTCTATATAGAAAACTTTTTATTAGCAAATAAATTTAAAATTTTCCAAGCCATAAAGACACCTTAATTTTTATAGCTATCTTAACTGAAGAAAGAACATTAATTAGAGATTTTTAATATTTCTGTCTTTTCTATGATCAAAAAAAGAGTTGACAGGTAATGGAAATACTGTGCTCTGATATTTAGAAGATATCTAAATTACGGAATTCCCACAAAACTTTATAAATGAGATTTACGAAATATTGTATTAATTACTAACAAAAGAGATGGATAAAAAAATGGTTGATGAAAAATTAGCTAAGGAAGTCAGCGATATGATTGAAGTAGGAATGAAAG
>CAZZIC010000111.1:0-11700 GCA_964653985.1 uncultured archaeon | reverse complement strand
AAGGAAGTCAGCGATATGATTGAAGTAGGAATGAAAGAACCAGAAGATATTTTAAAATTAATGGAACTTTTCAAGCAAGCTTCAGCAGAAGTGGAGGATTTACAAGAGAAATTAGAAGATATCGATCTATTTGTCGGTCAAATGATGATTTCAGACAAAGATTTCAAATGGTGGGTCAAAATGGGGGAAGGAGTATTTGAATATGGTAAAGGAGAGGGCGAAGATACATCTTTTACCATGAATGCAGATTGGGAGACTATGCGTGGAATGATGTCAGGAGAAATTGATGGTTACGGAGCTTATATGTCAGGAGATCTCCAAATAGAGGGAGATCTTCAAGATATCTTTGCTTATGGGGATTATTTATCGTTTGTTGCCGAGATACTTGAAGATTTAGATTATTCACAGAGATAGGATAACTTTAATTAAACTTAAATATATTATTTCAAGTGAGCTAGAAATTTTTCTCATTTAATTTTAAAACAAAAAAATAAATACTGCTAAAACATTTTAGATTTTAGAAAATAAAAATTTAAGAGAAAGCTGAATGCACCCAAAACCCGATGGAAAAAGAGGAGAAAAGAACTCAAAGGATGGAGAATACCTTGTTAATTATCTACAGCATTTAGAAAAAAGACTTCGTGATCTTGAAACAGAAAGGAGGTTAATAGATTCTGAAAGATTACGGCTTGAACAAGAAGTAAGGAATCTTCGAAATGAAATAGATCGGTTAAGAGAACCACCTTTAATAACTGGGACCGTTACCGATATCTTAGAAGAGAATGATAAGCGGGTTGTTGTAAAAAGCTCCTCTGGCCCTTCTTTTATTGTTAATTTAACAAGAAAATTAAGAAATGAGCAAATTCTTCCAGGAATGAGTGTAGCTTTGAACCAAAGAACATTTTCTATTATGGAAATTCTTCCTACGAAACTTGATCCATTTGTTCAAGGAATGGAATTATTAGATCATATACCAGATGAATCTTATGAACAAATAGGGGGTTTAGAAGAACAGATACAAGAAGTAAAAGAAACTGTTGAATTGCCATTAAAAAAGCCAGAATTATTCAAAAAATTAGGGATTGAACCTCCAAAGGGAGTTTTATTGCATGGATTGCCAGGAACGGGGAAGACATTATTAGCAAAGGCTGTTGCTCATGAAACAAAGGCAACCTTCATTAGAGTTATCGGTTCTGAGTTAATTCAAAAATATATCGGGGAGGGAGCTCGTTTTGTAAGAGAGATTTTTAGCTTAGCTCGGCAAAGGGCTCCAACTATTTTATTCATTGATGAATTAGATGCTGTTGGAGCAACTAGATTGTTTGAAGCAACCTCAGGAGATAGAGAGGTTCAAAGAACATTGATGCAATTATTAAGTGAGTTAGATGGATTTCATGAAAGGGGAGATGTGAAGATAATAGGTGCAACGAATCGGATTGATATTTTGGATCTAGCCCTCTTAAGACCTGGTAGATTTGATAGAATAATTGAATTTCCTATACCTGATAAGAAAGCAAGAAAAGCAATATTCAAGATCTATATGGCTAAATTAAATGTCGATGAAAGTATTAAGCTTAAAGAAATAATTGATCTCACGGATAAAACAACTGGTGCTGATATAAAATCGATTACTACGGAGGCAGGTATGTTTGCTATTCGTAGAAATTCTGAAGTCATTACTCAAGCAGATTTTATTGCCGCCATTACAAAGATTATGAAAAAAGTCCAAGAACCTCATAAAGAATCTAAAATGATTATATAGAAATCAACAATTTGTCAACTAACAACTATTATTTTTTCTATGGTCATGTCCATTTTTATAGATTATAAAAATGAAAAATAAAAAGCATAGCTTAATATTGATAATCTAACTCAATTTCGTGCAATTAAAGTAAAATTTGAGAAAATAGGTTATCTATAATAATTAAAAAGAGAAAACAATTATAATTAAAAGAGGAAATTTGAGGATTATATATGAAACCAAATGCCGCAGTAATTGATAATAGTAATATGATTTTAAGCACTGATTTTTATCAACTTACCATGATAGCAGCTTATTATCAATATAATTTAGAAAATGAAATTTCTCAAGATGAAGATATAAGTGTGTTTGAATTATTTGTTCGTCACTTGCCAGAAAATAGAAATTATATGATTTTTGCAGGTTTAGAACAGATAATCTATTTCTTACAAAATGCGAAATTTACCAGAAAAACTATCGACTATCTAAAAAACAGAGAAGATTTTCGTAATATAGATGATTCTTTTTTTGAGGAATTTTTACCGAATTTTGAATTCAAGCTTGATGTTTGGGGGATGCCTGAAGGGCAAGTTTTCTTCCCAAATGAACCGGTTCTCCGTGTTAAAGGACCCAGTATTCAAGCTCAGATAGTTGAAACTTATATCATTAGTGTAATGAATTATCAAACTATTGTTGCTTCGAAAGCTTCACGTATAAGGAATATTGCTCCAGATAAGTTATTGCTGGAGTTTGGAACAAGGAGAGGACATGGCCCACAAGCAGGAATATTTGCAGCGCGGGCTAGCTATATTGGAGGATTTGATGGGACGAGTAATGTCACAGCAGATTTAGAATTAGGAATAAACGCGTCTGGTACCATGGCTCATAGTTTTGTCCAAAAATACGGAGAAATAGAAAGCTTTGAAATTTATTATGACTATTATGAAGAAGATTCAATATTCCTAATCGATACATATGATATTAAAAAAGGAGCGAAAAAGGCATCCAAGTTTGGAAACAATATTTTGGGTGTGAGAATTGACTCGGGAGATCTTGCAGAGGAAGCAAAAAGAGTGCGAAAAATTCTAGATGAGAATGATGCAGAGGAGGTATCTATCGTCTTAAGTTCCAATCTCGATGAATACAAAATTAAGGAAATTTTAGATAGGGGAGCTCCCGTAAGAGCATTAGGAATAGGAACTGAATTAGTTACGTCTAGTGATGCTCCTAAATTGGGAGCAGTTTATAAATTAATGGAAAATAATGGTGAACCAAAAATTAAAATTAGTGAAGGGAAATTAACTTATCCTAGTAGTAAACAAGTTTATAGGTTTTTTGACGGCAATGGCAAATTTAAGAAAGACATATTAGCTTTAGATAAAGAGAAACCCCCAAAAAGCGGAGAACCATTATTAATACCTATTATGAAAAAAGGAGAATTAGTTTATGATCTACCCAAAATCGAAAAGATTAGAGAATTCTCTTTAGAAAATGTTCAAAAATTACCAGAAGAATTTAAAAGACTTGAAAAGAGAGAATTTGATGAATTGGTCATATCTGATGAACTTAAAACGCTTTGGGATGATTTAGTAGAACGTTATTCATAAATCCCTTATCTTAACGGTTTTTTTCTTATTTTATCTGATTTCTTATTAAAAAATACTATATAATAATCTTAATCTTTAACTTCTTTAATTTATAAGGGAAATAATTAAAACTTAATTTTTTATATTTTTTAATATGTCAGATCATGAACATACACATAAACATGAGGAACAAGTTCATACTCATGAGATTGATGAAGAAGATGAACATCATAAGCCAGGAAAAATCAAAATAATTAATAAAGAAACAGGAAAGCATAAACATTTGAAATTTCGACATGAACATGATCATAAACACAATAAACATCATGACCATGAGCATCCAGACTAAATAAAGTAGAGAGTAAATCTTTTATTTATTAGCTGGGTTTACTGATATTTCTTTTCTTTTTTTTATACCATCTAAAATTTGCTTTATAGCTAAATATCAGAGTAGTTCTATAATTTTAATAGATTTAAGAAGTCATACCAAAAGGAAAGTTATAAATTTAGCAAAAATAAATAGAGAAATAATTCAAAAAAGCATGACGCAATACAGTATTTAGAATAATTTATTAAAATTAGATAATTCTCAAGAATTGAATTAATAATTAGATATAATATCCAGTACTATCTTCTTTGTATCGCTTGTCATCATCCTCGTCCTTTTCATCTTCATCTTTCTCCTGTAATCCCATAAACTTCTTGTAAAGATGTTTCAAGATATCTTCTGGTTTTCCATCAAGATCGAGGTCTTTAAAATCTTTCGGATTTATACGGATAATGCCTCCTTTCTTTAAAGGCATTATTTTACTACTTAATTCTTCCTGTAATTTCTTTTTCTTTTTTTCTTTTAAGGTAAGTTCTTTTTTCATAACTTCCTTTAATTCTTCAATAACAAGCTCATCCAATTCGGAGGGTTCTAAATCTAATAAAGTCTCGTTTCCATATACTGTAGTGATATTTTTTAGAGCTCTATGTTTTTTATATTCTGGAATCTGATCAATTGACTCCAAATCTAATTCTTGAATTATTTCTAGCCAGTCTAATTTCACAGCCCAGATGAATTCGCTATTTGACATATTTTGTTGTTTTTAAATTATTTTCAAGATGTATAATTTTTTGTTCAAGTTAAATCTTATTCTTATGTCTAATAAAATTCTCTATAAAATACACAACAATCTAACAATTTAAATTTATAGATTTTAGATAATAAAAGAAGGGAACTAAAATGTGAAAGATAATAAAGAATCGAGGATTCTATGAATTTTTTAGAAATAATTTGATTTGAGATGCTACTTCATCTGGTTTTTCTTGAATTACCCAATGTGTTCCCTTTTCTATTTTTTTGATTATTAAATTCTCAACATAATCTTGAAGACCTTCTAAAACGATTGGCTTAATAAATCTGTCTTCCATTCCATGGATAACCAAGGTGGGAACTGAAATCTTTCCAGTAAATTGCTTAAAGTTAGTATTTGCTCGATAATAATTCACTCCGCCTAAGATAGCTCCTGGTTGAGACCATGCGTTAACATATTTTTCTTTTTCATTCTCACTAAACTTCTTGTTGGATGTATAAAAAAGCCCTAATTTTAGCGGTTGAAAATCATTTTCATATAAGTATTTCTCTCCATTTGGTTCTAAAAACTTAAAGATATAGCTACTCGCCTTTTTCTGATCCTTATTTTTTCTAATTTTACTTCCGAACAATTTTGGATGGGGGGCGTTAATAATAATTAATTTGTTTAACAACTCTGGATAGATTTCTGCAAAAATCCAAGAAATTATTCCTCCCCAATCATGTCCGCAGAGATTAAACTTACCTAAATTTAGTGCCTCTGCTATATTTTTTACATCTTCAATTAATCTTTCCACTTTATAATCTTCAAGATTTTCTGGTTTACTTGAAAGATTATAACCTCTCAGGTCGGGGATTATAAGTTTAAAGTCATTTTTTAATGGAGGAATGAGTTCTTTCCATCCATACCAGAAATCAGGAAATCCATGAAGTAAAATAAGAGGTTCTCCGCTTCCAATAACTATTGTATGGAGTTTAATACAATTTGATTTGAGATAAATCTCTTTTCCTTCTTTTTTAAGATCCATAATTATCTTTTTTTAATGAACCTAATAAATGATTTTATTATAAAATAGAAACTTCAAGATTTTATGTTAGCATCGATGGAGTAAGCTAATATAAAAAAGATGAAAATTGTATAGAAAAATTTTAGAAAAAAATTTTAGTGAAAAATCTAAAAATAAAAATTAAAATAAAAGATTTAAAATATGTTTCTAATTAATGTCTCGTGGAGGTCGCGATCATCGTCTAAGGGGGATTGGGTTTCATAGGTCTTTGTTTCTTTTTTTCTCTTTAACTCTTTTTCAAGGATTTCAGACCATATTCCAATTATTACCTCATTTACGGATAGTTGAATATCTGGAATATATCGGAATGCTTGAAGGGATCGATCTCATTCGAACCGAAGAAGGATATACTTCGATGGCTTCCCATCTTAATTTGGCAGATATGGATCTCTTAAAGAAGCTCGGAGATGAAATTAAGGAATTAAAATATAAAATCGAAAGGACAGATGATCCAAAACTGGTCACCCAATACGACGATAAGATCCAGAAATTGAGAAAACAGATGAATAAAGAAAAGAAAGGCATTCGTGGAGTCTATATCAACCCGAAATCCAATAGATACCCCAACGCGAACCCATATGTCTCTAGAGGTTTATTTAGATCCTACACATATGGAATTATCCATTCAGATGTAAACGCAGATTTGGGCATAGCCCGAAAGGCAGATGATATCATTTGTCAGAAATATGGGTTATCAATAAAACCCTTTGAATCCTATATTCGTAAAATAAATAGTGATGGATCGTATAGAAGAATATTAAACCCAATTAAGATTAAGAATATTGAAGTTGCATTATCTTCAAGTTAAGAAAGTAAGTAAAAAAAAATTACCAAAAATCTGATACCGCCTACAAGCGGTTGATGTTGTTTGGCTGAGCGTCCCAAAGAAAAAAAGCTTTAGTGAAAGTAATTCTGGAAGGAATTTTCAAAATCGTTAATTCTTTTGTTATTGATTTCTCCAAAGTTATATTTTCCATGAGGAGTTTTAAGTGCAGTAAAATACTTATTTAATGCATATTCAAAATCTAAGCTAGGTAAACTATTCTGTTCAGCGAATTTGATTTCTCCAAAATATTTCTCCGGTTCAAAATTTAATACAAACATTTCCAAATCTAACCTCTTTTTATTTAAATAATTGTTTAATTAATTTACTTACTTTTTTAAGAAACGAAATTATTATTTAAATATTTTGATCGAAATAATATTAGTAATTATGTGAAAGATTTAATAGGAAAAAGTCCGCTTTCCCACAAATTTGGGAGGATTAATGATCATTTTTCGAAACGGAACTAAAAAAATAGGTTCCTTAAAAATTTAAATTCGAAGAGTTAATATTTATTCTATAAATAGAAATTAATCTATGAATAACTAATTTTAGAGGAGATCAGTTATAATGAAAAGAGAAATTGAAGATAGGAAATATCTAAGATATCTATTACAATCTCTAAACAAAGATGATATAAAACAAATTTGCAGAGATTATGCTATTAGAGGATATTCCAAGTATAACAAAGTAGATCTAATAGAATTCGTCTTAGACTCGCTCGCAATGGAAGAAATTCAGAAAGTAATAAATGAAAAGGAAGAACAGATAATCTCTAAAGAATTTAATACCGCACTTGATATCATCAATGGAAAGGCAAGGGAGAGCTTAGAAAAAATATCAATAGTTAATCCCGATAGAAATGAAATTGAATTGTCTTTTAAGGGATTTAATTGGACTGTAGGATCTTTCCTCTCAATTACTAAAAATAACATAGAAAATCCAATGAGAGATTGTGATTGCAGATCAGGTTCAAATATGGGTTTATGTGAGCATTTCTGGGTTGGGTTTATCTTTTCACTGAAAAAAGGGTTTTTTGACCTCTCTGAGTGGTCTTTGACTCCCTTTCCAGAAAAGTTTAAAGAAAGAATAGATTCTATAACCATTTCTTTTCAGGATGAAGAACAAGAATCGAAGGAAGAACAGACAGCGATTTTGATTGATGAAAATTCCGATACGTCTCAATTAATGGAGTATATTGGCTCTCGAATTACCGTTTTAGAAAGTGAAATTGATGAAGTTCTAAAGCAAGAATCAGAGTTTCAAGAAATAATCACAGTCTACTATGTACTCAAAGTAAAAAATGCCAAATTTGTTCCGCAAGTGGATAAAAAAAGTGATGTAGAAGATGAGGAGATTGTAGAAGTCGAATCATTAAATATAAGGATTAGTGAAAATGCATATGAAACGATAAAACCTCAAGAGGGGGATAAATTTGGCTGTAATGGAGCTGTAAACCGAGATAATTTTTGGGGATTTATTCTCAAACGTGCTACTAAATATGAAATACTATAGGTAATGTCCATCTGTACTAAAATGTTGTCCATTTATGATTATTTTCCGCAAACATTATAAACTAATCTAACCTAATTATTTTCTATAGTATAAACTAGATTTTAAACGATTCTTAAAAAGGTCATGTGAAATGGATATTGATTTCAAAGAATTCATCTCGGAAAATAAAGCCCTTCTGAAAAAGTTGGTCTATTTAGGTCTTGTGGTACTTTTCCTTTCTTTTTGGATATTCTATAATATTTATAGATCTAATGTTGGGTTTGATATTTATCCCAGTTGGGGATATGGTATCCTCACCGCCTTTGGTTTTACCGCTGGATTGATTACGCTGATTTTTCTCTTAGTGACATATCAAGAAGAGTTAGGTGAATTTAAAAACAAACTTTTCGAGAGATAAATATTTTTATCAATTCTCTCTTTTACTTTTTATATATCTAAAATATAAATTTGTAAATTGCATTATTTTAAAATTTATTATGTCTAATGAATTGAAAGATTTTCCGGTTATTATAGAGCTCCCCGTACTTTGGGGACACATGGATGCATTTCAGCATTTAAATAATGTTGTGTTTTTCAGATTTTTCGAAAGTGCAAGGATTGCCTATTTTGAAGAGATAGCATTTTTAGAAGCTATGGAAAACACAGGAATTGGACCAATTCTTGCTTCGACTTCTTGTAAGTATATTAAACCAATAACTTATCCCGACACAGTTTCCATTGGTGCGAGAGTTTCCAATATCGAAGAAGATCGCTTTGATATGGAATACACCATGGTAAGTCAGGAAAAGGGAGAAGTGACTGCTACAGGAAAAGCTTTAGTCGTAAGTTATGATTATAATGAAAATAAAAAAGCAAACATCCCAGATCACATTCGTAATAAAATTTTAGATCTTGAAAGAAAAGCGCTTTAACTCTTGAAATTTATTATAATTCTTTTAAATGAAACAGAATATCAAGTTAAAGAGTATAGATTAAAAATTCAAAAAATGTGAAAAACAAAAACCAAATAGATTAAGGCTAAGTTTATTGTATTCTATTATTACATCTCATACTTTTAATACTCTTAATCATAAGAAAGTCTCATACAATTAATATTCTTAAAATTTGAAGAGCATTAAAAAAGAATTAAGAATAAGTTTTATAATAACTAAATAAATGATTGTTAGATTAAATAATCATTTGAATAAAATTTAACTTAAACTTGGTGTAAAAAAAATTGTACCATTTACCAGATAATTATTTGAAAGAAAAATACTACAGAAAAACATTCAGTGTCTGCCCCGATTGCTTACAAAGAATTCCGGCAGAAGTATATGAAAAAGACGATGAAATTTGGATGGAGAAAGAATGTCCAGATCACGGAGAGTTTAAAGATAAATTGAGTTCTTCAGCAAAATATTATAAATGGACTCATTATGAACGTAGAGATAAAGATGGAAAAAAAATCTGGCAATTTAAGAAAAATGGAGAAGCAAATCCTCCAGATTGCGAACCTGAAGATCCAAGAGGATGTCCATATAATTGCGGATTATGCAATCAACATCTATCCACGTGTTCTTTAGCATTAATTGATATAACTAACAGATGTAATTTCGCTTGCAATTTCTGTTTTGCAAATGTAGAAAACGCAGGTTATTGGATTGAACCCTCTTTAGAAGAAATTGGAAGAATAATGGATCATTTTAGAAATAAACCAATCCCCGCCCCAGCAATAATGTTTTCTGGCGGAGAACCAACGGTTAGAAAAGATTTTCCAGAAATTTGTAAAATGGCTAAAGATAAAGGGTTTAAAGAAGTAATAGTTGCAACAAACGGATACGGATTTCAGAAGAAAAAAGGAGGTCTAGAGTTCACAAAAGAAGTATTCGAAAAAGGATTAGACACCTTATATCTTCAATTTGATGGGATTAATGATGCTACGTATGAAAAAGTCCGCGGAATTAAAAATTTAATGTCATACAAGGAGCGAGTTGTTGAAAACTGCCGAAAAGCAGGTTTATCTTCAATAAATCTCGTAGCAACAATAGTCAATGGTATCACAGATATTGAAATTGGTAATATTATTCAATACGCTATTGACAACATTGATGTTATTCGAGGAATTACCTTTCAACCCGTTTCATTATGTGGGAGAATCACCGCAGAAGAGATTCAAGATTTACGAATTACTAATGCCGATGTTATAAAAGAAATTGAAAAGCAAACAGGGGGTGCTATTAGTATGGAAGAAGCATGGTATCCTCTTACATCAATCGTCGAATTTGGCAGAATTATTGCTTATTTAGCGGATGTTGAACCGGTTGAATTTACTTGTCATCCTGACTGTGGTTTTGCGACTTATTTAGTCGTGGACCCAGACACAAATGAAATGGTTCCTATAACCGATTACTTTGATCCAATAAAGATTATAGACTTTTCCAGTCAATTCTGGGAAAAGATTAAACATAAAGAGAAAGATGAGGTCAAATTTTTCAGAAACTTACTCGGTGATATGGGTAAACCTTTCGATCAAGGATTAGAAGTTCTTGACAAAACCCAATTAAGAGCCAGATTTTTCCTTGGATTATTACAATATACAAAGAAACCAGGAAAACTGATGGAAATGTTCAGCCATTTAGTTCTTAACGGAGATTGGGAAAGTATCAGCTCATTTACTCACGGAACCTTACTTTTATCTTCAATGCATTTTCAAGACGCCTATAATATGGATATTGAGCGAACTAAACGATGCGTTGTTCATTTTGGAACAGCTATGCCAGATGGAACCGTTAGAGAAGTTCCATTTTGCACAATGAACACTCTACATAGACCCGAAATAGAAGAAAAAATCAAGAAAAGCGTCACAGAGAAAGTTAAAGACGAATTCAACACTGAAACAGGAAAAGCGAACTATGAACTTGATATAAGTCAAGAAGTTGCTAGAAATGGTGGCCATAAAAAAGAAGAAAAGGACTAAGATTAGGTGATACAAAAAATGTCAGAAGAAGTAGTAAAAACGGAGGATGGACTTAAAGTAAGAAAATTGGCCAAGCTCAGTCCTTCAACAGCGGAAGAATATAAAGATGCGATGCTGAATCGAGTAGAATATTTCAAAAAGAAAAATCAAGAAAAAAGCGTTTTTAATTCTACTGTTAAAAATGTAGTAGTAAAAGGCTTAAGTAGTCTTTTAGATATTAAAGTTCAGATTGATAAGGCGCTCGGAAAAGAGAACCTCGAAAAGGTTCATGACGCCTTGGACGAGATCATATTACTTGGCCTCTAAAAGTATTTAATTTTTTTTATCATATTTTTATCTTTTATTTTAATTTAGTAAGAATATCATATTTTTACGAGTCATATACCATTTTAAAGAGTGGTACTTCTCTACTGCCACTGCAAACCCTTACGGGCTATTGGGCGGGTTATAATACTGCATACAACGACTTATCAAACTTAAACTTACCGTTTGGGGATAACTGCATATCGTTTCTGTTAAAAATAATGTTGAAAAAGAAACTGGGAAGGAGTAATCTGCCGATATTGAACGCACCGTTTACATCGGAATGGATATATCCGTATTTTTTGGATTTAAACAACCCACGGGCGCCGTATCTTTTTGTCCCGATACCGTCTTTACCCCTACCTTTCATTGAAGGACCGCGGACACCAAGATAAGTTTTGTGTTTTTTAATTTTCTCTTGGTCTAAAAAGGAACATTTAGAGGTATAATTTTCTGGACCAGTCACGACTTTGATTCCTTCTTTTGCTAATTTATACCAGAGTTTATTGAGAAAATTGTCGAAGGGGATCTTCTGGAATTTTCTGTTGAATTTTTGGAGCGCTTTCTTATGAATTCTCTTTCTAATATCCTTTTTCCATCCCTTTGGTTGACCGATTGCGATGACTCCGAT
>CAZZIC010000110.1:0-14395 GCA_964653985.1 uncultured archaeon | reverse complement strand
CATAAATTCTGTTTGAAAGAACAAATAAAGAATGTTTTCTCACCTTTTTTAAAAATTTGTAAAATTATATTACATTATTAAACAAATTTGAGATTTTTTAACTAATTAAGTTATCATTTATAGAAAATAAGAATAATAATCATCAGATCAGTTGTTTATAAATATCTGATGTTAGTTTTTGGATAGTTGTAAAACTGCTGAAATCAGCGATATTTCCAATAAGCACTAGAGCGAAGTTATTGAAATTGATACAAACCGTTGCGATTTTTTCTCCCCCGATGGAGGAATTAAACAAAACTCTATTATATATCTCTTTGCTTGCTTTTTTGGAGGAAGTTAAAAAGCTTATTGTTTCGGGAATATATTCCGAACAATCGTAAGTATCATCGAAAATCTTTGTAAAGAGAATTTTTCCCACCATATCGACCAAGAAAACTTGCTTAATTATATTTTCAAATTCTATTTTTTCAAATTTCTTCACAAGCTTTTTTGGTTTTTTTATATATTTATCCTTACTTTCAAAAAATGGTAAAGCGAGGAATTCCTCTTCAAAATTATTTTCAAGTTGGTATTGCTTTGCGATTAATATATTCTTACGGATCTCAATTAAAAAATTCTCATTTCGAACGGTATTCAAGAGTATCCAATGTATGTCTTCATTGAGATTAGATTTATAAAGCAAAGTAGCAGAATTTATTAAAAGCGGAATCAGAAAGCTAATTTTTTCTTTATTTACGTATTGTTTGGCTTGAATATAAAAAATAGATCCTCCTTTTGTTTCTATGTATATAACTGATTTAAAGCTGTTTTTCTCTTCAATTTTCCTAATATTATCTTCCAATTGCTCTAAACCATAACTAATGAAAATTCGATCAACTGTGTTTCTGAATTTTTCAAATCTACTAACATCTCCATCAAATTCTTGTTGAAGAACACTTTCAAATTCTTTTGTAAACTCCTTCATTATTTCATGAACCACTGCATGAAGTAACTCTATTAATTCCTCATTTTTTGTAGTTGAAACAAAAGTGAGATCTTGATAGAACTCGTTAAATCTTTCAAAGATTATGGTTGTTTCTTTCAATTTCAAGGATTTAATATCTTCTCCTCTTTCTGCGGATGCGAAGTTGTTTAAAGCGGTTAAAAATCCACTTACTAAATCATCTTCATTTTTTTCTTTTCCAGTTCGTTTGTTATGCCAACTATAAAGCAACTGTCCGCCTTCATTAATAATAAAGAGTTCTTCTAACATTTGTCTTTAATAAACCTTTTAGAATTTATATATAATAAGAATGGATTTTTCTTTTATTAAGATTTTATTTATTATTTTAATATTCGTTTTTTCGATAATATATCTCCATTTTTTATTATTCTATCCCTTTTCATAGAGAGCGAGATATTGCGTATAAATGGGGCTGAAGCATTAGATTATTATGAAGTAAAAGAGATAATGAATGAAATTCTCGATAGAGACATAATCAACTGAACTCTCTGGGAGAGAATTTTGAAAGAAAATGAAATCATACGGTTTCTCAATAAATGTCCTCTAGATCGCTTCTATATCATAAACAATTGAAAAATTAGATAAAGGCATCAATTTATTCTGATCTGGAGATAGTTTTAGGTATCTTTTCAATTATTTCCCTTTTATAATTTCTAAGAGATAATTTTAATATTAACATTCAATTCACTCTTAGTAGGTTTTATTATGGTTCAGAAGAAAAGAGAAAAAAATTTTCCGAAAAATCGAGATCCTTATCCAACGAAAGAAGTAGATCCAGAGAATTTCCTAGAAGATGAGGAAGTAAGAGAAATGGTTCAAAATATAGATAATCTAAGCCTTGAATCTCACGACTTTTATAAACTTTATAATTGTGTTGATTGTGCAGAATGTCAAACGGAAGAGGAGAGAATTTTATTAAAACGTAAATTCTTGGAACAAGGTTATAGTTTTGAAGGATGGGAGGAAATGGTGGAGAACTTTCAGACGTATCGAACACCTTATCCAACTAACAAAATGAGAATACGAATTCCAGAGGGAATACCGGAGGATTCGGATACTCTGTTCTTTATGGGATGTTTGTCAACGATTAGAATCCCAAGGTATACAGAGCACGCCTTAAAATATCTCTTGGATCAAAATGTTGATTTTACCATTCTGGACGAAGAGATTTGTTGTGGATGGCCTTGGTATGTATCAGGATCCTTAAAAGAACTCGAAATTGCTAAAAAGGAAAATCTTGAAATCTTTAAAAAATATGATAAAATTATCTGCCTTTGTCCCGCATGTTATTTTCTGTTTAAAACTGAATATGTAAAGGATTTAGAAAAAGAGATCAAGGTCGATTATATAACTGATTATTTGAAACCTTCTAATGAGAAAAAATCGGGAACGGTTGCATTTCAGCATCTCTGTCAATTAATGAATCGTCCAGAAGGCGAAAAGGTAAATCTTGACAAATTTATAAAAGGAATCTTTAAAAAAAGCGGTTATGAAATAGCTGAGATCCCACATTGGTGTTGCGGTGGAGGGATCGGCTATATGCATCGAGAAAATGTGATTGATAAAATCGCGAGAAAGAGAATGAAGGATTTTGATAAAGATGAGATTGATTACGCTACTACTTATTGTGTAAGCTGTTGGTGGATACTTAGACGTTTTGGAAAACAAGCGCGTATAAAGCCCGAAATAAAAGATGTATTCGAATTATTAATGTGAATAAAATATGAAAGAGAAAGAAGAAAAAAAACAAAAAGAGCGGAAATATCCAACCCAAGAAGTTGAACCAGAAAACTTCTTGACTAATGAAGAAGTAAATGTTTTAGTTAAAAATCGACATATTTATGAATTTAAACAAAATGCCTACGAAAAGCTTTTTAATTGTATTCATTGTAGGGAGTGTGGAACTTCAGATGAGCGGATTCTCCTTAAACAGAAATTTTTAAAAGATGGTAATATAATTGAAGGATTAAAAGAAACAAAACAGGCTTTTGAGGAATATGGATCTCCTTATGGAGATGCTAAAAGAAGAATTAAATTACCAGAGGAAATCCCTAAAGAAAGTGAAACTTTATTATATTTTGGTTGTTTTGTAACTCTAAAAACTCCCAAATATGGAGAACATGCTGCAAAATATTTATTGAAGAGAGGTATAGAATTTACTGTTTTAAGCAAAGAAACATGCTGTGCCTACCCGATCCTAGTAACTGGGGATATAAATACCTACAATACACTAATTGAAAGAAATAGAAAGATCTTTAAAGATAAAGAGTTCAAAAAAATAATTACGATCTGTCCCAGTTGTTATATGACATTCAAAAAACATTATTCCAATTTAGGTATTGAAGTGGTTTACTATACTGACTACTTAGAACCCGCAAGGGAGAAAAAGTCAGGAGAAGTTAGCATTCAACATGCTTGTCCGTTAATTTATGATTGTAAACCAGAAGTAAAAGAAGAAGTTGAGAATTTATTAGAGGCATCAGGTTATAAAGTTATGGATATCCCATTATTCTGTTGTGGTGGCGGTGTTGGACATCAGTTAAGAACCGATGTCGCCGAAAAGATTGCCAAAATAAGGGCTAAGGATTATAAGGGAGATTTTGTGACTTATTACTGCCCAGATTGCTTTTGGTTTATCAGAAAGGAAGTAAAACGATTAAGAGATCAAAAATTAAAAATAAGGGATTTATTTGAGTTATTATCTTAACTGGTTTGATTAAAGATATTCAAATAAAGATAGAGTAGTTATGTAAAATATTTTGTTGCTATTTTCTCTGCTGACTTAAATTTGGTAATTTCTCCATCAAAATTTTCTAATTCTCTTTCAAATTGGTCTTCAAAATCATTAACAAAATTTTCAAAAGCCAATTGGGATGCTTGTGTCATATAATCAACCAGAAGAGCAAATACAAAATTTTCACGATTCTTTAACCATAATTCTTTATCCTCAAGCAATATTGCTTGAATTTGTCCTGCACTCATCGTTGCTTCCTTAAAAAGAGATGTAATTGCAGAAAAACCTCCTGCAAGTAATAGATTGCTATCATCAGCTAATTCTTTACTAAAATTCTTAGAAAAAAGTTCTAATCCATCCCTCGAATAAACCATCAACAAATGGATTCTTTGTCTTTGTAAAAGCCAAGGATTATCAATAACCCGATAAAAAGCAATTCCAATTATCAACATACCCGCATGTCCGAAGATATCACGTAAAAAAATTCTTATGATAGTCAAAAACGGAGTACTTTCTATAAATCCTACGTCTAAAATTATAGGAGAGGGTAAGAGAATTCCAATAATCAATCCAATTAATAACCAGTTTATTAGAGCTTTCTGTTGATTGTTAAATGCATATTTTTTACTCCTATAAATTGAAACAAACAGCCAAAATCCAGCTATTATATTAAATATTCCATGAATGATATTTGTGAAATTCACCGTTTCTTCGAAGTAAACAAGATAAATATCTCCAAATACAAATGTCTCGAGTTCAATAGTTATACCATTATTGGTTAAATAGCTTCCAATTGTAGTAAATGCTAAAATTGTTAATATGATTATTCGTTTGGAAAAAAAAACATCTGTCTCAAACATTTCAATTACCAAAATGAAAGCAAAAAGCATCAGCATATCTGCTATACGAAAAATTATAAAACCGTTTCGTGCAAATATTTCATTTGGAGATACGTGGAGAGTAGTTTGAAAAAAGTTTTTTAGAATATACATTAAAAATAGAAGTGTTAAGTAGCCCAGCATTTTTTGTCTTGTATTTGAGTATTTAAACAAAAATATGAAGAAGAAAAAGATAGCCGGAATGAATAGAAGAATCGGCAATAGAAATAAATAAGGAAGGAGTATATTTTCTTGTAGAATCATATTTTGATAAGTTCTTTATTTTATAATTGTTAAATAAGTAGTTAAAATAAAATATTCACATTATTAAAATATATAGTACTAACTTTATCAATAATGGTTAGAAAGGATATAAAAAACGGTATTACTGGGGAGGTTTTAAATTATTGATACTCACGTTCTCATTTTTTTTATTGTCATGTTTATCTTTTTTGGGGTTTTTGACTTTTTTATCAGCGGTATTTTTCTCTCCTTTTTCCTTTTGAATTTGTCTCTCAAAAAATTCTTCTTGTTTTTTAGTCAGATCCTCCTCGTCTAAGGTAATCTGCTTTATTTCATCATCTGACATAGGTTTTAAAATATCTTTTATGTTAAACTCATTATTCTCTTTAGTTCCCTTTTGCAGAACTGTTTTCAGTTCCTTAATATATACTAACCCCTTTCCAGGCATACCTGTTTGTTTGGGTGTTTTTCTTTTAATTGGAAGTATCCCTTTATCTTGAGAGTTAGATCTTCTTGGAGGTCCTTGAGAATAGCTCCCTCCAGAAAAGTTCATGTTTTTCATTAGAGTTGTTAGAGTTTTTAATTGCTCTTCAATCGCTCTTAGCCTTTCATTTCCTTGTTTCATAACGGAAATAACCGATTCGGATTCTTTTATTGTCTCATCAGTATTCCTCTGATATACAGTTCTACTTCTTTCTTTCTGATTTTTCAGATCTCTTTCTACTTCATGATAAACTTTCTCCTCTGTGTGAGTTTTTTTTAGTCTTTCTTTTTTAAACTCCTTATATTCAAACCCACTGTAACAGTCTTCCATATACTCTATTTCAGCAACATCATACTTTTGATCTAAAGTAATAACTTCCCTAACTCCAGATTCTAAAAAAATAGTTAATTGCATAAAGTGAATTTCTAAATCGTGCGGATTAACCAAGCGATCTAAATCTAGAGAAAACGCTATGGAATAGGGGGAAAAATATAAATCTTTAACCGAAACTAAAGAAGGAAGATTTTTTTTATAATGCTCATGAGGAATTGTCTTACAAATCTCAAACTTAAGATTAAGACGACTAACCTTATCAGGAACATATCTCCCCTGTTCCTTTTCGTCTTTATTAAACTCAACAAATAAATTTGAGCTTTCATCAAAATAGCAGCAAGCCAATTCCATAATTAAAATTGTGCACTTATTTAATTATTTTGTTAAAGAAACCTTCTCTCCCTTAAAAATTTCTATAGGTAAGTGGATTACTGATTTTTTAAGAATTAAGCTTGTTTTTGTCTTATCTCTGGATCAAAAATACGTAATTTCCATAAGAAGGTATTGAAAATTCCAATATTTTATTATCTAAAGAAAATTCTGAAGAATAATACTCTTCTATTTTATCAAATCTAAAGTTTAAATTAAGAGAACATATTTGATCCGAAAATTCGTGGTTGATAAGTATCAAGAGAGATTCGGTTTCTGAGGGATTAGATAACAGTCCATATTCTATAAAGGGGTTTGAACAATCGACCATTTTCTCAATTTTGGAAAGAATCTTTCATTGATTTTGTGGGTTTTGGGACTTATATCTTCCCATCTAACAAATATCCGCATTGTATTAGCACCTAATTCGGAGATAATCCTCATATCTCTTTCTATTGCCTCAGAATTATATTCTTTCCATAAATAAATAGCCGAATCTCTTGGCCAATAATTAAAACCTATTGGAAAAAAAGAATTATGCTTAGATTTGAAATTTTGGTTATTTATCATCTTTTTAATTTAATTAATTTAATTATTTTAGATATGTAGAGGTTAGCTATAATTATAATAGATAATAGTTTCAAATTTTAGAAAATTAAGAGAAAAAAAACAAATTATTTCGTATCTAATCATTTCTTTTTTAATTTATTAACAATAAAGAGAATCAATATTATGAAGAAGAAGACTATTCCAACTCCCAATAATCCAAATTTTATCAGTGCGGAGATTGAAGTTATTGGAGGAACGTATGAAGGAAAATTAGGATCTGTAATGATCATCCATAATAAGTGAAGATTTTCTATGACATCAAAGATTCCTGCCAAAATCGGAGTTAAGATAACCCAAAGACCAATTTTCTGAATCTTTCCTTCTAATTGTCTTAATACAAGTAGATTGCAGCCAAAGATGAATGAAACATACCCGAAAATATAAGGAAAATCCCAATAGACACCAGCTGCTTGGAGTGTTTTTCCGCTTTCTCCCCAAGTGGAAAAAATAATCAAAATCTGGTTTTTGGTCCAAGCAAATTCAAAATCTAATATCCCATATTCTGTGAAGATCCGACTTAATGATGCGAATACTAATTGGTTTATCAAGATAAAAATTAGAAATCCTATACCAGTTATTATAAGGATATAGATATTTTTAGGGCTTTCTTTTAATCTCTCGAGAATCATTTTTTTCTCTCGTATGATTTTTGATTTCAAATTTCAATATCGTTTTATGAGTATATGAGTTTTAATACAATTTAAAGTTATTCGCTTATTCTATTGGTAAATTATAAATTTAGTAAGAATAACTTAATGATTCGTATCTATTCTTCAAAACGGGTTCCAGGAACGGGAGTTGTTGTGGATTCTAAACCTTCCGCTTTTTTGTAGTCATCATATGAACGAGATTCTACTTTTTTAATATATTCCTTTAGTTCCCTTTCAACATCTTCTTTGATATCGGGAGGTTTGTGATTTTCTAAGAGCTTCTCAACTTTTTCACTTGCTCTTTCTATGATATTTTTTCCTCCCTTCTTCCACCAAGTTGATCTTCTATCCCTATCAGCTAACTCGGGCATAAACAATGCTTTTTTCATATTTTTCACAGTGTGCATTTCTCCCAGAAAAGTGGCACCTTTTTTTTCACTTGTGGCAACTTCCTTGATTACATCAAGTGCTATAGTATTTTCATTCACTTCAATTCCCTCTAAAGCATGTTTTACCATGCTAACTAATTCATCATCAATAACAAGCAATTCTAAAGCCTCCGATAGAGTAGCTTCGTAAGTACCAGCACATGTGATATAATTAATTCCAGCTTGTGCAGCGAATAATAAAGTTTGTAATCTTTCAAATCCATTCTGTAAATCTAGAACTTTAGCATCAGTAACAGCTCCTGGACCCCGAGATGGAATGCCATAATATCTCCCCAATTGAGCGATCCCCGCTGTGATAAGTCCTGTTTCTATTGAACCCATCGCAGAATTACCAGTTTTCATATCCGTTATATGAGATACTGTTCCATAGAATACGGGAGCACCGGAGTTAAAAATCTGTGCTAAAACTGCACCTCCCAAGATCTCTGCGTTTGTTTGAGTCAATAAACCTGCTAATGTCACAGGTGCTGTGGAACCAGCAAGAGCTTCCGGAGCAATTATTGTTGGTTGTTTATATTTAGTAAAAACCGAATAGCCATTTGTCATAATTGTCGGAAAATGGAGAGGGCTGGTTGTGCTAAAGAAACCTACTAATCTAGGATTTTTAGTGATTTCATTATGCCCTCCAGCAGGTATGGCCGCTATGTTTATCATATCTTGACTAGCAAGTTTCCCAAAGCAGCCTAAACCATATGGTTTTATTGAGTTCTTTATCCATTGATACATTCCATGAGCGTGAATGGCTGTGTATTTTACGTCATTTGGCCATACATCGACGTGGGATGCTACAATATTCTCTAAACTATCCACTATTTTAATCTGTTTAATAGTATCTGCAAGAATTGATTTTCGAACTTCCTTCTTTTTAGAGGGATCGTACATTTTAACGGGCGTTCCAATGGTAGCATATTTAGTAGTAGTTGTATTCACTTCAAAATTAAAGGATCCATCAGGACCATGTAACCTAAATGAGCTAGGTACTTTCTTTAACTGTTCCTTAATAAGAGTTTCAGGAAACCTGACAAAATTAGATTTCTCATCTAATTCTGCTCCATGATTCGCTAAGAGTTCTTTTGTTTCTTCCGAATCAATCTTTATTCCAACTGTTGATAATAAATCCATCGTCGCAGAATGGATTTGTTCAATCTCATCTTTTGAAAAGACTTCAAGCTTTTGTAGTCTCATTGATTCTAATCTCCTTTTATAAATTAATCCATTATTTTCTTAGTAAAATTAGTATAATCTAAGGTAATAATAAATAATCAAATCTGATATCAAAAAAATCTTATCAAATTCCAAAAAATAAATTAAGAAATCAGCATAATTCATAGATATTATAACAATTACAGAATTAGAAAGAGTTTATGAAGACAAATTATATGAAGGTTTTGTCAAAAGAAGAAATTAGAAATATTCATGATTCAACATTAGATTTGTTAGAGGAAATCGGTGTAAAAGTAGACTCAGATGAAGCATGTAATCTACTTAAGGAATATGGCGCTCAAAAAAGTAAAGATTCAAATTTTGTAAGAATCCCAAGAGAGTTAGTAAAAGAAAAACTTAAATCAGTTCCGGACTCTTTTACATCATGGGGGGCTGATGGCTCTTATAGTGTAGATATAACTACTCAAAATGTGAATATGGCCACCGTTGGAACTCCAGTAAAGATCTATGATCCTGAAAAGAGAAAATTAATTCGTAAATCCGTGTTAGAAGATACAAAAAATCAAATTAAAATCGTTGACAGTCTTAAAAACATCGTGGCAAGCCATGTCGATGTATGGCCAAACGATGTTCCATTTACAGAATTACATTGTCATGCAATTCGCGAGTGGGCAAGATGGAGTAAAAAGCCCTATGGGTTAGGTTGTTATGGTCGTCTCGCTAGTCAAGATATGATGGATATGGTTTCAATCATCGTCGGAGGAAAGGAAGAACTAATAAATAAACCGAGATTGATTGGATTCTTTAACCCCACAAGTCCTTTACATTTAACAAAAGTCATGCTAAATGGGTTATTCATTTTTGCTAAATATAAGCAACCGTTAATAATTGCTCCTGCAGCTAATGCGGGTTCTACAGCCCCAGTGACTCTTGCAGGGCTTTTAATCCAATCAAATATGGAAATTCTTGCTTCGATTGTATTGACTCAAATAATTAATCCCGGTACTCCCGTATTTTATTCTACAATGAATGCAATTATGGATCCTCCTACGGGAAATGTTGGCTGGGGATCCATTGAAACTGGGTTGATAACAGCGGGAGCAGCTCAACTTGCCCGTTATTATGGAATCCCTTCGAGAGGTCCCGGATGTGTTACAGAAAGCAAATGTTTTGATATCCAAAATGGTTTTGAGAGATTTATGACTCTTTTTTGCGCAGCCAAGGCAGGGATAAATTATATCACTTGTGCTGGTACGTATGAATCCTCTCTCGCAGAAGCTTTGGAGTTGCTTGTGATTGATGATGAGCTTGCGAGCATCGTAAAGAGAGGACTTGAGGGAATAACAGTAAATGAAACCACACTCGCAATTGAACAGATTAAACAAGTCGCTCAATCTGACAAAACATATCTAAGCTTAAAACATACCGCAAAAAATACTCGAAAAGAAATCTTTGTTCCGAAACTAGTAGATAGAGAAAGACGGGGTAAATGGTTGAGAGAGGGGAAGAAAGATATGTTTGACAGAGCGAAGGAAAAGGTAGACAAAATTTTAAGCGAAAAAAGAGAACCACATATATCCAAGGAGATTGAAGAGAAATTAGCAAATTTCTTAGAGAAAGTTTCTAAAAGAAGCATGGATGACTATAAAAAAGGGGAAAATATGGAAGATGAGGGCTCAGTAGATATTCCTGGAGGATCTTCCGATTAGTTAATTTGAAATTCAAAACAAATTGAATAAAACTTAAGAAAAAAGGTTTAATAATCCTTCAAAGTGAAAAGAATGGCAAATGAGAAAAAATCAAAAAGTAAAGTAGATGAAGAAAATCGAAAGAAATGGGACGAATTGAGATTTAGCTCTCAGTTAATAAATGCAGGAGAATATCCTTATCCAGAAACTTCTCATAGTTTAAGAACACCAATATATGCCACGAAAAGTTATACTTATTCTACCCTTTCTGAGCTACTTCAAAACAACTATTTTTATTCACGAACAGAAAACCCCACTTTATATGCTCTTGATCAAAAATTAGCAACTCTTCACGGAGGAGAAGCAGGTATTTCCGTGGCTTCTGGAATGGCAGCAGTTCATTTAGCATGTTCAAGTGTGCTTCAAGAAAGACTTGAACGAACGAGACCTAAAAAAATGAAAAAACATTTTCCCCAAAGTGATCCTGAAAATATTCCTAATATGATCATTCATAAGAATCAGTACACAGGTTCCTATAGATTATTTACAAAGATTTATCCTCAAATGGGGATAGAAGCAAGAAGGGTAGATATGAATGATCTAAATGAAGTGAAAAATGCGGTTGATGAAAACACAAAATTAATTTTTGTAGAAACACCCGCCAATCCAACAGTAGACATTTTAGACATCAAAGAATGCTCACGTATTATACATAAAGTTGAGGGAAAATGTATCGTGGATAACACTTGGGCATCTCCCGCCCTACAAAAACCTTTGGATCTAGGAGCGGATTTAGTGGTTGAAAGCCTTACAAAGTATATTAATGGCCACGGAGACTGTTTGGGAGGGGCAATAATCGGACCTAAGATTGAGATGCAAAATATTCGATACTTTTGGTTAGAAACGCAAGGAGCCGTACTAAGTCCTTTTAATGCTTGGTTAATCCTAAGAGGAATAAGAACATTGGATATTCGAATGAAAAAACATTCTGAAAGTGCCTTAAAGATTGCTAAATTTCTGGAAAATCATTCGAAAGTGAAAGAAGTTATTTATCCCGGGTTAGAATCACATCCAAATCATAATATCGCTAAAAAGCAGATGAAAAATTTTAGCGGAATGATTGGATTTGAATTGAAAACGGTCGAGGCAAGTAATGAATTTATAAATTCACTGGGATTAATCAAAGTGGGTGTATCTCTTGGAGATACCACCTCTCTGATTGAGTATACATCTCTAATGACAGGAATAGATTTAGCATCTTGGGAAAGAAGGTCAATGAAGATATCAGATACCCATTTCCGTCTATCGGTAGGATTGGAAGATCCCAATGATTTGATAAATGATTTAAAAAAGGGATTAGCAAAAGTATAAATTACCAGACAAGCTTAAATAGAGCCTAAACACTAATTATATCTACTTCAACATTTAATTTTTCAGTTCTTTTATAAATTCTGGCGAGCTAGAAATAATTATTCCTGAAATTAAGAGAAATTATCAAATTGGAAAAGAATAATATAATATAATTTAAAAAAGTTCTATTAAATTAATTAAATTAATTAATCACCTAGTAGTTTTTAAAAAATAGAGTTTAATAATAATTAGAGGAAAGAAGATGAATGTGTATACTAAATTTGAGGAATTAAAGTTAGTTCCCGTTGTTGCCATAGAAAATGTTGATGATGCTATCCCTTTAGCAAGTGTCATTAAAAAAGTGGGCTTACCATTAATCGAGATTACATTTAGAACCAAGGCAGCTGCAAAATCAATTTCCTTAATAAAAGAAAATTTTCCTGAAATGTTAATTGGAGCGGGAACTGTTCTCACAATAGACCAAGTAAAAGAGGCTTGGGATGCGGGATCGATGTTTATAGTGACTCCGGGATTTAATCCCACTATTGTGGATTATTGTATTGAAAATAGTATTCCCATTATCCCAGGACTTAATGCACCAACCTTTGTTGAATGGGGATTAGAGCGAGGACTATCTCATTTTAAGTTTTATCCTGCTGATGTGTCCGGAGGGGCAAAAATGTTAAAGTTTCTTTCTGGTCCATATCCTAAGGCAAAATTTATGCCAACCGGAGGGATAAACAATTCCAACTTGATAGAATATCTTAAATTGGAGAATGTATTTGCGTGCGGAGGCAGTTGGATAGTTAAGAAGGACTTGATATCATTCCATAATTTTGATGAAATCAAGCATAGAGTAAAAGAAGCGCTGAAATTAATAGAATCTCGGATCTCTTAAGTATAGAGAATAGCATTTAATCGTCAGAATTGTAATTCCTTTTAATATTATTATTGTTTCAAATAAAGAGGAGTAATCAAGAAAAGAAGAAAAAGAAAATTTTTAATAATTACTCGGACCTTGATCGAACTTTGTTTAATTTGTCAGTATGTAAGGTATTGAGCTCCTTTTTTATCTCTTGAACTCTTTCTTTAGTAAAAGGATAATAGTAAAGACATATAAGAGTAAGACATAAGGCGATCCCTGGAAATATAACTACAAGAAAACGTAAGCCCAGTATAACATTCACTCCAGGAAGAGGATCATATTCTTCCCATCCCGTTGATGAAAATACTAGACCCACAGTTAGGATTGAGAGTACCATTGCAAGTCGCATAAAGAAGTTCGTGACCCCGAAGAAAGTTCCTTCCCTTCTCACTCCAGTTCTTAGCTCATCTTCATCGATAACGTCCGCAATAAGTAAATATATGAAGTAAAGCATCCCACCGAACCCAACTCCCATAAAAATTGAAACAATTACCGCGTTCAAGTAGGTGTCAACAAATAACATAGGTAAGGAAGCTATAAAATATACAACTATAGCTAGCGCATAAGCTTTTCTACTTCCAAATCGGAGATCCAGACGATTCCAGAGAACCACTGTAATTATTCCTACAAGAAACATCATACCCAATAAGAGCGAAGTATAGAAGGCGTCCGCATCAAGCACATGTTTTCCAAAGAGAGGAACGACTGTTGCGAGTTCTAAAAGAATGTATTGATACAAGAAGAACATTATAGTATAGAGTACAAAACCCTTATTTTTTAGAGCATATTTCAGCCCCTCAAAAAATCCGAATTTCTGTTGATGATCTAATTTAAATTCTTCACGTTCTTTTACACCCCAAATAAGTGAAATTAGAAGTGAGATACCAACTATGGTAGACGTGACAATTCCATTTAGTAGATATCCATTTCTGCTAGCTATATCTTGAATAAATACTCCAGGGACAATGAAAGCAAGAAGCATTCCTAAAGTAGCTAAGATTTGCTTAATTGTATTTACTTCTGCTCTTTCCTCCACAGAAGTATAAAGCTCTGGAAAGAGAGAATCGTAAGGTAAAGCAACCATTGTGTAGAAAGTATCGTAGCACATCAGCATAATGAGAAGATAGATGAAAGTTATAAATTGACTATTGACAGGTGGGAGCCATAGAATTATCTCTAAAATAAGTATAGGTATCGTTCCAATTAGAATATAGGGCTTTCGTCTTCCGAATCTGGTACTGGTTCGATCGGAGAGAAAGCCAATAAAGGGATCATTAAATGCATTCCATATAGTCCAAAGCAAATAAGCTAAGACGATATACATAACATTAAGTCCAACAGCAGAATAATAGAATGAAAATACCCATGTATTGAAAGCCGAGTTAATAAACCATTGTCCAAACGATCCAAGTCCAAAAGACCACTTCTGCTTTTTGCCAAATTCTTGTTTATCGTTCGATTTTTCCATTTTTATTTTTCAAATCTCAAATACAAAATATTAAAATTAAATAAGGAA
>CAZZIC010000109.1:0-14459 GCA_964653985.1 uncultured archaeon | reverse complement strand
CTCTAATATTCATAACTTTTATGGAATTAGCAACGTTTCTAAAATCTTCAAACTCTAAGAATTCAAGTTCATGTGGTAATAAAGTCTGATCTATCATTTTAACTTTATTTTCATTCGTCCATTCTATTGACGGTATCATATCTTTTCACTAATTTCGTTTATTGTTTAATCTAAATTTAAAAATATTTTGTCTTTGAAAATATTTCTTATTATTACAGTTAGCTTTAAGTTATTTTTAAATTATTAATAAAAATTTCTTAAATCAATCATGATAATAAAAATTAAACTAATTTTAAAGTGATTTTCTATGAAACTTAAAAGAATTAAATCAGACGGTCTTGCCCATATGTCTTATTTACTGATTTCCCAGAATGAAGCATGTGTTATTGATCCTCGTAGAGATGCAAAAATTTACACTAAAAAGGCATATCAGTATGATGCGGACATCAAATATGTATTTGAAACTCATAGAAACGAAGATTATATAATTGGATCCCTTGAATTACAAGATGTAATGGATTTAGAGATATATCATGGTCCTATTGAATCCATTGGTCAAAATTGGGGCTACGGAAACGTTTTAGAAGATGGTCAAGAGCTTATGGTTGGTGGCTTGAGAATAAAGGCACTTCACACTCCGGGTCATACCGATGAAAGTATGAGTTATGCTGTTTATGACACTGTTACCGATACGGGAGATGATGCGGTTCTTGTATTTACAGGAGATGCACTATTTGTAGGAGATGTTGGAAGAACTGATATGTACGGTTCAGAAGAAGATAGAAGAATGGCGGAAAATCTTTACGAAAGTTTGTTTAATAAATTGATACCTTTGGGAGATCAGACGATTATATTACCTGCACACGGAGCGGGGTCTGTATGTGGAGCAGGAATAAGTGATAGGGAGGAAAGTACTATAGGTTTAGAAAGAAAACACAATCCTATCTTACAGATAACTGAAAAGGAAGAGTTTGTTCAATATAAAATGAAGGAACATCATTACTTCTTACCTTACTTTAAAAAAATGGAGCAGTATAATTTAATGGGAGCGCCATTACTAAAAAACATCCCCCGATTTAAACCCTTAAATGCAAAAAAATTCAAGGAAGAAATCGATAAGGGGGCGATTGTCCTTGATACACGTAATCCAGATTCCTTCGGGGCAGCCCATATTGGAGGATCATATAATATATGGTTGGAAGGAATTCCTTCCTTTGCTGGTTGGGTTCTCCCTTATGATAAACAATTACTTTTAGTTGTGAAAGATTTTAATAACCTCAATGAAGCCCATAAGCATTTGTTAAGAATTGGTTATGATAATATACGCGGTTATCTCGTTGGAGGGATTAAAACTTGGTATTCTAATGATTTACCTGTTGAGAAGAATGGGTTAATGACCGCCCGAGATCTGAAAGAAGATATCGAAAGGGATAAAGATATTTACATTCTCGATGTTAGAAGTATTGAAGAACGTAATGAAGAGTATATCGAAGGCTCAAAGCATATTTATGTAGGAGAACTCGAAGAAAAATTAGACAAAGTCCCCAATGATAAAAAAATTGCTACTCTATGTGGAAATGGAAGTAGGGCTAGCCTTGGTACAAGTATTTTAAACAGAAATGGTTTTAAAAATGTAAATACGGTCTTAGGAAGCATGAAAGCTTGGAAAAAAAGTGGATATCCCTTGGTCAAATAATCTATTTTGAATCTAAACACTATTTTATTTTCTAACTTTTTTTACAATTTTGTAAGTTTTTAAAAAAGTGTATTATGGGATAGCTGACCTTGTCAGTTAGGTTTTTTTAATTTTTTTTAAACTCTCATAGATCGATTTTATTTTTAAATTATAAACTCAATCTTTACAATTGATTTAATATCATTGTATTATAAGAATTAAATGGTGATTATAATGAATATGGAAGAGAAATTACAGAGTGTTAATTCAACTCTAAAACAGTTAGGTGAAGCAAATCCCGAAGCGATGAGGGGTTTTAAAAAATATATGGGAGCCACAAAAGCAAAAGCCGTTTTATCTCACAAAACAAAGGAATTAATTGCAGTTTCCCTTTCAGTGGTTCAACAATGTGAATATTGTGTAGCTTTGCATGTAAAGGAAGCATTAGAGGCTGGGGCTACACGAGAAGAGATTATCGAAGCTGCCGCCACTGCAGGACTTATGGGTGGAGGACCCGCACTTATGTTCGTTACACATGTATTTGAAGCTTTAAAAGAATTTCAAAAATAAAGTATATATAAAAATGTTATAAAGGTGATATAAAATGGTAGATTTTTTAAAAAAAGAGCTTTCAATGGAATTTGATAAGGCAGTGGATCACATAAAGGAAATCGTTGAAGAGGAAGGATTTAACGTAATGCTTGTAAAGGATATTGATAAAATCTTTAAAAAGAAACTAGATATTAAAGAATATCCACGATATACTATAATTCTGGCATGTGGTCCAGAGTTTGCCAAAGGAGCATTAGATGTAAGCAAAAATGTTGGACTTTTATTCCCATGTAGTTTTGTGGTGTATGAGGATAAGGGAAAGATTTTTGTTGGACATATTTCTATCATGAAAATAGCTCCAGAAATAGGTTTGGCTCCTGCCGATGAGATGGAATCTGTAATTAAAATGACTGGAGAAGCCGTTCACAAAGCTTGGGACAGATTTTAAAGTATATATTTAATTGAATTAATTTCTACCAATTTTTTTCATATTTCTAATTTTTTTATTTTTTAAATAGAAAAATTGATAATTATTAATCTCGGAAAAAAAGAATTTGAAATTTTTTAATAATAATTTATGAAGAAACTTATTAACTAGACTTTCGTAATTATTACTTGAAAAGTATATTATTAAGGTGGTTCTATGTATAAAAAAATAATCGTTGGAATTGATGATTCTGAGGATGCGAAAAATGCATTAAAAAAAGGGATTGAACTTCAAAAGAAATATAATAGTGAACTTGTTGCTTTTCATTCTGTAATCCATAAAATCTCTGAAATTAATCCTACGTTCTTATCTTCTGGTGCAGGGGGACAAATCTCTTATCAGATTCATGAGGACAATATAAAGAGAGGAAGAAGAATAATTGAAGAAGCCGAAAAAACAGCTAAAGATGCTGGAAGTGAATTGGAAACAAGGTTAATTTTTGATGTGCTTCCTGCTGACTATATTAAGAAAATGGCTAAGGAAGAGGAATTTGATCTAATTGTTTTGGGATGTCAAGGACAGCATTCTAAACTAAAGAGAACTATAATCGGCACAGTCCCAGATAAGATCATTAATGGCGACGTCTCCTCTGATGTTTTATTAGTTAGATAACCTTTTTTATTTTTTACTTTTTACCTATTATAGGAGTATGTTCAATAACATGGAGTTCTTATTGATTTTAAAAAATGAACAAAAACCAACATAAACCCAAAATTACTCAGTCAGAGATTATTTCTTGTTCCCGACGAACGGATGTTCCAGCATTTTTAATGGACTGGGTTATAGAAAGAATGCATCATGGTTATGTAGACGTTGTAAACCCATTTAATAAAAACCAAGTTTCTAGAGTTTTATTAGGTTCTGAAAATGTTAAGTGCTGGGTATGGTGGTCTAAAAACTTTCGAAATTGGATAGATTCATACAAAAGAAACAAAAGCTTATTTAATTCTTATAAGGGTCATTACTTTCAGTTTACTATAAATTCTCCTTCCGAATTAGAAGCAAATTTACAAGTCTCCTTAAAAGAAAGAATTTCGCAATTAAAATGGTTAAAAGAAAAATTTGGTTCCCTTTCAATTAGTTTTCGTTTTGATCCCATTATTGTTTGGCAAAATTTTGGTAATGGAAGGATTTATAGTAATTTAAATAAGTTCGAATATATTATAAAGAGAATAGCTGCTTTAGGTTTGGATGAGATGATCTTTTCCTTTGCTACTATATACTCAAAGGTAAAAAAAAGGATGAAAAATCGTGCCAAAATCCCTATTGAGCTAAATTTTAAAAAGAAAAAAGAGATCCTTGATCGGTTAATTGTAATCTGTAAAAAACATAACATGAACATGAAGGCTTGTTGTCAACCGGAACTCCTCAAAATTCCTTATATAAAACAAGCTCATTGTATTGATGCTAATAAGATTGAGACTCTAATCGGAGAAACAATACCAAAGAAAAAAGATTACGGTCAACGAGATGCTTGCGGTTGCCATAAGTCAAGAGACATAGGGGGATATTATGGTAGGTTCCGATGCAAGCATAATTGTGATTATTGCTATGCTTCTCCTGCTAAGAAATGATTTTTCGATTCTAAATTTGCATCTAATTAAGATTATAACATCTGAGAAAACATTTCAGCAAATTTTTCAATTTTTTCCCAATCTCTAAAATCATTACGTCCTTCCATATCAATTTCAAGATCGAAATCCTTAATCATTTCTTCAGATGCTGTTTTTAGGGCAAATTGTCCCGTTTTTCCCACATTTGAATCTACTGAAAAATCTAATACTCCTGCAAATCCATCATAAAGATCTGGTTCAAGTTCATATTTCTCCCTTAATTTCTCGGCAATCATTTCCCGTGATTTTTCAGGTTCCACAATTGCCTGAGCTCCGCAAGTAAAAAAAGCAAATTTTAAATCTTCTGAATTTAATCGTTCTCTATTATCTTTTAAAAAATGTTTTACTTTTCTCTTCCACATGGTGGCTTTAATACTGGTACCAATGATTATACCTCTGAATTCTTTTGGATCTGGCCACTTCCTTTTTTTAAGTTCGTCTAAATCAATCAAATTTGTTGAATAGTTCTTTTTTTGTAAAACGTTTGATATCTTCTCCGCAATCCCTTTTGTACAACCATATCTCGTTCCATATGCAATTAATACTTTTTTCATTTGTAATTTCCCTCATTCAAGCTATAGCTTTTTGAATTAAATATAATGTAATTTTGATAGTTATTCAATTTTTTAATAAAATTTGAATATTTATATTTTTATGAAAACAATATTTATTTAATCATTATTTCATTCTTGAAAGATTATTTACAGAAATGAGAAAATCTTGTTTTTCAAAATGAAATACAATTAAAATAAAGTGAAGAGTTAAATGAAAGAAACGGAAAAGAAACAATCCATTCAAAATTCATATGATGTGGTGGTTGTTGGAGCGGGTAATGGAGGACTGACATCTGCCGCAGAACTTTCAAGACACGGAGTTAAGGTTTTATTATTAGAACAACATAATGTTCCTGGAGGATTTGCGACAAGTTTTGTTAGAGGAAGATTTGAATTTGAAGCATCTCTCCATGAGTTAAATAGTTGGGGTCCGGAAAATGATAAGGGCGGCGTTAGACATTTACTAGAAGAGAAATATGGGATCGATGCAAAATTTGTACCTGTTCCCGAAGCATATAGGGTAATTATAACTGAATCTGATGAATATATCGATACTTGTATGCCATTTGGAATTGATAATTTCATAGATGCAATTGAGGAGGAAGTTCCGGGAAGTAAGGAATCTCTTCAAAATTTTTTTAAATTAGCTCAAGAATTTGTAGATGCCTTTAATTATATTGGAAAGGCACACGGAAATCCGGATCAAAAAGTACTCTTAAAAGAATATCCTAATTTTCTAAGAACCGCCGCTTATCCAGCTCAAGATGTAGAAGATGCATTGAATATCCCAAAAAAAGCACAAGATATAATGAATGCTTATTGGTGCTATTTAGGTTTACCTATATCTCGTATAAACTCCACAATTTTTGCAATGATGCTTCATAGTTATTTATCTCGTGGGGCATACATTCCAAAGAAGAGGTCGCATGAATATACTACGGCTTTGGATAAAATGATAAGAGAAAGTGGAGGAAAAATTGAATATAATACAAAAGTTGATAAGATCCTAGTTGAGAATGGAAAAGTTGTTGGGGTTGAAACTTCAAATGGTGATAAAATTTCCACAAAATACGTTATTTCAAATGCCTCCCCTACATTAACTTATAACGAACTAATATCTCCAATATCTGAAGTTCCTGAAATTGCCTATAAAGAAATTAATGCACGTATTCATGGACTAAGTGCGTTTGTTGTTTATTTGGGTTTAGATAAATCTGCTGAAGAATTAGGTATTCGTGAGTATAGTTATTTTATTATGGCTACGGGGGATACAGAAGAGATTTACGATTCTTGGACCAAGCTTCAAACACCAAAAGGTCAAGCAACAGTGTGTCTAAACAATGCACTTCCCGACTGTTCTCCGCCTGGGACCTCAATTCTCTATATAACTACCTTATTCAGACCAGAAGTGTGGTATGATATCGATCCTAAAGATTACTTTACTATAAAAAATAAAATTGCTAAAGGATTAATCGATCAATTTGAAGAAGCAACTGGCTCCAAAATCTCAGATAATATTGAAGAGATCGAAGTGGCTGCTCCACCTACCTTTGCGCGATACACAAAAAGCTATAATGGTATTGTTTACGGTTATGAACTTGAACCATGGGATTCTGTTTTAACCCGTTTTATGTGTAGAGAGGATGAGAATCACATTGAGGGATTAGAATTTGCGGGAGGATTTAGCAGGCGTGGACATGGTTATAGTTCATCATTAGCTTCTGGTCAAACTGCAGCCTTGTTTACCTTGAGCAACCTTAAAAAAGGAGGTAATTAATTATGAAAGATAATGAGAAGAAAGATCGATTCAATATCAACATAAGAAGCAACACTAAGGACTTATTTGCATTTACAAAACTGGTTCCAGAAAGAAAAAAACGGATAAAGAAAGCTTCAAGTGAGCCAATTAAATCTGATCCAATAAAAGACTTGGTTTCAAAACTCCATCCAGAGAAGCAATACTTGAAGATTAAAAGTATTAAAGAAGAGACCGAAACTACGAGAACATATAGGTTGGTCCCTGATAATGAAAAAGGTCAACATGAATTAGCTTATTTTAGAGCAGGTCAATATCTGAGCTTAAAAGTTAATGTAGATGAAACTTATATTACCAGGCCATATTCCATTTCTTCTGCCCCTTATGAAGCTCTTGAAGGTTATTATGATATTACCATAAGAAAAGAAGAACATGGATTTTTAACTAACTATATCTGGGATAATTGGAAAGTTGGGACTAAGATTAAAAGTTCTGGACCAGAAGGATTTTTCTATCTGGAGCCATTACGGGATAAAAAAAATATAGTCGGATTAGCGGGTGGATCGGGTATAACTCCTTTTAGATCTATGATTAAAGAGATCATTCATGAAGGAGATGATTATAAACTAACACTACTCTATGGAAGTAGCGATGAAAAGGATATAATTTTTTATGATGAATTGATGGCTCTTGAGAAAGAACACCATGAGAAATTTAAATTGGTTGTGGTATTAAGTTGTGAAGAAGTCTCCCTAGAAGGCTGCGAAACAGGATTTCTAACGTCAGAGATTATTCAAAAATACACTAATATTAATGAAAGTACATTTTTTATATGCGGTCCTCAAGTTATGTATAATTTTGTTGAAAAGGAATTAAATAAATGTGATTTACTTCCAAAACAAATTAGAAGAGAAGCTTTTGGGGAAATAAAAGAAATCGTGAATCTTCCTGGTTTTCCTTCTGAGTTATCAGAAAAAGTGTTTCAAATTAAAGTTCATATTGGGAATCTTGAAAAAAATATTCCCGCGGCTGCCGATGAATCAGTTTTGGTTGCTATGGAACGTGCAAAGCTTGCTCCACCATCAAAGTGTCGATCAGGAGAATGTGGGTTTTGTCGTGCTTTATTAATGTCTGGCAATGTATACATCAGCCCTATTAATGATGGAAGGAGGGGGGCAGATAAAAAATTTAACTATTTTCATCCTTGTTCCTCTTACCCAATTTCTGATGATATTGAGATTAAAATTCCAAGAAGTTCATGAATGTTTTGATTCAAAAAACCAAATTTATTTTTTTATTATCCTTATTTATTTATTAGGTAAAGACTTCATAAAACTTGAAAATAAATCTTTTGTAGTTAAATAGTGCTATTTATGAAAACTGAGGTTAAATTCGGGATAGTTGCGATTTTAGTAATTGTATTTCAATCTATATTAAAGCTAATTGGAGTTATACTAACGGGATCTATCGCTCTTCTCTCAGAAACAGTTGATACCTTGACAGACATCGTTTTTGGGGGTATAACTCTTTATTCAATCATTCAAAGCAATAAACCTCCCGATTTTGAGCATATGTACGGTCATCGAAAGATAGATTCATTAGGAAGTCTCGTGCAAGGAATTATTTTGATAAACCTTTATATTTTCTTGATTATAAATGCAATTCAAGCATTTATAAACGAGACCTATCAGTTATTAAATCCCGGAATAGGTTTGATTATATTAATTTTCTCCTTCTCAATTAATATCGTTTTTTCCAGAATTTTAATTTGGCAAGGAAATAAAACTAAGCTTCTTTCTCTAAAAATACAAGGCTTAAACCTATTCCAAGATTCATTAAGAGCAATCATAGTTCTGGTAAACCTTGTAATTGCTATATTTTTTGATATTTTATTTTTAGATCCCATATTTAGTGTAATTCTTTCAATATGGATTATATTCGGAGCTATTAAGCTTTCTAAGGACGGAATTGAAAATTTGTTGGATACAAACCCAATAAATCAAATGATTGTAGAAGATTTAAAACAAAGTATATTTCAGTTAGAGCATGTGAATGGCGTAGAAGAAATAAAAGTAAGAGGTATCGCAGATACTTTATTTATAGAAGTTCATCTATCCGTGGAAGATCATATTTCTATTGCTCACGCAAATGAAGTAAGCAAATCAATCCAGACAATGGTGAAAGAATATTTTCCTAATTATGATGTTGAAACAATCATAGAAATGAACCCCTTGGGCGGAGAAGACTCAATAGGAGAAAACATTGTTAACTTACTACATTCTCTTCATTCTGAATACCCCGAAATCGTCGATATCAAAGACTTAAATGTTTTTAGAATTGAAAATGATTATTTTCTTTCTTTTAAGGTAGTAGTAAACGAAGATTTATCTCTCAAGGAAGCGCACAATCGGACAACTGACCTTGAGAACGAATTAAAACTGCAATCTCCACAGATTTCAAGAATAATCTCCCATATTGAAGCTAAATCAAAAAGATCGAATTTACATAATGATCAATTAATTTGTGTAGATATCCAAGATACTGAGTTTCAACAAATCAACAAAAAGGTCGAGAAAATTCTAAGAGAACACTCTTTTGTAAAGGGTTATCACGGATTGGAATATTGGAAGGCAAAAAACAGTTGTATCCTCGAGATTCATGTATTTTTTGATGGTTCATTGAATATCGCTCAAGTTCATAAATATGTTTCTGATTTAGAAAAGGATATCATCGTCAATTTAGAAGAGAGTAATTTAGAAGATGTTATTATCCATAGTGAACCTGTCCAAGGCAGAACTGATGGAAAAATATTTTCAGAGTAATTAACTATTGTTGAGAGCAGTTTCTTAATACTCTATCTATTAATAAAATAGATGTAAAAAAGAGAAAACATTGTTAAAAAGGTTCTTAAATCCCTGATTAAAATTCGAATTTATATTGATCTAACCCTAATTCGCTTTGCATTATCTTTATATCATCTTGTAGACTTTTATTCAGAGGGATTCCTTTTTCTCGCCGTTCGTTACCAGCAATATATTCTTTCTCTCCGGCAGTATATATTTTATCTTCCCCCGGTATTTTTTTTGCGCTTCTTAACCCTCTCATTATATTTCCTGCTGTTTTCTTAAAATTCTCTAAGGGAAGGAAACTTTCAATATTTATTGCTAAAAAGAAGTGACCTACTTTCAACCTTTTTTGCCCCTCTTCTTCGATTCCTAATGTATCTCTTAAATAAATCCCATCTTGTAATGCTGCGGACAATAATTCTACAATAGTTGCATATCCATATCCTTTATATCCGGATTTTTCCTCTCCCGGACCTCCCAAAGGTAATAAAGCTGCTTTTCTTTCCAGCATTTTATCTAAAATTTTGGTTGGGTTAGTCATTGTATTTCCATTTTCATCAATAACTACTCCTTCAGGTAAATCCTTCTCCTTTCGCTCATAAAGTTCTACTTTTCCTCTCTGAATTATTGATGTCGCACAATCAAGGCAAAAAGGGAACTTTTCATCGGTAGGTGCACCAAAAGTTAAAGGATTGGTTCCTAACATTGGTTCGGCTCCAAATGTAGGGGGAATAGACGGTCTGGCATTTGTCGTGGTCAATCCGATCATTCCCTCATCAATCGCCATTAATGAATAATACCCTGCGATTCCGAAATGAGTGGAATTTCTTACCGCAACCGCTCCAAGACCATATCCCTTGGCTTTATTAATTGCCTCTTTCATTGCTTTATAGGCAATGACATGTCCCATTCCGCAATTTCCATCCCATAATGCTGTAGTCGGCCCATCTTTAATCACTTCAATATTCGTCTTAACCTCATAAATTCCTTCCTTGATACGATCATAATACATCTTACATCTCTGAATTCCATGAGTATCTATACCTCTTAAATCAGATGTAATTAAAACACTGGCAATAATTTCCGCGTCGTCCTCTGGGACTCCTAAACCAATGAAAACATCTTTCATAAATTGTTCAAGCTTAGTAGCATCAATATAAGTTATTTTATCTTTATTTGACATAATGATCACTTAAGTTTTTTATAATGTTATAATAGTAAATATTTTTTAGAAATTTTGAAAATTGCCTCTTCAAAAGATAGTCCTTCTTTAGGGTATTTTTCTATTCGGGTTAAGCACTTTCCCGAGCCATTAAAGAAATAAACCAATGGGATTTGATTAACAGCAAATTTCGGATCATGAAACTCAGGTGGTGATCTTCTTGACCATTCATAGTCATCATCATTACTCTGCATTGTTGTTTTAACTCCTCCAAGTAAAAAGATTCGTAATTTTGGAGAATCTACTGCTTCTACAACCTTTATTAAAGAAGGCTTTACATCTGCGCAAGTCTTACACCAGGTTGCCCCTAACGTCAAGATTTTCATTTCTTCAGATGAGTTTTCGAAAAAATCTTTTAATTTCTGAACAACTTCAGAGTCAGGATTATATGCTTTATAATTACTTTGATGCATTATTCTCTCTTTCATAGTTCCTATATGATCTATATAAGCCTTACCCTCCACTGGTTCAGATTCAATATCAGTCCATTTTAACTTTTCTGGATTAAACATAAATTACATAAAAAATAGTAAAACTCCAAAAAAAAGCCTATTATTATAATTCAAAAGTAAAAATCTTCTTCATTTATGAGAAGGCTCATTTTACTAATTCTTCAATTTAATCTATTGAGATCTCCTCTTTCACCATTTATCTAATCATTATTCTTATTTGATAATATAGTTTTTATGTGAATCTGACATAGTATTTTTAGGTAATAATTTTTAAGAAATTTAAAATTTATGATGAATTCTTAAATTATCATTGGGGATATCATGAAAATTAACGGGAAACAAAAGGTTTTATTCAATGGACCATTTTATACTGGATTTATGATAAACACCTCCAACTTAATGAATCAAGGATACCCGATCATTCAAGAAAGAATACTTAATTTGTTACACAATAAGGATTCCAAGGATTGGTTTATTGAAGGGAAACAATCAAATGATTTGATATGGGATACAGAATATACTTCGGTTTATGGAGGGACTCTTATGGTTCCATCTTCACTAATCGCTAAAAGATTTCGGTTTACAGACAAGCTTCTCGAATATGAAGGAATTAATTTTTCGATAAAAAAAATTCTCTTCTTCTATCATGACTATGGAGTGGGAGTCTATCGAATTGTAGTTGAAGTTGATTTACATGAAAGTTTGGAAGTTCCAGAATTCAGACATCTAATAGAACTATTTAATCCACTTCTGACAGATGTTATAAATCCTTTAATTGAGAGGAATACCCTCCTACTAAAAAATATTTTAGAACAAAATAATATCTTTTTTGACTCTTTTGAGGGGATCAGTGAAGAACTTAAAAAGAAAAGCAATGAATCCCTTCCAATTAGAAAAAGTCTTTGGTATCATAGAATATTTGAATTTCCTGAAAATCCTGAGAAAATTCCTATTTCTGAGGAGTCCTTTTTGGAATATAAAAGGCTTTTATACTCTTCTCAATTACAAGGGCCACACAATTGTGCCTTAAATCCCGATGTTATTGTAATTCCTGCATTCGGATATTCGCTTTATATCTACAATAAAGATGATCGTCCCGCAGATATCGATCTCAATCGAGTGGTTGAAACTGCCCAATATTATTATGCCGCAACCAATCTCTTGGACACAATTATGTTCAGTAAACTCGCTGAACTTTCAATTAAAAAGGAAGTTCCCCCGAAAATTCAAGACCTTGAAGAAGACATTAAAGAGATTAAACATCTCTCTGATAAATTAGAATTATTCTTGCTGATACTTAAAGATACGATAATTAATTTTAATCCAAGCTCTATACTGCTTTGGCGTACATTGGAGAGAGAATGGTATTATGTTCCCATGGTTGAGAGCTTACAACAAAAAAACAGTTTACTCGACACCAAATACAATGAATTATTCGAAGAATTGTCCCAGAAACGATCACAAACGCTTAACCGATTTGTTAAGATCTTCACCTTTTTTGCTATTTTGGGTCCATTAATCGAAATTTATAGCTTTGCTGAAGAGAACAACATTATTTCTATTCTTTTGGCAAATCTGGGAATTATATTATTAATCTTAATTCCCATTGGAGTGATTTTGGGTGCTACAGCCCTTTATATTTGGAAAAAATACTTCTTATAAATCCATTCTATTCCAATAATCTTAAGCTAAAAATTCTTTCTTTTTTCTATTTCATTTTTACCTTGAAGTTTTTATGAGATCTAAATTAAAATTATAAAATCTTACCTGATCGATTTCATTACATAAACCATCAAGGATATTACAACTAGAAGCGGTACAATTCCAATGATAAACCAAATTTGAAATGCAAATTTTGAATTGAAACCCTCCGATACAGAACCAATAAATGGGCGAAAGAAAAGAAGCATCAGACTTGATAATAACTTCGAAAGGGAGAATATTGATGCCCTATATTCATTGGAGATATCATTATTGATAAGGACTTCAAGAGGGCATTCACTTAAATAATAAAAGAATTGAATAAATACAATTCCAAGCAAGGCAAGAAATCCAGTTAAAAAACCCGTTAATCCAACTGCTATCCACATACCGAGAGCACCAAAAAGAATTAAGTAATGTGCTCCCATAAATTTTACTAATCTACCTGTTATTGCTCCTCCTATTATCCCTAATCCAGTAAAGCCGAGATAAATAATTCCAAAGAGTTCCACGGTTAATCCTAATTCCGTTAAGAATGGTTGAAAAATTAAAGTCGTTGTCCAGCTATAAGTAAATAATAACGCCAAAACAAAGATAAGAATTCTCACGGGTTTATTTTTCCAAGCTACATCCACCACGATTTCTCTAATCTTTGGGAGAGAGTGAGGATTTTCCTCTATTTTAGGATTTGGTAAGGTCAGGATTATTCCGCCTGCTAATAAAGCACAGATTGAGTTGATTATTATCGGTAGATTTGTGTCAAGAGAATATAAGAAACCTGCAAAGAAATGAGAAACTATAAATGAAAAACTAGTGAGTGCTGCAAAATATCCAAAAATGTTATTTGACTTAGCTACCAACCCCTCATCTTTGATCAATTCATATATGTAAGCCTTATCTGTCCCAGATATGGTTGCAAGGAATATGCTCCAACATAGCCAACTTATAATTAAAAGAGAGAAATTGGTGATTAAAGTCATGATGAAGTATGTAATCGCTCCAAGTAAAGCTCCAATGAGATAAGTAGCACGTCTTCCTAATCGATCCCCGATATACCCCATAGGAAATTCTAAGAGTATTACGGATCCCCAAAAAATTATATCTGCTATAATCACATGATAAAAAGTTAATCCTCTCTCAAGTAAGAAAATAACCCAAATCGGAAACCAGAATTGAAGTTGAATTAAAAAATATGCTAATCCCAACCTGTAAAGACTATTCTTATTTTTAAAATTCATATTTTACCAATTTTTATAATTCCTTTGTAGTTCTGTGTAGGAGTATATTTTTAATTTTCTAAATTCCTCTCAAAAACTTCTTTTTAAATCGTTATTCAACAATATTATCTCCGTATCATTTGGATTTTTGAACGTGCTAATAGTTTTCTTAAATATTATGATAGTTAATGATTTAAATAGAAAAGTTAAGGATAGATTTTACAAGGAAATAGAGATTGAAGATAACGGAGAAGGAGTGGCTTATGTTTTCCCCGATACGAAAGAATTTATCGCAGTATTAAAAAGGAAGTTAATAAAAGACAATTTTATTTCTATTGAAAAAGAAGATTGAGATCTTAATCTGATAGCATTTACTTAATTTTT
>CAZZIC010000108.1:0-14656 GCA_964653985.1 uncultured archaeon | reverse complement strand
CAATAATTCATTTTTTGTAGCAATAATCAAATCAATCGGTTGTCCTACTTTCAAATCATTTCTTTTTCTGGTATATTGTATGTTCCTTAATAAATCATTTTCAACTCTTTCAGCAATGATATCCTTGTTTACTGAGATATCTAAGTAAAGATCGGCATATTTCGATTCTTTTTTAATGAAATCTTCTGACTCTTCGATGGAATCTTTAATCTCAATTTCCTTAATATTTGTCATGTTCTTTATTAAATGATCCAGTTTAAGCTCTGGCATCCCCTCCTTTGGAATCATGATTAATCTTTTATTAGGCCACCTCAAACGAATTCTTTGTTCATTTTTAATCGACCTTATAATTTCTATTAGTTCTCTTACAAATTCCATCTGAGATTCCAAATCTTCATCAATGTATTTTTCTTCCAATTTGGGCCAATCTTGTAAATGAATACTTTCAGTTTTTTCTCTTCCTATTGAATCTAAAAATGGATGGTACATTTCAAGAAAGATTTTCTCGGTAAGCATTGGATTTACGGGTGCTAACATCAATAAAAACTTGTATAAAACATCGTAAATTAAAGCCATAATATTATATTTATCGGGATCCTCTGAATAAACATCAATCTTTTCTCGATTCAACATTATATACCAGCGACTCACATCGTTTAAGATAAAATCTCTCAATACTGCCGGTATCCAAGGCAATTTATAATTATCGGATAATTCTGTGACTTTTTTTATCGTAGAATTGATTTTTGACAGCAGCCATTTATCGATTTCATTGAACTTAGTCTCATCAATCTCGTGTTTTGAAGGATCAAACTCACCTAAATTAAATTTTTGACTTGCAAAGTAATATACATTCCATATTGTATTTATGATTTTGAAGGTGTCTGTATATTCCTTTAAATTAAAATTTAAATCTCTCCCAGGTTGGGTTGCTCCTATTGAATAAAATCTAAAGGTTCCTATCCCCTTGATTTGAGAGAATTTTTTAACATTTTTTATCCCCTTTATATTACCTTCTATTAAATCTTCCAGTTCAAAGTAGTTACCTTTGGATTTGCTCATTTTTTCATTTTCTCTCAGCATCCAACCATGCATATAACAAGAATCGTAATTTTTACGATTTGAAGAGATCATCGCAGAACAGAGAAGACTGTTGAACCATCCTCGAATTTGATCTTTTCCTTCAAGGATAAAATCCGCAGGTTCCCAAGTATCAAAATGTTTCTTCCCATCATAAACCATTTGGGAAGCCCACATAACCGAACCAGAGTCTAACCAAACATCCAAAATATCCTTAATTCTCTTCTTGGTACCTTTTTTACATTTCTCACATCCCCATGTTATTTCATCTATCCAAGGTCGATGGAGATCATCCGGGCATTCTCCTGCTTTTTCTTTAAGCTCATCAGCAGACCCAATTACAATAGTATCTTGACAATCGTCATTATCACATATCCAAACACTTAATGGTATTCCCCAGAAACGCTGTCGGGAGATACACCAATCTTTTAGGGTCGTTAACCAACTTTTAAACCATTTATCTCCCGCCCAATCTGGAATCCAATAGATTTCTTTATTTTTTTCCAGTAATTGTGGAGCTAAATCTTCTGTTTTAAAAAACCATTGTCTCGTTGCTCGGTAAACAAGCTTAGAGCCACATCTCCAACAATGGGCATATTCGTGCTCAATTTCTCCTGTTAAGATTAGAGTTCCTTTTTCTTCTAATAAATCTAAAATCTCTTGGTTTGCTTCAAAAATATTTTTCCCGGCAAATTCTCCAGCTTCTTCTTTGTAATTACCTCTTATATCAACCGGATTAAAAATAGGCAAACCATATTCTACTCCAACCTCGAAATCTTCGGGTCCATGTCCAGGTGCTGTGTGTACTAATCCAACCGCTTCTGAAACCGAAACATATTCTTCAGATAAGATTACAGAATGTACTTTATCACTTTCTTTCGATAATTCTTTTTGATATGGAACCTCATCGATAAGGGGATGCTCATATTTCTTTCCTTCCAATTCTTCGCCATAGAAATCTTCTACTATCTTATATTTATAGCCAAGATTCCCAGATATGAAAAAGGTAACTGATTGTTTTGATAAAATCCAATATTCATCTAAATCTTCTATATAAACCTTCACATATTCTGCCGTAGGATTCGCCATAATGGCAGTATTTGCGACTAATGTCCATGGTGTGGTTGTCCATATGACAAAGTATGTTTTTTCCATATCTATAGACTTGATTTTCAGAAATAGACTTGTATCTGTTATTTCTTCATATTCATGCTCGTGCTTTGCTAGGGCGGTAGCACAACGAGGGCAGCAATTAAGAGGTCTGTAGAATTGATAGAGCATATCATTTTCCCAAGCGCGTTTTAGAGTCCACCAAATCCCCTCAATATAACTATTCTTGAAGGTAATGTAAGGGTTATCCCAATCCCAGAAATTGCAACCTAAACTCTTGAATTGCTCATTCATAATGCTGAGATTTTTCTCTGCAAACTCCTTACAATTTTTAATAAATTTATCTACACCATAATCGTAAATTTCCTGTTTATTCTCGATACCCAATTCTTTTTCCATCTGAACTTCAATCGGAAGTCCGTGGGTATCATATCCTGGGGTATCTGTGACTTTAAACCCTCTCATCCTTTTGTATTTAATTAGATAATCTTTAAGAATCTTATTCCAAGCAGTCCCAGGATGAATAGAGCCTGTTGTATAAGGAGGGCCGTCAATGAATCTCCAAATCTCTTTATCCTTTTCTCTCTCCTTAATCAATGAATAGATATTTTCCTTTTCCCAAAACTCAAATATCTCTTTTTCATTTTTAATTAAATTTAATCTCTTATCCAACTGTTCCATAAATATCACAAAATTTCAATAATATTTGCATAAATAAAGGTTAAAAGTTAAAAAATTTAATCAAAATAGTAATTAATTGAAAAAAAGGTGAGGTTAAATGCCATCTAAAAAATCTAAAACATTATCATCTACAGATCTTTCAACAATCTCATCAAATTCGCGAAAGCACGTTGTATCTCCATCCCATTCTTTCATTATCTCAATTCCGTATTTCTTAAAAAAAAGCTCGGTAATATTGTTTAATTCTTCTAAGAGATTCTTTTCTTTAACTTTTTGGGAAGAACTTGCTACAAAAATTAGACTATGTTTCTTTAATAGACTAAATCTTGTATCACTTAATTCAAAGTTTTGGAGGCCTCCTTCATCAATTTGGTTTGCAAATGTATCTAAAGCACTCATCAACATCCCTACAAGTTCTCCTTGAATAGTTTTATCAGATAAATACTCGAATATTGTAATCCCAGCATGATTAAGGATTAAAAAATCTCTGATTAATTTTACCATTTATATCAAAACTGTAAGATAATTTTCAATAAAGTTTTCGATTCAAATCTATAATATAATTAATCTTTTAAAACTTTATTAGGAATAAAAAAAAAGTGAAATAGTGATATTAAATCTGTTTTATTTTTGGAAATAATTTCTAACTTTTTCTGGGTATATAAAACCAATGTAGAACTCTAAGGAGCTAGTGATTAGTAAAATCCTTCCGGTGATAAAAATTACAACCGAAATATTGCTAAATACATCTAAAATAGCTCCGATGAAGAAAGAAAAGAAAGCCAATAGTAAGAATCTTCCTTTTATGATATGTTCTCGTTTTTTAGATTTTGTTGTTGATGAGGCAAATCTTAAACCTGTTATGAATATCGTTATTAGTAATAAAAATTGAACGATCGTCATAAACAGACCATAGCTTGAATCAACAGGACTGACCATTGTTCCCAGAAAGGATGGGTCAACTATGAGGAAATAAATGAATATAATTTCATATATAAGACATGAAATGATTGTTAAACCCATAACGATTTGCCTTTTTTCTTTGTATAACAACGAACTAAACGCCATCATCCATGCAAGAATAGCAACGGGTAAAAATAGATTTCCGATAACAAGAAAGATTCTAGGGAAATTTATTAACCCCTCACCGTTAAACCAACTAATTATGAAGGAAACTGTACTAGGATACCAGGGTTCAGCCATAAAGATCCACGTTAAACCAATATATAAATAAATTCTCTGTTTCAAATCAAAAAATCTTGAAGATATTCTTATACCCAGATAAAGGTATAGAGATACCAATATAATGCTAAAAGTTCCACTTACAATTTCAAATAATTCTAAGACCATTTTATTTCAACTAAGTTTGTTAATTTATGATTTATAAATATTAGAGATTCAAAATAGCTTTTTATTCAATTAATATTAAGATTAAAAAGCTTTTATTTAAAAGTAGGCATATCAATATCAAAAGGTATAAAATTTTTTAATTAAAGAAACTCATTTGACGCTTATAAAATTATAATTTATAATTGATATTTTTTATAAAATGAAATGATTTTTCCATTATATAAGAATGGTAAAGATATAATTGATTCACATAACGAGGAAGGTGAAAAAATAAAATGGACAAAGTAAAAGGAATTTTCGTTTTAGATGAAGATGAAAATCCGATAATAACATATAAGAATGGGAGGGCAAATCCAGAAGATCTAAATCTTGATTGGCTCCTTCGTATTTTAAAATCACTTAGGGATTTTGCCGATGGGTTTGATGAAAGTCTGAACAGTATAAGTATCGGCGATTATAAATATCTCTACACGATAGATAATTTAAGCAAGACTAAGTTTGTTATACAGTTAGATAAAGATATTTCTGAAAAAAAATATTACCCGATTGTAAAAAAAATAAAAAATCTTTACATTAATCAATTTATCGGAGATTTTACGATGACTAAGAAAGAGATTGAAGAAGCTAAAGAAAGGTTTAAGGAAAAGTTATCTAAAACCTTAGAGAAACAAATTTTTACAATAAGCCAGTTTTTATCAAGTATTTAATTTACTTGGGAGACGGTGTACAATTACTTCATTTTTTTATTGAGATATTATCAGAAGTTCTCATTAGGGCTTCAAAATCTTCCCTCGTAAGAACTTCTTTTGACTCAAAGATTCTTTTAATCTGATTTAATACTCTTGTTTTCTCATTAAGTTCAAGACTAAATTCATTCATCTCCTTGGAAATTTTTTCTATCGTTTTCAATTTATTATTTAATTCCTTTTCTAACTCATTAATTTTCACTCTTAATCGCACTAAATCTCGTCCTTTGACCTTTTGAGATTTTTTTGGTTTTTTTTCTGCCTTTATCCAATCAATCGAAATAAGTACCACCTTTTCTGATTAAATTAAAATGACAAATGAGTATAAAACCTTCCTATTAATTCAATTAACTTAGGAATAAATAAACTTTAAACTATAGCATTATAGAATTTAGGCTACAATAGCTTAAAAAAATTAAAATTCATCGATAGAAGGAATTTGATTTAAAGATTTAAATTTTTTAAAAAGATTCTTCAAGACTTGAAATAATAGATCTTCAATTTGAAATCGAGATTTTTAGTTAATCACAGAGCATCAAGTTATATTTATTAAAGAATTCATTATTTCTCCAATTGTGTTCTTAAATTAATTGTTTATTTCCTCTTCTTTCTCTTCTATTGTTTTATCTTTCTCTTCTATTGTTTTATCTTTCTCTTCTATTATTTTATCTTTCTCTTCTATTATTTTATCTTTCTCTTCTATTATTTTATCTTTCTCTTCCAACTTTTTCTCCAATTCTGTAGGATACACTCTAGGGACGGAGGGATCTATAAACACCAAACGATAAAGAGATTGCATTCCCTTATGAGTTCTTTTTAGCTTCATTAATCCTAGTGAAAATGGAAGCTTATCCTTAAGATTAATAATTTTCTCCTCATTTATTGCCTCGCCCTCTTCTAAAGTGATTTGATCTAATTCTTCTTGTTTATAATTATTGTTCTCTTGTAGTATGTATGCTCGTAAAAATGGAGGATGATATATCTTAGTGGTAACTTTGTACGGACTGAAAACAACATAAACAGGTATTTCTAGGTCCTTACATTTATCGACAACTTCGCTGAGATCGTTTCTCCAAGTACTTTTAGACAGCACATTAATAACTAAATCGGGGGTTTTTCCATTATGCTCTTGAGCTTTATAGGAAGATAAAGTATATGGAATCCGAAGATCTTTAAAAAAGGAGATGTCAAATAATATATCAATTTCTTCTCCCTTTAAAGTCCCCTTTTTCCCAATAAAATAGTGATGTAAATCCCAAATTGTTCTTGAATTTGGAAAGTTGGTAGTTAGAACATCGTGCATATAGGAAACTTCCGCAGAATGTGGCTCGCTCTCTCGCCGCCCCAATCTCGGTGCATCGGGATCATATAAATCAGGAGGAGCGTTATCGATTCTTGTTCCTCTCCCACTTTCCGAGGGATGTTGGATATCTTGATGTTCTGATTTTTTTTGTGTCATTGTATTCCAATTTTTTTATAGAGTTTCAGATTAAAAAACGTTTCGAATCCTTTTTTTCTAATTAGAACCCAGACTTTTAAAATTTGAAGGTGTCTTAGAAGTAATATTCATTTATTTTATACAAATTTTTAAAAAGAAAAAATGCAAATTATCAATTAAAAAAGTATATAGTTGGTTGAGAGTTTATTTTAAGTATAAAAATGAATGATCGAATAGATTCAAAGGTTTCTATTCAAATAGTCAAGGAAAACGATATCAAATCTGCGGTATTTGAAGCTTTAGATTTGATTGGAGCAGAAAAACTTTTAGATAAAAAACCGAAAAAGGTTTTACTTAAACCGAATATTCTAATGGGAAAGGCTCCTGAGAGAGCGGTAACTACACATCCCGAAATAGTACGATCTGTTATTCAGTGGGTTAAACAATATAATCCTAAAAAGATAATAGTCGCTGAATCTAGTGGAACCAAAACAATGGGAGCTACGGAAAAAGCTTTTGAAGGAAGCGGAATTAAAAAAGTCTGTGAGGAGGAAAACGTGGAATGGACACCTTTTGAAAAAACTAAGCGAAAGATTTATAGAGTAAAGAACCCTTTAGTTTTGGAAGAATTCTCTTCATCCATTTTACTGGAGGAAGCAGATCTAATCATAAATATTCCTAAAATTAAAACTCATAGCCAATGCTTATTAACATGTTCTATAAAAAATATGTTCGGGACAGTTATCCTCGGCAATAAACCGAGAACCCATGCGAGATTCCCTTCTTTGGAAAAATTTAATTCCGCACTGGCTGATATTTATTCGGTTTCAAGTCCTCAATTGACTGTAGTAGATGGATATCTATGCCAAGAAGGAAACGGTCCAACAAAAGGGGACATAGTTGACTTGGGATTGATTCTTGCTGGTTTTGATGGAGTAGCAATTGATACGGTAGTGTGTAAATTAGTCGGGTTTAAATCAAGTGAAGTTGTACATATAGGAAAGGCGGCAGAAAAAGGCTTGGGTACTAATATTTTAAAGGATATTGAAATTTTAGGGGTTGATATTGAAAAAGTCCAAAGAAAATTTAAAAAACCAAAATTGAAACCTGTTTCCGTTCCCCTTCCTAAATGGTTAGCGGATTATGTGGGAGAAACCATTTTTAAAGCATCGATTAAAATTGATCCTTCTCAATGTACTTTATGTAAAACTTGCATCAATAATTGCCCCGTGGATGCCTTAAAAGCTCCAGAGAAATCGTCAGAAGTTAAAACTCCAATCTGGAATAAAAGTAAATGTATTTCTTGCTACTGTTGTGCAGAATTATGTCCACAAGAAGCAGTTTCGTTTAATATAAATTATATAAAAAATGCATTGTTTTCTTGGCTCGGAGTTGGATTTATTTCATTTCTTATCCTTATGGCTTTACTTATTGCTTGGATACTTTAATGACCGTTTTAAGTTATCGAAAGGAAAAAGGGTTAATTATCTTGTTTTTCCAACTTTTCTAAAAATTTTTGTTTATTTTCTCGTCCCTTCTCTTCAAATTTTGGCCATAACCGTTGAACTGCCTTTGGAAAGCACATTATAAACTTCGAAAGAATACCTTGAGAACGAGGGACACAAACCTCCGCTTTCTTCTTCAAAATCGCTTTCAAAACAGCATCAGCCACATCTTCAGGAGGGACAGGATCATCTAAAAAAGTTAGCGGCGATCCGCTTTCACATTTTGCTTCATATTCAAGCATAGGGGTATCAACAGAATCGGGAAAAATCGTAGAAACAATAATATTATGCTCTTTCAATTCAAGATTAAGTGTAAGATTTAACCCTCTCAAAGCAAATTTTGTTGCGGTATAAATTGAGCTGTAGGTTTCCGGAACAATCCCAGCCAGAGATGAGATTGTGATGATATAACCTTCTTCTTGCTCCTTCATAATTGGAATAACTTCCTTAATACAATTTATCGCACCAATTAGATTTATATTGATTTGTCTTTCAATTTCCGCATAGCTTGTATCTTCAAACAAATTGGGAATGATTATGCCAACAGTGTTAATCAAAATGTCAATTTTCTCAAATTTATCTAATACTTTCTGATATAATTCTATTATCTGCTCTCGATTGGTGATATCACATTCATACAAAAAGGGATCATCAACAAGATTGAGAAATCTTTTTAACCCTTCTTTATTTATATCAGCCAAGATTAATTCTACTCCTTCATTATCCAACATCTTGGCTATTTCTGTTCCAATTCCTCCACAAGCTCCAAACAAAATAGCGACTTTTCCCTTCAAATTTTCTCTTTTCATGCTTTAACCTTTCCTAGTTTATTCAAATTATATTCGAAATATATTGAATTATCAAATTGAGGTATAATGTATATTTACATCTTAAAGGTTAAAAAGATTAAATTATCAAAGTAAGAAAAAAATTTAATTAAGGTTTCCAACAAAGATAATATTATGACATTTTCTATAGTAGCATATGATCCAGTAAATGAAGAATGGGGTGTCGCAGTTCAATCTAAATTCGTGGCTGTTGGTACGGTTGTAGCGTTTGCCAAAGCTAATGTCGGAGCAATAGCCACTCAAGCATTTGCAAATACTTCTTATGGACCTAAAGGATTAACTCTGTTGGAAATGGATTTTTCTCCAGAAGAAATTATCGAAATTTTAACTAAGAATGATGATATGAAAGAGGAACGACAGGTCGGAATTGTAGATTCGTCCGGAAATGCGGCATCATTTACAGGAAAGGATTGTTTCGATTGGGCTGGACATATCGTTGGTGAAAATTATTGTTGCCAGGGTAATATTTTAGCCTCTGATAAGGTAATCCCTGCAATGGCTCAAGCATTTGAAAACACAAAGGGTGATTTAGTAGAACGATTTTTTACGGCATTAGAAGCTGCTCAAGCAGAAGGAGGAGATAAAAGAGGAAGAGAGTCTGCAGCAATTTTAATTGTTAAAGAAGACGGAGCTTATGATGGTGGGACAGATAGATATATCGACATACGAGTAGATGAGCATCCTACTCCCATCCAAGAATTAAAGAAAGTTTTTGAAATCTATGATCTGTGTATGCTTCAGAGAGATGATCCGGAAGATAAAGTGAAACTCGAGGGTGAAGTATTAAAGACAGTTCAAAAGGTGTTAAAAGAAGATGAGTTTTACAAGGGTGAGATCCATGGAAATTATGATGAAGAAACTAAAAAAGCTTTAACTGATTGGCTGCATACGAATAACTTTGAGGTTAAGGAACGAGATGATGATTATATGTGGGATTCTGTTTGGCGTCATATTAAAAAAAGAGCGGAAAGTTAAAGTTCTGACTAATTAAAGACAACTCCAAAAATTTTACCAAACAAAATATAATTTTTTATTTTCTAAATTAAAGATATTTAAATAAGTGATATACTTATTTTATAATAAAAAAAGGGAAATAACTTATGAATTGGCTATCAACTTGGGTTGCCAAAAAATATACTTCTTTATGGATCAATTTTAAAGAAGAGCCAATTTCCTTTAAGGATGCTAAAAAGTTAATTAATAAATATCCCTCAAACTATATTAGTGAAATTAAAAAGGCAAATTGGTTATTTGTTTTTGAGAAAATTGGGAGAAAAAGATATTATAGATTGTTATCACCTAATCTATTTACATTTTCTTATGGCTATAATTTAAATATAGAATGGTTGGAGCAATCAGAATACGCTCATTTGATTTTAAAGGTTTTTAAGTGCCTAAAACAAGATCTAGAAGAAAACCTCATATCTTTTGGGATATATGGTTCTTTATCCCGAGGAGAGGCTCAAAAGGAAAGTGATTTAGATATTTTCTTAATTACAAAGGAATTAGGAATGACATTAGTGCAAAGATCATCCTATCTACATATGATTAGTAAAAATCCGTTAATCCAAGAAGAATTAGAATTGTTGAACTCAAAGGAATATTATCCAACAATTAACTATCATTGCAGGGATGTTGAAGAATTAACTATTAATTATTTTATGATAGACATTTCCTTCGATTTAAAAATATTGTATGATCAAGGGGTATTAAAGAATTTTCTTAACAAAATACAAAAAATCGTGAAAAAACAAGGAATAGAAAGGAAGAAATTAGAAGGAGATAAGCATTATTTAGACTTAAATATTAAATTTGGAGAGATTTTTGAATTTGAGCCAAATTGAACTAGCTAAGGATTATTTAAAACAAGCAAATCTTCGTCTACAAACTGCCGAACGAGTTTTAGAAAAAGATGCCTTCGCTTATAGCATTCGTCAATCTCAAGAGGGGGTTGAATTAGCATTAAAAGCGGCTTTAAGACTGGTTGGCATTGATTTTCCCAAATGGCATAATGTAGGACCGCTATTAGAAAAAGAAAGAGAAAAGTTTCCAGAAGTCTTTAAACAAAGAATTTCAAAGTTAGCTTTAATTTCTGAAAAACTTTCAAATTTAAGAGAAGATGCGATGTATGGAAATGAACAAAAAGGCAAGGGACCATCTTCTTTATTTACAAAAGCAGATTCTGAAGAGATCCTAGATGAAGCTAATTTATGCTTAAATGAAGTTGAAAATTTATTTGAAAAATTCAATAAAATGAAATCATAATCCTCCAACATTTTTTTACCTAAGAAAGATTTCTTATTGAATAATCATTTATTTAGACCAGTAGATTTTTATAGTAATCCTTTCTTTTAATGAATTAATTATTATCGAGGAACTCAAGTAAAATGGTATGGGGAGGCTCACTGAATAAAAAGGGTTCGGATTATTTGCGAAAACTTAGAAAAGCAGATAAAATTGTAGAATTTTTGGAAGAGTTTAAAAACGACCTTAAAGAGGCGGAGAAACAGATTGTCTCTAACACGATCAACATAATTGTCGATCATATTACAAAATTATCGGAAAGAAGGAGCAAAAGGGATTAAGATAAAGCTTTTACTACTTTTTTAATTACTTCAATAAGATTATCGGCTACATTTTGAATCGGATCGGTGAGTTGGAAGTCAAATAAGGGAAGATCCTCATTCTCATTAATCTCTTCTAAGGTTAATTCCCCTTCTTTGTATCTGGTGAGAGTTTCGAATCCTTCTAAACTTTTTGGAACAATTCCTATCATAAATACATCAAGACCCTTAATGTTACTTTTTAATAGATCTATAACCACATGAATCGGAATAGTATGAGAGGAGATTGGTACATAGTCTTTAATGTTTTCTCGCTCGAGGATAGCAACTGTCCCGGGAGGTTTTTTAAGTGTGCAAGTATCTATAAGAACAAGATGAGAAGGGTTGAAACGTTCAATTTGATCTCTTCTGGCCATGGGATCGATGCTGGCATTCATAAACAGAAATTTATCATTGGAATAGTCAAGGAGATTTGTGATTATATAAGGACCAACACCATCATCGGTCATTTTTACTTCCCCGATACCCATAAATACAATCCTTTTACCATCCTTTAAGCGATCTAAGAGCTTTTCTCGCATTTTATCCATATCTATATCAAATTTGAGAATTTAGCATTGTAAATTAACTTTTCAGAGTAAATCTTTTGGGGTTAAATTCATTAGTTAGGAAAGCTTATTTTTAAATAGGCTATGTCTGACGATTCTACAGAAAAAGTTCAAATAGAGGGAACCATAGAAAAGAATAAAGTCATTGTTCGTGATGAACAAGGAATAGAAGAGTTCTATGAGAATTCCTACATCGGTACTATTGAAGTAAGAGAAAATCAAAAAATATTAGTCTTAGATCCCATAGAAATTCTTTTACTATATGAAAGGCAGAGAATTCTATTATGGGAAGGAAATAACAAGGACAACCCTCAATATGACTTTGAAGGGTTGTTAACCTATTTTAGCCAATACGATGAGCGCTTATGGCAGAAGTATATAATTTATATGGATCTAAGAAAACGTGGATACATAGTAAGGACTGGATATGGAGATGGGATTGATTTTCGTGTATTTAAACGTGGAGCGGACTTTAAAGAGGATACGGCAAAATATCTGATTTTTCCTGTCTTTGAAAGTAATCCTATAGAATTGAGAGATCTTGATAAAATCTCTCGTGTTGCGATGAGTTCGCGAAAAGACTTGATAATCGCAACAGTTGACAGATTAAGTAAGCCAACCTATTATAGTGTTAAAAAGTTTGAAATATTACAACGTAAAGTTCAAGGTGAATAAAAAAAATGACCGATACTTTTGCATGTGATACTTCTGTAATTTTTAACGGATTAATTTTGGATTTGATAGAGGATGGAGACTTAGGAATCAATCCCGAAATTTTAATTCCAAGTGTAGTAGTTGCCGAGGTAGAATATAGATCGAATATTAAGAAAGAAATCGGGTTCTATGGAATTAATGTATTAAAACAGTTAAGAACATTGAGTAAAAAAGGGGAAATTACTCTCTCTATGGTCGGAGAAAGACCCACACGAGAAGAAATTAAAATGGCACCAGGCGGAGAATTAGACGCTCTCATACGTGAGGAAGCAAAGAATCATGGCGCCATTTTAATCACTGCCGATAGAATTCAAGGTGATATTGGGATATTTGAAGGGCTGGATGTAATGTTCGTAAAGGAACGTAAACTTCCAGAAAGAGAGCCAGTTGAATTGAAGCTGTTGGATTACTTCGATGATGAAACAATGAGCGTTCATCTTAAACGAAATTTACCGCCGTATGCTAAACGGGGGAGCCCAGGAAATTGGCATTTAAAGAAAATTAGCGAAGAACCAACGGGGAGAAAGCTAATCGAAGATATCGCCTTAGAAATTATTGAATTCATCAGAGAAGATGATCACTCTTTTATCGAAATTGACAAAGAAGGAGCAGCCGTAGGTCAATTAAGAGAATTCAGAATTGTTATCACAAGACCTCCTTTTTCAAACGATGTAGAAATAACTGCGGTAAGACCTTTAGTTTCTTTAGAATTAGAAGATTATTCTATTGATAGAAGTTTACGTGAAAGATTAGAAATTGCCGAAGGAATTCTTGTATGCGGTTCTCCGGGAGCGGGTAAATCTACTTTCTGTGCAGCCTTAGCAAATCATTATTTGGAGAAAGAAAAGATTGTTAAAACCCTCGAAAGTGTACGAGACCTTCAAGTTCGACCAGAAATTACTCAATATACTCGATTAGAAGGGAGTTTGGAAAATTCCGCAGATATTTTACTCTTAGTAAGACCAGATTTTACGATTTATGATGAGGTAAGAACTACATCTGATTTTGAAATTTATACCGATTTTCGACTTTCCGGAGTGGGAATGGTTGGTGTCGTTCATTCATCTTCAGCTATTGATGCGGTTCAACGATTCATTGGGAGAGTTGAGCTTGGAATGCTTCCATCAATAATTGATACGATCATTTTTATTGAAGGAGGAGATATATCCACAGTATTGGTTGTTAGAATGACAGTAAAAGTACCATCGGGATTTCGAGATAAAGATTTGGCAAGACCCGTTGTCGAAGTAAGAGACTTTCAAACCGGGAGATTAGCGTTTGAAATTTATAGCTTTGGTCAAGATATCGTTATAAATCCTGTACACCCGATTAAATCAAAGGATAAATTCGAAGAGTATAAAAAATATCCTCGCTCGGGGGCAAGAAGATATAAAGAACAAAAGATCGGTTTAGATGTTCATATTCAAAGAGATAAGTTAATTATAAATGCCCCTCCGGAATTTGCAAGTCAAAATATTACTATATTTGCCGATGGAAAGGGAATATTTACGGGTTCTTTAAGTAGGAATGCGGATATCACTCTTTCCTTGGAGACAAGAGAAGGAAAAAAGGTCCTTAAAGAATATGAACGAAATAGGGATCTCTATGCTAGGATAAGGTAGAAGGTTTAAACAAACTTAATTCTTGCCTTAAAACTAATTTTAATATAAATAAATTATTGAAGATCTTTTAATTAATTAATTAATATTATTGATGCTATCTTGATTTTTCAATAGCTTCTAATGTTTGTTCTTCCTTATTCTTAACATATGTTTTAATTTTAGACCTTTTCGTTTACTTACATTAATTATCTTGAGTTTTGGTATAATATTTCGCTGTTATGATATAAAAATGTTTAATGGAAGCATAAAGTAAAAGATTAATAAAATTAAATTTCGGTAAATGATTATAATTACAATAATTCTAAATAAACCAATTCAATATTTCATTGATTTAAAGATTAAGTTGTTAAGCATTAATGAATTCAATAATTTTATTGACTTTTAATCAAA
>CAZZIC010000107.1:6249-14677 GCA_964653985.1 uncultured archaeon | reverse complement strand
AGTTAAAGTTATAATGGATGATCTCTCAAATAATCTAATATATACATTTGATAGGAACAAAAGTTAAAATTGCTCTTTTTTTTAAATTTATAAATTACACCAATTTTTACTTCTATAATCTTTTGTTTACTAAAAATATAAAAACTCAGAATTTATATCAAATATATAATGAGTAAGGATTCTGAGGAAGTTACTTTTACTCCGAAAACTGAGAGCATTTTTAAGGTCATCGTTATTGGGGATCCCGCAGTTGGTAAAACAAGCTTATTAAAAAGATTTTCGGACAAAAAATTTGAGAAAACGTATGTTCCAACTGTAGGAGTAAATATTGTGAAAGAGCAAGTCAATATGGAAGAGGAGCAAGGAACAATTAACCTTATGCTTTGGGATATTGCTGGCCAGCCGCAATTCTATATGCTGCACAAACCTTACTTCAACGGGGCAGACGGGATGCTTATGGTTTATGATGTCACCCGCTCTAGTACATTTTCAAATATTAAAAATTGGTACAATACCGCTGTGAAGTATGGATTAAGCGGAATTCCAAGAATTTTAGTAGGAAACAAAATCGATTTAAAGGATGAGAGAAAAATCATTGTTCCAATGGCTCAACACTTAGCAGAAGAATTAAATGCTTCTTATTTTGAAACATCTGCTTTAACGGGAGAGAATGTAAAATCAATCTTTAGGAAAATCGCAGAACTTATTTATCATTCAAAAAAGAAGAAATAATAAAATCCTTAGGTAAGTATTTATCTTTCTTTCTCCTAAACTCTTATTTTTCTAAACCTTATCTTTCCAAGCTTTAATTTTTTGCTTTATTTGAGTTCTATAATCATCTGAAAGTGTGGATGTAGTTTTCAGTTCCTTGATAACTTGGGAGATATCATATAATATTTTATTACCACCACTTTCTTCAAAAATATTTTCTTTAATCTTTTCTAAATCATTTCTTATGCTGAAAGCATCTTGCGTATCTAAGTTTGATTTTAATTCATTAAATTGTTGAATGATTGACTTCGGTCCACATTCTTGTTCGCTCTTACCTGGAGAAATATTGTTGATAGATGCCCTTGTGGTAGATTTTTGCATCAAGGATTTTAATAATTCAAGTTCAGAATCAAGAGAATTTTGATTTTCAATAATATTGTTTAATTTAGGTTTTAATCCTTTTACATCTAAAGTAGCTTTATCTAATTTATCTACCTTATCAATAAGCATTTTGATGGTAGTATTAATTTTGCCAATTTTGGTAATTAAATCCATCCCAAACTTCTCTAATATCGAGGCAAACTGACCCATACTTTCGTCTATATCTTTAAGAGACTTTTCTATGTCAAATTTTTTCTCTTCTTTCCCCTCATTCATTCATTACTCACTTATTTAAAATACGGAAAAATTATTATACTTTTAAATGCTTGGCTTGCAAAAATTTATTTTCTCTTAATTAATTTAAATAATTAAACTAATAAAAATTCAAGTTTTTATGTATGGCATTTGGATGTTTTAACAAGATAGTCTAAACAAATGTATTACTTTTGCTTCTAAAATTCAAAATAAAACAGATTAGGATTAGGTTAACGTATGATTCAATATGTGAATATTCTCACAAAAGATGGAAAATCTTTATTATTTCGAAATTATGGGGATACAGAAATTGATAGAGATCTACTTGCAGGTTTTCTAAGCGCATTTTCTGGATTTATGAAAGAAATTAGTCAATCAGAAATAAAAAGTACCGCTACAGATGCGTACAAGTATTATTACACTATAATTGATTCAATTATTATTGTGGTTTGTACCGATCTTGAGGAGGAGGACCAGCAGATTAATTCAATGATCACAACTATTAAGACTAAATTTATGGATCAATATGATGAAGTTCTAAAAGATGAGCGCTGGTCGGGAAACCGTATGATTTTTAATGAGTTTGAAAGAGAATTAGATAATATAATTTTGGGAGCTATTAAAATATCGATTATTGGATTTGGTGGAGTTGGGAAGACCACTTTGCTTCATTTAATTTGTGGAAAAGAAATAGATTTAGAATATGTTCCTACGATGACTGCTGACATAATGAATGATTATAATGGAAAAGGTTTGAAAACAAATAGAAAAGTAATTTTCTGGGACTTTGCTGGTCAATCCCAATTTCGTTCTCTTTGGAAGAACCTTTTGGAGGGAACGGATATAGCCTTATTAGTTACTGATTCTACTTTCGAAAATATAAACTCTTCGAAAGAAATCATTCAAGATATACTTGATAAATATTACCAAGATGTCTTAGTTATTGGGATTGCAAATAAACAAGATTTACCAAACAGATTAAGTCCAGAATTCTGTGAGAAAATCTTATCTGAAGGAGGGAGGGAAATCAATACTCATGGAATGATTGCGATTAATGAAAATTATCGAGAAAAAATCCATGCCATTCTTCGAGATGCCATTAATAAAATTGAAAAAAAACAGTAATTTTTAATCAAAATAGTTCCATTTATTCCGGTTTCTAATATCTTCATTTCACGAAAGTAATTTATCAGAAAATCTTTTATTAATTCAAGATTTTAGTTAAGTAATTATAGAGATCTCTGTTCTCTGTTATGAGATTTATATTGTTTTTGTTATCATTTATTATGAATTTAGAGAGAGGATTAATTTTTTTTGAGGAAAAATAAAAATTTAATGTATTCTTAAATTTACTACTAAGTATCTTAGTAAATAATTAGTCTATATATAAGAAGGAAAGAATTGATATGATAAATATGAAATTTGAGATGGAAGAAATTCCGTTAAGGGAAGGCGAAGATGGATTTAAAGTACTAGATTTACCCGAATTAACCTCAGAAGAGGAAAGATTAATCGATCCAATTGTTCCTCCAACTTCTGGTCTAAGAATCCAGATTTACGATAAAAAAGAAGGAGCTTCTGATGATCATTATATTTTAACTAATAGAAAATTCTTTTTATTCCTCAGAGTTTTTAAGGCAATAAGCCAAAAGTACAGAGAAATGAATAACAACAAAAACCTTAAAGTACTTATTGTTACCGATGATAGACCCAGCGCAGATCCGTTATTAAATTACTGCTCCGATATTTTTAATTACGATGGATTTCAAGTATATCATCAAAAGGATAAGGAGGGAAAATCCCGTATGTCAGCTCCTTATGGAGCAGCTTCTGTGGCTTTATATGAGGATATTGGTCTAATTTTAGTTTTAACAGCTTCCCATAACGAATTATCGTGGAATGGTATTAAATTCTATATTGAGTATCCAATTCCAATGTCTGGAGACTTATTCAAAGAGATTTCTCAAATCGCTTTAGATGTTGATCAAATTAAATTAAAATCAACTAATCCTACGAAAATTGATGCGGAAAAGAAAAATAATGATTACGTTCTTAATCTCTTATCAAAAGTTCTTGAGCTAAAAAGTATTAAAAACGAGAATATCATTATTTGGCCCTATTTAGGAAAAGCTCGAGGTATTGTAAATCTCTTTCGTAGATTAGGAGCAAACGTTACGCTTATTGAAGAAACTGTAAATCCCCCTAATCCGATCAAAACTATCAAGGAAGAAAAATTACAAAGAATTATGGATGAAGTGAATTCAAATCTAGTACTATTATTAGATGCGGATCGAGATCGAATTACTCTCTATATAAAACAAAACGGAGAGTATTTCACCTATATTCCAAATGAAATATATTCTGCGATGCATAACATTCTTGCAAGGGATTTTGATAAAAAAATACTTAATGTGCGTACAATTCCCAGCGATTTAAGAGGTGATGAGACCAGCTTTTTAAATATACTAACTGGTGTTGGATATAAACACCTTGGAATTATTCTGTATTTTCTATTCGGTGTGGAAGTTGATCAATCAAAAGTCGATTCGGGCATCCTTTATATGGAAGGGAAAGAAGGAGATCTTATTCAAATAAAGGAACCGGCACCTCTAAAAAAGAAAATAATTTCACTGATGAAACAAAAAGAATTAAAAGAAGCGAGATTCGTTGTTGTCATGTGGGAAGAATCAGGTGGACATACCATTAATATTTTGAATGTTTCCAAAAACGGAGAGGATTCTGATTATTCATTTACTACCAATTTACCTCTGATCGCTGATAAATATCCCGTTCCAGCACTAGTATTAATAACAGAATTAATTTCCAGAGGATATGTTATCAATGAAGCCATCGACTGGTCAATTAAAGGCATTAATAGAACAATTGATGCCAGTGATAACGAAAAGGTTAAACTAATGGAAAATTTTGAAGAAAATGACAGCAAGGAAATTGAGATTAAAGATAAAGTATATCGTGTGAAGGCTTTATCTGATAATTTAGGAAATACAGAAATTTATCAGTTGAAGAGCAAAGATTCTACTCTCTATTTTCGCCCCTCTGGAACCGGTCCTGATGTGAGGTTTTACATATTCGGAGATAGGGAATCATATTTAGAGGAGATAAAAAGAGTACAAGACTATGTTAGAAAGAATTATATGATATGTAAATAAAAAATAGAATTTAGCTTTCTCTTTCTTCTTTTTGAATTATTCCCGGAATAACGATCTTATCGCTTTCAATTCGTAAGATCCCCTTATTTTGAAGATTTTTCATGGTATCTAAGATATCTTCTTCTTCCCAATCTAATCCATCAATGTAATCTTGTTTGGAAAGAGGAGACTTATATACAGAGTAATTCAAGAATTTTTTTTCTTTCTCGTTAAATTCGATATTCTGAAATAAGTAAAAAGTATATTCACCGATATTCATCGAGGATTGAATCATTTGCAATTGTATTAGTTGTTCCAACATATTCTTAAAGAGATCTTCGGGAACATCTCCTAATTCTTGTTCAACATAATTTTTGATCGTTTCATATTGAGCAAACCCTCCGTTAAGCAAAGAATAATTCTCATGATAGTTAAGAATCTTTTCAGGTACTAAATCCTCTAAACCAGGAGCCTCATCTATCTCCTCATCAATAGTTGGAGATCTACCTGATGTTTCTCCCGTATCTTCTTTTGAAAATTCTAATTCTTTATCAAGAGCCTCCATAGCCTCGATGAGAGAATCTTTATCTTTAATTTCTTGCTCATCAATATATTCATCTTTTTCAACAATAACTTCCTTTTCTTCTTTTTCTTTGCCTTTCGGGAGCTGTTTTACTTGAGGTTTTCCTTCGAATTTTACGGGGGTTTCTTCTTTATCTACCGCTTCGATTGTATCTAAGCTGTCAATTAATGTTGAATCAATAGTATCTCCCTCCTTTTCAGGTTCTTTTGGTTTTTTCTTGATCTGAATTTTCTTTCCTTTTTCTAATTTTTCCATTAACTTTTTCCTGCGTTCTCGTGACCTTTTTCGTTTTTCTTCTTCTTTTCGTTTTTCTTCTTGAATCTTTTCCTTGACTAGTTCATCCCATTTCTCTCGTTCTTCTACCGTACCAAAACTCTCTACCTTGATCGTTCCATCTACTATTTTCATGACATCTTTTTTTTCTAATTTTTCTAAGATTCTTTGAGCATAATCCTCTTTCCATTCTGTAAGTTCCTTTAATTTATCAATTTTTAAAGTCGGTTCGTCATAACAAAAAGTAAATACAACCTTTTCAGGACTGGTCAAGCTTATTCTTTCATCCATAAAGGAGATTAAATAAAAAGTAGGATTGATTTCAATAATGTTATTTAAAAGATTGGTATCTTCCATAATACTAACTATTGGAAGGATATCAGAATCTTTTATGTTTTTTATATTAAGAAATATATGATATTTTAATCTTTGAAGGGGAATGAATTTATATTCTTCAATTAATTCTGTCTCTTTTAATATTGACTGAATTTTTCGTGACATTCTATCATAGAACAAACCTACTCCGCTATCAATCTTTTTTCTATCTATTTTATGGGAATCTTCTTCAAGAGATTCCAACATGGAAATAGTATCTTCGAGATCTTCGATATCTTGCTTTAATTCCTCTTCCGTTTCTGGCATCGCAGACCGAAGCTGAGATGTATAAGAAGTATAATCCTTATCCGCTTCTTTAATCATTTTCAATTCCGAACCTTTCGCTTTATACTTATGTTCTGCTCGTTTTATTTTCTTCTTAACATCTAGTTCAATGTCTTGCTCGGTTCTTTTTATGATTTCACTGATCTCACTTAACTTATCCGACATTTTCACCCTTCCCTCTTTGTAATCCTGCTTTTTAACTTCCTTTTCTTTTTCACTTTCTTTTCTTCTTAATCTCGAAGCGGTTTTCCTTATTTTCTCTATAAAAAAATCCCTATACAAGAGAATAAGTATTAAGACAACGGCAACTATCGCTATGGGTATTATAATGGTGAGTAAAAGCATTTTATCTGTTCATGACTGATTTTATTTCAAAATACTACTAAATATATAATATTAATAATAGAATTCTTAAATTAATGTTTTGATTTTTAGATATTCATTTTAAAAAGAAAGTAGTGGAATTTCTGAAGTTTTTTAAAACTTTAATTAATATAGATTATTTTTCTTCTTAAATTAAATTCTTATAAAGAATTGTCAAAATATCTTTAGAGTATGAGATAAAAATGCAAGAACAAATTATCCCTGAAGAAATACATGAAAAGATGTCCTTGGAAAATGTTTTCAATATATTTAATGATAACGTTTTTCCAATGCTCAATGAAGAAGAAAAAAACTTCTGTAATGAACTTCAAGACTTTTGTTTAGAGCTACATCCCAAAATTGATAAATCAGAAGATGTGTATGTCCTATTTCCAGAATTAGGAGAACATGGATATATGCAAAGAATCAATAAATGGAAGGACTTTACGCCTTATGGGATGAAAAAGGAGATTTTACTAGCATCCCACCTTTCAATGTTAGATCCTCAACTTGAATTGGCAAGACTTGCGAGTGGAATTCTCTGCGGAAATCCTACCTTTCATTACCAAAAACATGTTGGAACAGATAATGAAACAATCAATAGAGTTCAAGACGAGTTGATGTCTGGCGAATCGATTGGATGTATTGGCATCACAGAACCAAATCAAGGCTCTGATGCGGTTAATATGAAAACTACATGTCAAAAAGTTGGCGAGGATATCATATACAATGGTGAGAAAGTTTATACCACAAATGGACCGAAAGCAGATTATTTCGCCACCTACGGAGTCTATGATCCTGAGAATCCAAGGGAGACTATGGTACAATCGATGATAAGCAGAGATTTTGGAGTTCAGACAGAACGATTGAAAATTACATCCGTTCCAAGAGTCCATATAGCTCACACCATGCTCAGTGATGTGAAAGTACCGAAAGATTATATTTTGGCTGACAACGGAGATGGATATGTAAGACTTTTCGAAGGCTTGGTTCCAGAAAGACTCGGGATTATGGGATCTGGAATCGGTATTTGCTGGGGTGCTTTAGCTTATGGTATAATTTATACCAATTTGAGAAAACAATTTGGAAAAAATGTTATTAATTTTCAAGGAGTTGGATTTGGATTAGCTGACTTAGTAGCTAAGTGTACAGCGGGAACCTCATTAGCACTCCAAGCAGCCACGATCTATGATGATAAAGTCCTTTTCTCAGACGAGGTAAATAAAGATGCACAAAAATGGGTAGCTAATGTAAGTAGTCAAGGAAAATATTATGTAGCGAGACTTTCACACGAGCTTTGCTATGAGATACAGAGACATTGTGGGGGTTTAGCATTAACAGATAATACTGAGATCGATGAATTCATGGACACGAGCAAGATCGAAGAGGTGATTGGGGGCACCCGTAATATTCAGCTTTTAATAGTTCAGAATCAATTACGAAGATATTCAAAAATGTTTTAAATATCATCTCTATTTTTTCTATTTTCTCTCTTTATACATCTATTTATGAATTTTTTAAAGTTCATTTATTATTATTGAGATTTAAAAAAATCCAATCTCGAAAGTAAAACTATTAAAATTATGAAAAAGAAAATGTTATACTTGAATTTGCCAAATGCTTAAAAAGTCTAAAATTATTCTAATTATCATTATAATTCCAATAGTTATAGAAAGAGTACCTATAATCTTTTTGGCAGTTTTCTTTTCTAATTTCTTTGTCAATAACGCACCCAGAGGAGTTGCGATTATACCCGATATAATCATTATCAATCCCAAACTTATAATTAATGGAAGTGATTCTTGAAGAAACAGAAAATTATTATCAAATGCTCCAAAAAGAATATATAAGATAAATCCGATGCCTGATAAAAAAGCTTCTGATAAGTCTGTGACGGCTACAGATTCTTTTGCGTCTCTTCCCGATGTTATTTGTCCTATGGTCATCACAGGACCATAGCCTCCTCCTGAGATGACCTTATTAAAAGAAGCCAATATACTCAACGCATAGATTCTTTTCCATGAGAATTGAAATTTCAGTTCTGGAAGCATAA
>CAZZIC010000107.1:0-6149 GCA_964653985.1 uncultured archaeon | reverse complement strand
TAAACCATATCCCATTCCAAGGCTGGAATCTAAAAAGGCTCCAAGGAATCCAAGGAGAATAATAAAAAATAGTATAAATTCTTCAGGTATAATTTGAAAGATCATAATTTAACCTCACCCGTAAGATTGTATTGTGTCAACTGATCGTTTAGAATTTCTAATTTAATAATAAAATTTAACCTATAAAATTTTTTCTTTTTCGATTTTAAAACGACACTTTCTTTCTCTTTAATTAAATTAAGAATTACGAGTTCGAGATAACCATATATTTAGTCTAATAAATCGTCGAGGCTTTTTTGTGATTTTAAAGCTCGTTTATCAAATAATATTTTCTTGTTTTTCTTTACAAATTTAGTTCCAAAACCTTTTACATCCCCCAAAGGACCTCTTAACCCTTTGGGATTTCCTGTTCTAGTATAGGTAATCTCGGTAAACTTGATTGCTTCAAATACTCTAAAAGGAGTTTTAAATCTCTCTATTAACGTTTCTGCTTTTTTTGGACCAATATCAACCAACCCTTCAATGATAAATTTCCTTCTTTCTTCTTTTGACATACCTTTGGGGGCCTTTCTCGACAAGAGCGGAGCATCGTCCTTAATTTGCTCTCTATAGGCAATTCTTTCAATAACTACAGCTGTATCCTCAAGATTTCTCGTTGGAATAACCGATATCCCCATTTTATAGGAAATGTAGGATAATGCTCCATAGATGGAGGATATTTTCATACCAGTATTTTCAAACACGTCATCATTCAACCCCTCCAGTATTAAAACAGGGGTTGGATATGTCTCTTGCAATCTAAGAAGTTGTTCAAAAAGCCTGTTATCCATAATTGAGGTAACAAAATCAGCTCCTTCTTTCCTTTCAATTGCTACATCCTTAGATACAATTATGTCGGCGATATCAAGCTGTTTAGTTTCATATACAATTAAATCCTTTTTTTTGTCAAATATATCCATTAGTTTACGTTCCCTATTATCAAGAATCACTTTTAATAGTTGGGCGCTTGTCATTTTTATTTTCACTTCTTAAGATACGTTTTAGATTTGTTATAATTAATAAACAAATATCACTCATATTTTTTCTAGAATTTGGATCTTTAAAAAGGAAAAAAGGGTGTTAATTTCTTATTTTCTTGAGTATTAATGGATTCGCTTCTTTTATAGATTCTCTTCTAAAATTGCTATTATGGCAGATACTATGACAAGAATTCCGCCAATTATAGCTGTGAAAATAACCAATAGAATACCTAAAATTAATAACACAATCCAATCAAAAGGAATCGGGTCATCTGGTCTAAATGATGCATATAATACTATAATTCCCAGACCAATAGCCGCAATTCCACTAACTAATCTAAAATTATCGCTTGGGTTTCCAAAATTTGTTCCCGCAACTCCTAACACACCCTCAATAATTGCGATAATTCCGCCTAAAATGGCTAATATTTTTATCAATTTTTCATAATCAGAATACGGCATGTGATGATGGTAGAATAATGAATATAATTTGCGTAAATGTAAGCAATGATTATTATAAATTATATTTAAGTTATATTTAAGATAATATAAAGATTAATAGGTAAATAAAATTCAATCCATCAAAAAATAGAATTGATTGATCTTTTATTCTTAATTTTTTTAATAAAATATAATATTCTCTCTTTGATCTCTCATGAGGATATTGAAGTTGTTTTCAAGAAATTAATGAGTTTTTCTTTTTTCTTTAGGTTATGTATAAAAAAGATAGAAATTAAAATTAACCCACCAATAAGTTCGGTGCTAATAACCAGGGGATTTGTAAAGATAGTATTTAACCATACTAAAAATGGTTCTTCAGTAACTGGAAAATCATATTGGACGAAAGGATAAAATAAGGGAATATGAGGCATATCTAAGAGCAAATGAAACCCTGTACCCATAGCGTAGGATAATGAAATTGGGAGATTTCTTTTCGTTATTACATATAGCAAAATTGAACTAATTGTCCAGAAAAGTAAAGTGTGAGAGATGTCTCTTCCCGAGCCTAAACTAAGGAATAAAATCGGTTTATCAATTAGATCTGGTATCATAGAACCTATAATTAAAACAGCTCGATTTACTTTGACATTTTTATTAATCTTAGGAATTTCAAAGACTAATAATGGGATAGCAATATGAAAAAGTGGAAACATCTTTATCCTTCTTTTAGAAAATAAAGGTTCTATAATTTAATAAGATGATTGTTAATATTAATAGGACGGCAAGGCACTCAACGGTGTAGATGAGGCTTTTTTTTAAAAGATAAGTATATGGAACGAGTTTTTCATGAAACAATCCCAAATCCTTAAAAAGTTTGGAAATACTTATTGTTCCGTATCCTTGATCATTAGGGTTATAATTAAGATCTTCACTCGATTTTTTTAATATATCAACAATTTCATCTGGGGTTAATTGGGGATTGTATTCTTTTAATAAAGAGACTATTCCAACACATACTGCCGCTGAAGCGCTAGTTCCAGTTATTTTAACTTTAATCTTTTCGGATAAATCTACAATTACATTTTCTCCAGGAAAACAGAAATCTGGTTTATTTCTCTCATCTAAGGTGGGTCCTCGACCTGAAAATCTCGAAATGCCCCCCAATTTATTCAAGCTCCCCACTGTTATTACTCTTTCTGCAGCACCAGGGCTTCCAATACTGTAAGCATTTGGACCAAAATTTCCTGATGGGCAAACGATTATATTTCCTCCATCAACTAAATCATTAAGTACTTGAGAGAGAATATCTTTTCCATCCGATGCTTTTTGGGTACTAAAGGGAATGAGTAAAATATCAAACTCTAACTTTTTCTTTTTCACATAGTCTAAGACCTTGAGTATCGAGGAAAAGTAAAACTTAGAACGTTCATTTGATATATCGAAATCTAAAATCTTTATATCAGGTGAAATCCCTAAAAACTTATTCTTATTATTTTCATGCTTGTTAACTAATATACCGGCCATCAACGACCCATGGGCAGTTGATTGTTTTGCTAATTTATCTGAAATTATAATGTTCTCATCTGATATAAGAAATTTTTTTATATTTATATTTGAAAGGCCTTTTATGTTTTGATAGACACCAGTATCAATAAGCCCGACAGACACATTTTTCCCCGTATAAACGATTTGAGATTCTCGATAAGTATCCAGATCGATAAATTCTGAAATTGACTTTGTAGATAAAAATAATTCTTGGTCCTCTTCTATACTTAAAATAGAATTGTTTTTATTAAGTTTCTTAATCTCATTTAGAGATAATTCTAAATTTAATAAGGGCAGAGCCTCGAATTCAAGGAGGCAATCTTTTTGATAACTTGATTTGAATTTGATTTTATCTTCAACATTTTTAAAAGATAATATAACTCTAAAGACCCTATCTTCCTTTTCAGCTTTTAATTTCTCTTTGAAAAGCGGATAAATTTTATGGAATTCCATTCTTTTACTCTAAAGCTAAATATAATCCATCTCTTTTATAACTTCCTCTACGGAATACTTTTTATGAATTATTTTTGTGAGGGCTTTCACTAATTTTGGGGGATTTGTATATTGAAATACATTTCTTCCAAAAGCTACTCCTGATCCTCCAGCTTGTATTGATTCATAAACCATCTGAAGAAGATCTTGTGTAGTATCAATTTTTGGGCCACCAGCTATTATAACTGGGATTGGTACCCCCTCTACGATTTCTCTGAAAGATTCAATATCTCCTGTATAGTTCGTTTTTACAATATCAGCTCCCAATTCGGCACCTACTCTCGTAGCTATATTTACGACCTCTGGATCATTTTCATCTGCTATTTTCTGCCCTCTAGGATAAACCATTGCAATTAAGGGCATCCCCCATTCTCTGCAAGCTTCAACTATTTGATGAGCATCCTTTAACATTTCTGGCTCATCGTCAGCTCCAATATTTATATGGATTGAACATGCATCAGCCCCCATTTTTAATGCTCTGGAACAAGAACATACTAGTACTTTCCTATTGGGATCCAGAGCTAAATTCGTCGCTCCTGATAGATGAATAATTAATCCTATATCCCTCCCGTGCTCTCTATGACCTGCCCCAACCATTCCAGAATGCATCAACACAGCATTAGCTCCTCCTTTAGCTACTTTATCGACCATCTTAGCCATATCACTTAAACCCTTGATGGTACCCAAGGTAAAGCCATGATCCATCGGAATGATGAGAGTATTTCTACTTTCTCTATCAATAATCCTTTCAAGTCTTATTCTTTTTCCCACGTTCATTTTTTAACACCATTTAAAGTTAATGAAAGTTCAAATATTTAAAACAAATTAATAAAATTAAAAATTACCTTTGATAAATGAGCATAGAAATATAAATTATACTTATATATCCTTTTTAGAGGTTTCCCTACCAAGGTCTTTTGATAATTGTATCTCTGGAACTACTTGCTTTATCTGGATAATCAACGTTGTAATGGATGCCCCTACTTTCTTTCCTTGAGATTGCGCTGACGATAATAATCTTTGCTACTGTAGCAAGATTTCTTAATTCTACTAGATCTTTTTCTATTTTAAAATCCCAATAATATTGATTGATTTCATCAAGGAGTAGGTTAATTCTCTTCTTAGCTCTCTGTAGGCGCTTGTCCGTACGAACAATACCAACATAGTTCCACATAAATCGCCTTATCTCTTCCCAATTTTGAGTAATAACGACTGCTTCGGTGGATGGAATTGCATTTCCAGGTTCCCAGGGGGGAAATTCCTTTACTTTTGCATCTTTGTCTTTTTCCACTAATTTTTGAGCACATTTATGAGCACATACAAGTCCTTCCAAGAGTGAATTGCTTGCAAGTCTGTTTGCACCATGAAGTCCGGTGTAGGCAGACTCTCCAATCACATATAATCCTTTCAAGTTTGTTGTACCATCAATATCGGCATTTATACCACCGCAGCAATAATGCGCTGCGGGAACAACGGGAATGGGTTCCTCTGTTATATCGATATTAAACTCTAAACATTGGCTATAGATTCCAGGAAAATGGTTTTTAATAAATTCTGATGACTTGTAAGACGCTATATCAAGCAAAACATAATCATCTCCAGAGCGTTTCAACTCAGAATCTATTGCTCGAGAAACAATATCACGTGGTGCCAATTCTTTTGCAGGATGGTATTTTTCCATGAATTCATGTCCATTCAAGTCTTTTAATATTGCTCCTTCTCCTCTCATAGCTTCTGTAATCAGAAATGATTTTGCATATGGATGATAAAGACAAGTTGGATGAAATTGGAAAAACTCCAAGTTATAGACAGATGCCCCTGCCCGATAAGCCATGGCAATCCCATCTCCTGAGGCTACATCTGGATTTGTAGTATATAAATAGATTTTTCCGGCACCACCAGTAGCTAAAATCGTTGCTTTGGCAGATATATTATAGATCTCATCAGAGTTTTGGTTTAACACATATGCTCCGAAACATTTGAGATTTCTTTCATAAAGATTTATTGCACACCATTTTTCTTTGATTTTAATGTTATCAAAACTTTTAGCTTTTCGAATAAGTGTCTTCTCAACTTCTTGTCCGGTAAGGTCGTCAACATGAAGGATACGACGTTCGGAATGACCACCTTCTTTTCCAAGATCATAGTTTCCAGTGTCGTCTCTTGTAAACTCTACACCCCATTCTATTAATTCATTTATTCTCTCTGGAGCTTGAGTTATCACTTTTCTTACAATATTTTCATTGCATAGTCCATCTCCTGCTTTTAATGTATCTTTAATATGTTTTTCAAAATTATCCTCTTTATCCCAAACACATGCTATTCCCCCTTGAGCATAAAAAGTATTACATTCAATCAGATCTTCTTTAGTGATTAACAAAACTTCTTGGTCTGGTAATTGCTCAGCAAGCTTGATAGCAAGCGTTAAACCAGAAACACCACCGCCTATGATGAAAAAATCAGTCTTATAATTCAAGATATATCTCTGTTTAGTTTGAGATTATTTATATTATTTTATTTGTAATTCCTAATAAGCTTTTTTTTAGGACGCTCAGCCAACCAGCATCAACCGCATAGCGGTATCAGATTTTTGGTAATTTTTTATTTACTTACTTAACTTGAAGATAACACTAACGAATTATATTTCGATAA
>CAZZIC010000106.1:8391-14737 GCA_964653985.1 uncultured archaeon | reverse complement strand
TTAATAAATTCTATCTGAGGGTTGAAAAAAATTGAGTAAAGTTAAAAAGAAAGATTGTTGTTATTCGAAATATTGGTTAAATAACCATAAATTGGACGGAACTTATGATATGTTAACTGAATATATTCATGACCATGATAAAAAGACAGAAGTTAATTCAATTCCCCATTCCGAAGATAAACATTTTGATATAGTTGTTTATAATATGGAAAATCCATCTCTCTAAATAGTTTAGCAATTTCCCATAATGTTCAATTTATTGTTATCATAAACTTATATTTCCGAATCCAGGTAATGGGCTGTTACACCTACTTCAGCGATCCCGCCGTCTATTGGGAAATTATGTCCCGTAATAAAGTTAGATTTATCGGAAGCTAAGAACATCACTAAATTCACTACATCATCTATCGTGCCGATCCGATTAAGTGGGGTTTTTACATTGCCATCTTTCATTGTGAATTTCATATCTTCTTTCGAGTTTAGGTATATCCCCGTGACATGATAACCCGGTGCTATAGAATTGACTGAAATCTCGGGTGCCAAGGTTTTCGCTAGAAGCTTAGTTAGAGCAATAACTCCAGCTTTGCTTAAACTATAGGTAGGGATTTTTACATTAACATCCATGCCAGCAACTGATGCAGTATTTATCATTTTTCCCGCTAATGGAGTGAAATCTTGTTTCTTCATTTTTCTCCAGAGTGCTTTGGCAACTAACCATTGACCCTTTAAATTAGTATTCATGATTCTATCATAATTTTTTTCTTTTATTCTAAGAATACTACGTCCGTAGGCTGATGCGATTCCAGCATTATTAAACAGAATATAGATATTATCTAACTCTTTAAAAGCATTTTTCCCCAGATCCTTTACTTGTTGTGAATCAGAAACATCGCAGACCATCGGTATGATTTTTTGAGAAGTTTCATTTTTAAGTTCCTGGGTAGTTTTCTCTAAACTTTCCTTGTTTATATCTACAAGAATTATATCGGCTCCCCTCTTAGCAAATGCTTTACCTACTGCCTTACCAAAGCCAGAAGCCCCTCCTGTGATTAAAACTCCTTTTCCTTCTAAAAATGTATCAATCATAATTAATCATAAATGTTATTGTGTTATTTGAATTTTTTAAATAAATAAAATTTCGTTGAGCGTTTATTTAAATTTTTCAAATAATTAGTAGTAAAAAAAGGATAGAAATTAAAAAAATAATAAATAATATTTTAAATTAGTTATTTGTGCTTTTTTGTTATTTTTATGACTCTTTTCTGCTTTCTTCTCTTTGATTTCTGTCTTTTATCGGAGATTTTTTATCTCGCTTCTGAATTGTGGTTTCTTCAATGTTATCTTTATCCTGCAATTTCTCTCCGCAATATTTACAATGTTTAGTACCAATTGCGTTTAACTTGTTACAATTTTGGCAAGTAATGCCATCATTGAATCGCTTTCCATGGACTAACTTCTTTCCACAATGCTCACAATAGGTCCCTCCTAAGGAAGTTTTTTCCTTACAATAGGGACAGATGGTAAGATTATCCAGAACAATCTTTTTCACATCGGTTATTTGCTTTTTTTGTAAGAAATTCGCAATAATTAAGGTAATAAAGGCACCTATTACGAATGGAATTATGAATAAAATCCCTTGAGTTGCATAAATGGTGAGATCACTGGCAAAAATAATCGTTACCCCTATGATGGCGATGAAAATAACTCCTTTCTTACCAACATTACCGATAATGGAGGTTATTGCTTTTTCCCGTTTTTCCATTATATTGAGCGGATTCTCATTCTCTTCAACAGCTTCAATCAGTTCGTCTGCCTTATTTGAAACTTCTTTGGAAGTTGACCATGTTAATAGGAAGATTGAAGAGAAGAATGTTGTTAGTACCGTGGTTAATGCTCTTGGAACAATTATTCCTGAAATATTGTAAGATTGCTGGTTTACTCGAACTCTCCACCATGCGATTGTATTCCCTATGAAAAAGATAGTCAGCAATGAGATAAAAATTGTCAAACTTATTCCTATTAAAATGAGTTGGTCTTTTATGGTCATCTCCCGCTCTTTTGATCTCAAAATCCTTTCTACAGAATGGTCGGAGATAAGGACCCATAGAAAAACCGCAGATAAAAAGGCTCCCGTAAATCCAAACAATGCAAATTCTGCTATATTTAGGAAAATAACTAAGATCCATCCTACGATATAGAAACCAGAAAATAAAATAGCGGTTATTCCTAAACTAACATATTTTTTACTTAGGAGTGATAAATATGGTGATAATTTTGAATTATCGCTAATTTGGTCAGTTTTCTGCTTCTCTCTTTCTTCTTTTTCAATATATTTATGTTTTAAATCCTTTTCAATAAGGTTTTGATATCTTTCTTCAGTAGATTTTTGAGATGCGATAAAAGTATAGGAAACCCCACTAACAATCCCAACGAATAAAGCAACGATCGGGGTAATAAATTGTTGTTCCGCAGTCATCTGCCAAGATGGTAGCTCTGGGATTATATTTATTGTACGATTTTTGTTCAAAACCACCATATTTCCATAAAGATCAACTCCTACTATATTATATGTTAATTTAGTGCAATTTCTGGAAAAGTTCGTAAAACTATATCTGTAGATAGAAGCTGCAATACTTAAGTTTCCGGAATCTGATGTAGTTATATTTTTTTTAATTGCGTTAGGCATGTCGTCAAATTGATACTCGATATAAAGATAATCTATGTATTCAGAATATTCAGGGACTATGAATGACACATTTAAAGAATCTATTTCATTTAGATCAATTGAACTGGGTGGCTCGTTCTCTTCTTCTATTCTAATATTTGGTCTTTTAAGTTCAATCTCCTCAATTAATTGGTCTGAGCCCGTATCTGTTCTAAACATGAATTTATAGATCACTCCTGAATAGTTTAATTCGTGCGAAATAGAGACAGAATAAGTATTATTTTGCTCTCCAGATGGAGAAATTTCAATATCTTCTAAAACATCACCGTCTACGATCTTTCTTAACCAGACTTTATCTATATGATCCATACCAGACGTGAATACATAACTCCATGTCCAATCATCATAGAGAGTAGGGCTTGTTAAACCAGTTTGTTTAACTAGCTCAAAGACCCCTCGACTATAACTATATTGGACTCCATTATTATCTATACTTAATGTGTTTCCGCAACTGTCCTCAACTGTAACATAATAATAGATCGTTGTTATGTCATCTGACTCATTTTTTGGGATAAATGAAGTGTAATTCGTGATATCTGAAGAAGGATCTGAAATACTATCCATAAGTTTGTTATTCCATTCCGTTTCCAAGTTATTTCTGTAAAATAGAGTAGCCTGACTCGGGTTCTTTTCATAAATTGGTACAGTAATATTTAGCTGGTATACAGGATTTGGATCTTCGGGAGAAGTTATAGGAGCGTCCCCAATAAGAGTTGGTGCTGTATTGTCTATAACTAAGGTTCCACTATTATCAATTTGATACTCTGCCTGATCAGTAAAGATAAGCTCCCAATTATACGTTCCGTCATCGATAATCTCCCCGGTGCTGGTAGTACCTTTAAAGCTGATTTCTCCTTCCAATTCTGAACCAATATCAGAAACTAATGCAGAGATAAAGTTGGATTTTCCATGCACAGCTACTTGTTTGGGTTCTGTATCAAACCCCCATTCTTTTGATATTTTACTAAAAGATGGACCGCCTCTTCTTGGTAAGAGAAAATCCCATTTTCTAATATGAGGACTAAAAGAGCTTGCCATATAAGTATCACATCCCATCTCTTCATATGGTTTCCAATTGCTAAAGGTGATACTATCATTAGACTGGCAATATACTAATTTATATTGAGGGCCTGTATTATTCATGCTAAATAGTACTTTCTGATAATTATCATCAATTCCTTGATTCTTTAGGCTGACATAATAGGGCGTCGAGATACTCTCAGTAGGTATTTCCACTAAAGAATAATCCTGACCATCTTCTGAAACAGTTAAAGCTAAGAGAGGTATTTCTCCCATTGGTTCTGTTCCACTGGTATGATTTGTTATAATGAAGGTATAATTATTAGTGATCGGATCGAAACATACATCCTTTAAGTCATAAATGTAGCTAATTCCATCATCATAATTGGGTAAGGATAAATTAAAATAAGGCTCCCAATTAAAACCATAGTCAATTGATTTGTTAATGGTAAATCCTGTTGTATCGTTATCCCATTTACTATCCCAACAAATTAAATCCTCAGATACAACTTTAACGGCTCGATTCGGCGTATCTGGGGTTTGTTCATATCTTATGAAAGATTCTCCGCCATCAGACGAAAAAAAGAGAAAATTATTGGTGGTTACATATTCATTCATTTTATTATTTGTCGTCCAGAGGAAAACAGAATCACCTTCAATTTCAGCATTGATATTTCTCCAATCATCGTTGACGGATGTTGTAGCAATTGATTTACTTTTACTCCAAGAAAGTCCTCCATCGGTAGATTTTGAAACTTTTAGAGAGAGTGAACTGTCTGTTTCGGCTTCTATATAAAAGAGGTAATTAGTAAGCCCATCCCCGCATAACGTGGGATTTCGAACGTAATTTATATTTTCAGTAATATTCGATGTACTAATGACTGATTCTTCTGATTTTAGAACAAACTTCATATTACCTGATTCACTAGAATTTAAATTGATTAAAAACTCATCTTTTGTTCCGAGAGAGGCAAAGGGGGATATGTAATTATCAGAGGTAGAATAATCTACTTCTGCTGGTGAATTATCAACAAATATCACCGCATAATCGGTTAAATAACTTGGTGGCATATCTATAGAGACATTTAAGTCGATAAAGAATCCCTTTGCGAATATTGAATTTCCTTCCTCATCTTTTCCATCAAAAACGTGGACCACTCTTTCGAGAGGTGTGGTTTCACCAGTCCATTCTCTCACAGTAAAAGGAGCTTTACAATTTAAAACACCTCGATAAAGTCGATCATATCTGTCTTTCGCAGTATTTGTAAAACATTTTGGCCCATTCTTAGCAAATAGATCGAACGAGCCCTCGACTTCGGGATGAAAATAAACTGTTGACTTTTTACTGAGATCCTGATCCCAATTAGCCTCTTGGTATCCGATAATTTTGGAATCATCAAATACACTACCATTTACAACATGCTCTGTCCTATCAATAAAATAGAATGTTTCTGAATCATAATCTTTTGTACAGTATACCAGTGGTTTTTCTACATATGAACCCCCAGAAATTGTGAAATTATATATAAAATCTTCCCAGAGGGGAATCTGTTTAGTTTTAATATTCCAATTTCCACTACTTGGTCCTCCAATACCACTTCCAAGTTTAGTAATATTAAAAAGAATATCCGAATTGTTCTGAAAGTTATACCCCACAAATAAAGAGCCGTCATTATTCGTCGTATTGTAAAACACTTGCGGATGAGTAGAATTTATATTTTCAAGCGCAGTTAATCGTCTAGCTTCGGTCCACTGTGTATCAGGATTTGTGTCGGTAGAATTCTCTTGTGCTGCCCAGATTTCATAATCAGAACCATTATAGAGACCCCACATATAGGTAAAGTTCCCATTAAATTCTGCGACAGAGATCCCTCTTATCGTGAAGCTTTGTGTTACAGAAGTGTAATTAGCTAATGTATCACTATTCCACGATTTACCCCAATCATCTGAAGAATAACATTGAACATGTCCAGGACTACCTTCACCCTGTGCAAGATCAAAAACAACTCTTATTTCACCAGTTTCAGCATTACCAGCTACATCTATATCCAAATCATTTACATGAACCGAATACTCTTTTGGAATTTCAAAAATCCTGTTCCATACAAAATCTTCGGAATCATTTCCAATTCCCAAATAATACATAGATTCACTAGAGCTTTTATCAACGACTAACCACGTTCCATTTGAGAGTAGATAGCCAGCACTAGGGTAAATGCCATCAAAAGTATAACTTGGATTAAATTGATCAATTAAATCATAATAAGCCGTAATATTTAAGGAATAATCCGCCTCACTATCCACTGAAAAAGAATATATAACAGAATCGCCTACACCAGGAGTAGTATCAGGAGTAAACACTCGTCTATTTAAATTAGGATAGATATCCCATCCTAGGGCTTCACCCGCATCATCTTGCGTTTTTAATCCATCAATCTCTTGTTCTAAATTATTATATTCAATCTTGTCGCTTTGATTTAAGTTAAATTGATTTAAAGAGCTCAAAGAAATTAGAAACATAGAAGAAAAGCATATAAGTAGAAGAAATTTATATAAATTGATTTTTCTATTCATTTTTCATCAAATTTTTTGTTAAATTTT
>CAZZIC010000106.1:0-8291 GCA_964653985.1 uncultured archaeon | reverse complement strand
AAATTTTTTGTTAAATTTTAAACTTCTAAACTTCTAAAGAATTTTTTTAAGTTTCTAAAATAAGAAGTTAAAAAACAGTAAACTACTACGTAATAACTGATCAAATAGATCATTGATTTGACAAATCTTTATAGATTCGATAAGTTATTCTTCTAAATTAATAGTATTACGGAAATTTTTCAACCTCCACTTAACTCTTAAATAAAATTCCCTATCTATTTTCTAATAAAAATAATCTATTAAAAAGGTTTTTAAAACCCATTAAAAAAATCGACATGAATGTCAGTATTTATTATTTGCAATGATTTAGTTAATGAATCGATTTTTTTGGTAATAGATCGAGGAAAGGAAAAGCTTAATTATAAACTATTTTTAAAAGTTTAATATAGAGTAATAAAATTCAAAATCTAAATTATAAATTCAAGATAATTAAATATTGAACATTTACAGAAGACTAAGGAGATGATAAATTATTCCGGATAAAGTTGATAAAGTTATTCCTTTCTTGATTGATCTAGGAAACATTCTGCCCACTCGGTCGAAAGCGACAGTTCTAAATGAATTGGCTATGGCACTCGTAGAATGTATGGATATATACGGTCGAAAAATGAAAAAGCTTGGAAAGATCAGTCGTATTTCCACTTGTTTTTGGCCGGTACGTCTAATTCCTCTTAATGATACACGAGCAAGCGTTTGCTCTTATCTTTTAAATAAGCAAGAAAAGTTGGACGTCGGGAAGTTTAGACAAGTACCCCCAAAACCCGATAATGTCATAAAAGGAGCAGATCCAGAATCATTCTTGGAATCTTTAGAGACATATAATGACGACTATTTAAGCAAAACAAAATATTTTCGGAGAAGCAGCTTGATTCAAGATGCTTTATTCAGTACAAGCGAGATAAATTATTTTAAGAATTTTTTCTTGAATATGTATGACATTAAAGCATTTTCCGATCCATACTTTCTCTTAGAGGGTGAACCTATTAGTAAAAGTGTAGATCAGATTAAGATTATTCCAGAAGTATATGATTTTGTATCACTTAAGGATGTCAAGATGTTGGATGAGTATGCCAATATTATCACCGATTTATGTGATAGATGGCTAAACAAGTCAACAAAGGAAGTAGATAAATTAAGATCGAGCACAGTTGATACGAAAAAGGAAGAGAAACAGCTTGAGAAATTAAATAAAGAATTACAAGAGGAAAAGGAAAAAGATTTACAAGCCACCCCAGAAGAATTAATCAAAACTGGAAAATATAAAATTAACGATAAAACAAGTGAATTTTTCAATAATATTAACGAATTAAAGGGATCTGTAGAGGGATTGAGAGAAGCAATCAACCAAAGAGATCTCTTTCTATTAGATAAAGCAATGAAAGATGTGGATTTAAAGTATCAAAATTTAGGCAATTCAATTAGCAGATACAAAACAGAACTCTCTCAACTAAAGAAAAACCTTGAAAAAGAGCGTTCCGATATTGAAAGAATTCATCGAAAGAAAATCGCCGACTTGGAATCTAGAATCTCGCAACTTAAGAAAGATATTGATGAAAAACATAGTGAATTAGGCGATGATTTAGCAAGCGTTGAGGATATCATAGTTGATATAAAAGAAGAAAAACAAGAATCTCTTAATAATATCGAAGAAATAAAAGACCAAGAATTAACTAACGTTCAAGAGTTCCTAGGCAATTATACAATAGAAATTCAGACAAAGAATGTTGTTGTAGGTATTCCAATTGTTATCTTCTTTTTTGCTGACCCGAAAACTAATAAAATTACAGAAAGAGCTCCAATATTACCTATTTTGATTGAGGATGGTAAGGTTGTTAGTGGGAAGATTAAAGACAAATTCAGAGAAAAATTAAGGGATCTCATGAATAAATACTCACCTGTAATAAATTTAGTTGAAATGGAAGGACAAAAAGCAAACCTTATGACCGAAATAAAGAATTTAGATACTCGGATGGAGGAAGCAGTAAATGATCTTAGAATTAGAAAGGTTCTAAGCAAAAAAGAAGCCTCAAATGCCAGAGATGTTATAGGAAATCTAATTTGGTAATCTAATATTCAAAATTTTTATTCAATTTTTATTTTTTCTAATACATATTTTTAAATGAATCACTTAAAGGTTTTACAAAATGAATTACTTATAAACCTAATATTTGAAAACAGAAAATCATAATATAATTTATAATAATATCTTTTAATGATATCTCATGAAATCGATTATTAGATTGAGAATGAGCCTAAATGACGCTCATTATGGTGGAAATTTAGTGGATGGGGCTAAAATGTTAGAGCTTTTTGGGGATGTAGCCACAGAACTTTTAATTAGAAACGATGGTGATGAAGGGTTATTTAGAGCGTATGATGAAATTGAATTCCTTGCACCCGTCTATGCGGGTGATTATATTGAGGCTGAAGGAGAAATTATAGAGGTTGGGAATTCTTCTAGAAAAATGATTTTTGAAGCTAGGAAGGTAATTGTACCACGACCGGATATTAATGATTCTGCTGCGGATGTACTAGATGAGCCTGTTATAGTTTGTAAAGCGAGTGGAACTTGTGTGGTCCCCAAAGATAAACAAAGGAAAAAATAAAATGGTAATTTGTTATGAAAAAACTCATTATTACGGCGGCTATCTGCGGTGCTGAAGTAACTAAGGATCATAATCCTAATGTTCCCTACAGTATCAGAGAAATTGGAAAAGAGGCTGAAAACTCATATAAAGAAGGAGCTAGCATTATACATTTACATGTCAGAGAGGATGATGGAACTCCAACTCAAAGTAGGGAACGGTTCCAAGAAGCAATAATCGAAATACGAAAAAGATGCCCAGATGTAATCATTTTACCTTCAACAGGAGGAGCGGTTGGGATGTCAGCAGAAGAGCGCCTACAATCAATTTATGTTAAACCTACTCCTGAAATGGCTACATTAGATTGCGGGACTATGAATTTTGGAGGAGATGAGATTTTTGTTAATACGGAATCTATGATTAAAGAATTTGCTCAAAAAATGTATTCCTTAAATATAAAACCAGAATTAGAGTGTTTTGATATAGGTATGATAAACACGGTATTAAGATTTTATTCGAAGGGCTTTTTTAAGGCTCCACTGCATTTTAACTTAATTTTGGGAGTCAGAGGTGGGATCGATGCTAATTTAAGAAATCTTTCCTATATGAAACAATCTATTCCGAACACCGCAACTTTTTCTGTTACTGGGATCGGGCGGTTTGAATTTCCCATGGCTGCGGCATCTATCATTTCAGGTGGACATGTGAGAGTTGGTTTTGAAGATAATATATATCTATCCAAAGGAAAATTAGCCAAATCAAATGGAGAACTGGTTAAAAAGGCAAAAAGAATATCCCTTGAATTGGGAAGAGAGATAGCAAACCCTCAAGAGGCAAGAAGAATTTTAGGAATTAATTCAAAATAGAATGTATATTGAAGAAATGGAGGTGGAGTGAAAATATATAAAAATGTAGCACATATTTATGATCTAATTTATTCATTTAAAGATTATAGGGAGGAAGTTCAGTTTCTTAAAAAGATCATTTTAGAACATAAAATCTCTCAAGGAAATGAGCTTTTAGACGTAGCTTGTGGAACGGGAAAACATCTAAAATGGTTTAAAAATGATTTTAACTGCACAGGAATGGATTCGAGTAAAGAAATGCTTAAGGTCGCGAGAAAAAATGTAGATGCTGTAACATTCCTTCAAGGAAATATGATAAAATTTGATTTGAAAAAAACTTATGATATAATTACATGCCTTTTCAGTTCAATTGGATATGTTAAGACTTACAAAAACTTGAGAAAAACACTTTCAAACTTCTTTAATCATTTAAAGGAAGGGGGAGTTCTAATAATTGAACCTTGGTTTACGGAATCGGTTTATCGAGCAGGGTCTCCTCACTTAATTACCTATGAAGATGATTATACAAAAATAGCAAGGGTAAATGTTTCAGAGAAAAAGGGAAATCTATCTATCTTGAAAATGCATTATTTAATTGGGGTTGAAGATGAAGAAGTAGTTCATTTCAAAAATAAGCACGAACTCGGACTGTTTGAAAAAGAACAAACTCTTCAAGTAATGCGTGAAATTGGGTTCAATGTTGATTATCTAAAAGAAGGTTTGATGGAAGAAAGGGGCTTATATATAGCGACTAAATAAGAAATGATTTCTTTTTCTCAGAAGAATTATTTGAACCTTCATAAGAACCACATGAAGTTCCCATTTCTAACCCACCCTTGACCAAATTCCTTAAATCTATCCTTAACTTCTAATTAATTAGGAAAAAATAGATTACTAACAAAGATTAATCTTTTTTTCTTCATTTTAAAAAAATGCTATTGGATAAAATTAAATTTGAATTGAGTGTGGTTAAATGAAAGGTTCAAAATATGGTACGCATAGAGTTATCAAACCAGAAGGCGTTCTACCGCAGACAGCAGATAAGATCTCAAATGATATGAGCTTATATGATAATGAAATATTAATTGACGTTGATTATTTAAATATTGATTCCGCAAGTTTTACTCAACTAAAGGATGAGGCCTCCGGGGATATAGAAAAAGTTAAAAAGAAAATCCTTAAGATTGTTGATGATCGAGGAAAAATGCAAAATCCGGTGACAGGTTCTGGAGGAATGTTGATTGGAACTATTGAAAAGATTGGAAAAGAGTTGAAAGGTAAAATTGATCTCCGAGAGGGGGATAAGATAGCTACATTGGTTTCTCTATCCTTGACTCCTTTAAAAATTAATAAAATTATGGGTGTGGAGCCAGAGATAGATAGAGTAGAAATTGAAGGAAAAGCTATCTTATTTGAAAGTGGCATTTATGCTAAACTTCCAAATGATATGAAAGACACATTAGCATTGGCCGTTTTGGATGTTGCAGGGGCTCCCGCGCAAACAGCGAAAATGGTAAAACCGGGAGACACTATTTTGATTCTTGGAGCAACTGGTAAATCTGGATTACTCTGTGCTTATGAAGCTAGAAAACGAGTAGGATCGACAGGAAAAGTGATTGGACAAGCTAGGAATGAAAAACGTGCAGAATTCTTAAAAAGTACTGAGCTTTGCACTGATGTCATATATGGTGATGTCCTCAATCCCGTAAAGATACTGGAAGAGACTCTAAACGCTAATAACGGTACTGAAGTTGATATGTCCATTAATTGTCTGAGTATCCCAAACACAGAAATGACAAGTATCTTACCAGTAAGAGATGGGGGAGTCGTTTACTTCTTCTCGATGGCAACAAGCTTTACGAAAGCAGCATTGGGTGCAGAAGGTGTTGGAAAGGATGTCTCGATGATAATAGGTAATGGATACACAAAAGATCATGCTCAAATTGCTCTTGAAGAGTTAAGAGAGTCCAAAACGCTACGAAAAATTTTCAAAGACAGATATACATAAAAGGTTGATTCTTAAATTAAAATGTTTAAAAATTAATATTTAAATTATTATATAGTATTTGGAGGGAAAATTTTGAAAACGAACGAGTTTGTATATAGAAGGAAGGAATTATTTGGAAATGTACCGGAAGAGAAGTGGAATGACTGGCATTGGCAAGTAAGTAATAGGATTACTAACGTTGATCAGTTAAAAAAATATCTTCCACTTACCGAGAAAGAAGAAAGCTCGATTAGAAAATGTTTAGAATCCTTACGTATGGCTATTACTCCCTATTATTTATCACTAATGGATCCAGATGATCCAAACGACCCAATCAGGCAACAAGCAATTCCCACACTGCATGAATTACATCGGGCATCGAGTGATCTTGAAGATCCACTTCATGAAGATATTGATTCACCAGTTCCCGGAATTACACATAGATATCCTGATAGAGTGCTATTTTTAATTACAGAAAGATGTTCAATGTATTGCCGACACTGTACAAGAAGACGATTCGCAGGACATCACGATATGGCTCCCCCGAAAGAACAAATCGAGCAAGGGATAGAATATGTTAGAAATACACCAGAAGTTCGAGATGTATTATTGTCTGGAGGAGATGCCTTACTTATGTCAAATGATCGTATAGAATATATAATTAAGAAATTGAGCGAGATTGAACATGTCGAAATAATAAGGATAGGATCGCGAACTCCAGTAGTAATGCCGCAGAGAATTACCCCAGAACTATGCAATATGCTTAAGAAATACCATCCTATCTATTTTAATACTCATTTCAATCATCCAAATGAAATTACCCCCGAATCTTCCAAAGCTTGTGAAATGCTCGCGGATGCTGGATTTCCTCTTGGAAACCAATCTGTTCTATTAAGAGGAATTAATGATTGTGTTCATGTGATGAGGAAACTAGTTCATAAATTAGTTGAAATTAGGGTAAGACCATATTATGTTTATCAATGTGATCTTTCCATAGGATTGGAACACTTTAGGACAACAATCGCACAAGGAATAGATATTATAGAAGGACTAAGGGGTCATACCTCTGGATTGTGCGTTCCAACATTTGTGGTCGATGCACCTGGTGGGGGAGGTAAAATTCCAGTTATGCCCGATTATACTATCTCTCAAGGTAACGGAAGGGTAGTTTTAAGAAATTTTGAAGGAGTAATTACTACATATGAAGAACCTAAGGATTATACATCAGATTGTCATTGTGAAGAAAAAGAAAAACTAATCGGAGTAGCGGGATTACTTGCAGGGCAAAAGCGGACAATAGAACCTCAAGATTTGGAAAGAAGCCGTAGAAGGAAAAAATTAACTAAGTGATTTATTTCTTGAATTAAGTGAAGTCTATATAATCTATTCACCACATTTTCAGTGAGTTATAAATAAGTCCTATGCCCTTATATAAATTTTTATTAAATTGAATTACTTATGGAGAAGATTTCTCTTCAGATTTTAATTTGGATTTAATTTTTTCCAATTTTTTCTTTTCTTTCGCTTTTTTCCTTTCTAACTTCTTTCGTTTTTTCTCAAGCTTCTTTTCTCTCTTCTTTTGCTTTTTAAGGACTTTCGCTTTCCTTTTCCGTTCCTTTTTAAGGGCTTTCAATTCGCGAGCTTCACGTTCTAATGTTTCTTGGTCTAACTTTTCCTTCTCTAACAGCTTTTGCTCTCTCATTAATTTTTGCTGACGTTCAAATTCCATTTTCTCTTTTTTTCTCCTCCTTTTGAGTCTTTCTTGTTCCTCCTTTAAGTTTTGAATTTTTTCCCTTTCGATTCTTTCCTCCTCAAGTATTCTACGTTCTAATTCTATTTGCTTTTTTTCTTTACGTAAGCGTTCTAAACGTTCTTTTTCCAACCTTTCTTTCTCTTTCCTCTCTTTTTCTTCTTGTTCTTTTCTTTCCTTCTCTAACTTTTCTCTTGCTTTTCTCTCTTTTTCTTCTTGTTCTTTTCTTTCCTTCTCTAACTTTTCTCTTGCTTTTCTCTCTTTTTCTTCTTGTTCTTTTCTTTCCTTCTCTAATCTTTCCTCTTCAAACGTATTGAGCCAAGTATTTGCCTTCTCTAGTAAATCTGCTTTTTCTTTTGGAGGTAGTCCTAAGGAAAGCTCTCTCTTCTCATATAAATTTGCCAGTTTGCTTAATTCCCACTTTATGGTTTGATATTCTACGGGATGTAAATTCCTTATATAATCTCTTATTTGGCGTTTGAGTTAATCTTTTCGGGAATCTTGGAAATAAAACCCAGAATTTTGGCTCCGAATGTAGTCGGCTATGATTATTTTAGGATGAAACCGCTGTCTTTTACCATTTAGTATTCATAATTATAGTTAGAAATAAGTAGAATTCAATCGTCTGATTTAAAATAAAAGTATAAAAAAATGTGAGAAATTAAATACACCAATCTTTCAAATATCTTGATTTTTCTTCTCGTTCTTTTTCTTCATACCTTAGAGCTTCTTCTATCCTTCCCAATGCTCTAAGCACTCTGGTACATGCGATATAATTGCCTAATCTCTTGTAAATCTCTAATGCCTTTTCATAATACTTTCCCATTTCTAAATAAAACGCTTTTATCAGGAACAGAACATCCTTTTTGTCCGTTTCAAGAGGGTGCTTTTCAATAAACTCATCTATCAATTCTGCCATCTCATGACATTTTCCTTGACTCAGAAAAATGGTCTCGAATTGTAAAAGATGCGTTATGAATTCTTCTTTTTCCATAGATTCTATATTCATTTTAATCATATCAGATAGTGAAGATAGAGATATTTAAAAGAAAAGAAGAAAAAACGTGGAGGAATTTTTAAACCTGCTATATTTTTAATCTTATCTTTTTTGGTTTTAATTTGTC
>CAZZIC010000105.1:0-14820 GCA_964653985.1 uncultured archaeon | reverse complement strand
CTAAAGTCTTTATTAAACTCTACGTATTCGGTAAAAAGCATATATCCCTTTTTCTCAAACGTCTCTTCCCTTTTATCAATATCTTTTTGGGCAAAGAAGACGTCCGCACTCGCAACAGAATTTTCTGAGAATTGGCGAAAAGACTCGAAAAAATTATCCATCTCTCCTTTGAGGATTGAATCTTTTTCGGTAAGGGACTTGGCAATTTCTTCTTCTTTCTTTTGCCCTTTTTCTTTGATCATCTCCTTTACAAAAGTGTTTTTGAGTTCTCTGATCTTTATGAAGTGTCTTTTGAGTTTTTTCTTGACTTCTTTCTCCTCTTCTTTGCTGTTAGCGTCGGGATACAAACCAAAAGTTCGGGAGATGGTAGGGGCTCCCTTTTTGGCAAAGAAGACGCCCGCACTCGCACTATAATTCTCTGAAACCCTTTCAACTGTCTTTGCTGCTTCCCCTTCCCGTTTTACTCTTTCTGACTCTCTCTTAATCCTTAATTCTTTCTTTTGCCCTTTTTCTTCCATATCGAATGAATATCTTAAAGCTCCCAACTCCCCTATGGTCATAAGATCTTCACGCCTCATTTCTCCTCTATAGAGGCGAATGCAAGACTCGAGGGAAAACCTACCACAGTTTACACAAAAAAACACGGTGAGAGTAATATCTATATCTTCTTTTTCTCCGCATCTCGGACATTCTCTCATATTCAACTCCAGTTGAAATCACCTAAGTTAAGGATATCGAACAAATTGCCGCACCTTTCAAAAATCATTAAGTAACATCAAGATCTTCCTTATTGATCTTCCGACCAATGAAATAAAACAGAAGTTCTTAATAATGTAATTGATTATTTTCATATATAAACCTTTATAAAATTCTGAAAAAAAGGATTTGGGTGATAATTTCTGCGTAATTTTCACTATCTTGAAGAATTTGTGATAAAAAAAGATTTTCCCTCAATTTTTGTGATTTTTTCTCACGAAATACGGAAACCTTAAATTCACAAATGGTTAGATTTAATGGGTTAGTTTGAGATAAATGTAGAGAAAATTTTCAATTAATATTCATACTCGACCTTTATCAGAGAATAATAAATCAAAAACCCTCAGATCTTTACCGCTTCTACCATCTATTGTGCCGACCTTGTTATTTCAAAGATTCTAGGGCATAAAAAGATTTTTACGCAACGAATGGTATCCAAAGCAACCAAGATCCCAGAATATTCAATTCGAGATCACTATGTAAACTGTATTAGAGAACACATTAATACCTTTATCCCCAATAAAAAAGGCATAATTGCCGATTTTTTCTAATTTTTTTCTATTTTATTGTTGTAAGTAATTGCTTTTGATCCCGAAAATAAAACTTACTTGTTATATAGTGATAATTTGAGAGAGTGGGTTATTATCACCCAAGACAGAGAATATTATCGACCTTATATCGAGTTTATACAATCAAAAATTAATCTATGTTGATTTCTAAAAATAGTTATTCTTGGGTTTTTTTAATAATACTCTTGACAATTGCGTTGTTTTTACAAACATTTTGGCATAAACCAGGACAGATTTTTGAAGAGCATTTCATTTCGTCAATATAATAAATCATCTCTTCTCCAGAAGGGTTTGATTGACCTTCCTTAGGTTTTGTATTGATTGCGGGACAACCCAGATACTCAATACATTCATTACATTTAACGCACGAATCTAATATTGAATAATAAATATTTGTTTGAATTCCCTTATTAGATTTTTTTGACTTTTCTCTTAACCTTTTTTCTTTCTCTAAGGCGCACTCTTCTTGGATAACTATAACTTTAATCCCTTCTTTCATCAAGGTTTTTAAAAAGATTCTTTCTAACTTTTCGAGATTATAGGCTCCAGTTATGATTAGTTCCGGAATCTCTATTCCTTTAAGAAAGGAAATTAAGTCAATCTGAACTTCATCTACGCTTGATTTATCTCCATAATGTTTAACATATTCTTTTGGGGTACCTATAAATTCTTGGTGACCCGTCATCGCAGTAAAATAATTATTAAAGATAATTATGGTTAAATCTATATTATTTTTGATAGCATTTAAGAAAGGTTGGATTCCGGTGTGAAAAAAGGTACTATCTCCAATAAAGGCAATTAATTTTTGATTTTGTCCCAAAACTTGCCCCATTCCATTAGGGATTCCTATTCCGGCTCCCATACATATAACCCAATCAATTAATTCGTATGGGTAAGCCTCAGCTAATGTATAGCATCCGATATCACCAGAAAAAATAAATTCAATAGCTTTTTCTTTCTCTAATTCTTTCACTACTTTCTTTAGAATATAAAATACAGGTCTGTATTGACAACCAGAACAAAATGTAGGTTGCCTTATCGGTAAGGAAGGAAAGATCTCCTTTAAGGCTTTATTCTTGCTATTTATTTCTTGAAAGAGAGGGGTTCTTTTGGGAGGGATAAAATTTGATAAATACTCGAGTACTAATTCTGTATTAAGCTCTCCAATCTTAGGAAGTAAATCTTTACCATGTATTTCTGGTTTTCTCTCTAATCTCGAATCATATAGTCTCTCTTTTACCATCCGTTCAATGAATGGTTCTAATTCCTCAACAATTAATAATTTTTCAATCGAATGATCTTTGATAAAGTTAATAATCAATTCAATGTTGAGTGGATAAATTATTCCTAATTTTAAAATAGGAACTTGAACATCCAATTTCTGACATGCTTGAATGGTATAGCTGTAGGAAATCCCACTTGTTATGATACCAATGTTATTATCATTCTTATTATTTCTAGAAGAATTTACTGGTTTCTCGCTTCTTAAATCCCTAATTTTACTGAATAGTTTGTGAATTCTCTCATTTTTCGACAGATCATCGATTTTTTGAAAATATTTTTCTTGATTTTTTAGAGCCCTTCTCAGAGTATTTATGTATCTCTCTGGCTTCCTTTCAAAATTCCCTGATTTTTTAGGAGATTTGACCTTATCAAAATTTACGATTCCGTAACCGTGGGTAAGACGAGGGGTTACATGGATATAAATAGGAATACTAAATTGTTCGCATAGCTTAAATGCCTTTTTTGTAAAATCCTTACACTCTTGAATAGTAGAAGGTTCTAATATGGGAATTTTAGTATGTAAGGAAAAAAGTCTATTATCTTGGGCATTAGTGGAAGATAAAATTGAGGGGTCTCCTCCACAAATTATTACCATTCCTCCATTTGTTCCGGAATATGGGAATGTATGAAGAGGGTCGGCAGCAACATTCAGTCCAAGATGTTTAAACATCACCGCTGACCGAATTCCTGCCCAACTTGCTCCAATACATGACTCAAACGCTACTTTCTCATTTAAAGCGTAGTCAAATGTGAACTTATCAGATGTTTCGGATAAAAACTTTAGATAATCTCCAATTTCACTTACGGGTGTGCCAGGATAATTAGCAGCAAAACCAGCTCCAGCTTCATATATCCCTCTGGAAAAAGCTGCATTGCCGCTGATTAAAACCTTTTTTCCTTCTTCCTTTTGATATAGGTTTTCAACTTTCAAAATTATCAAATTGATTATGATCGTCTAAGTATAGCTATTGTTGAAAAGCTTTTTGGCTGTAAAAAAATTTGCTCTTACTAAAAAAAGGAGGAAAAAGAATTCTACAAATACAAATTTCAAAGATCCGTTCTATATTAGTATCATTTTTAACCCGATATTAAGAACGTATTGGTAAAGAGAAATAAAAGGTTGATCCTTGGTTTCTACCACTAGATTCCACCCAAATATTTCCTTCATGCAAGTCAATAATTTTTTTTGCAATATATAAGCCTAAACCGCTTCCATTTACTTGGAGATCCAATCCAAGCCCAAATCGTTCAATTTTTCCGAACTTCTTAAATGCTTTTGATTTTTCCTCCTCTGTAAATCCTATACCGGTATCTTTGATCGAAAATATAACCATTTCTTCTTCTTTTCTCGTACATATAAAAATTTTCCCCCCTGGAGGAGTAAATTTGATTGCATTTGTTAAGAGGTTGCTTATCACATCGTATATCCTTTCTTTTTCGAAATTCGCTATTACATTTTCTTGGAGATCTAATATAATTTCATGATCCCTCGAATTAATCAACCACTTTAGATTGTTGATAACATATCGTACTAAAAAACTAAGATTTTCACGCTTTATGTGCACCTTAATTTCTCCAGATTCTAAATGAGAAGCTTCTAATAATTCAAATATAAATTTTTCAAGTCTATTAGACCCTTTTTGAATTTCATTTAGCAATGCCTTTACTTTATCAGTTAATTGATCTGGATAGTTCTTTAGGATTAAATCTGTATTCCCTTTGATTGAAATTAAAGGAGTCTTCAGTTCGTGAGAGATCCTCCTCAAAAAATCCGATTTGATCTTACTAATCCTCTTGAGCTCTTTCTCAATTTCTTTATGGTTTGAAATGTCTCTTAATATCAGCATAGCTTTGATTTTTCCTTCTTTATTCTTAAATCTTTTTCCCTTTGCTTCAAACCAAATATAATCTCTATTTTTATGTTTAATCCGTAATTCGATTGTATTCCTTCCGTATATACTAAATTCTTGGGAAAAGTCCTTTAATTTGTTTAAATCCTCTGGATGGATCAGATCAAGCCGTCTTTTATAGAGTAATTCGTCTCTTTTATATCCTAAAATTTTGGAGAGAGCATTTTCATTAATATATTCAAATTCGATATTAATATTGAAGATGATAATAATATCACTGGCATAATCTGTAATTATATTGTATCTCTCTTCGATTTCCCTTAATTTTCCGGTTCTTTTCAAAACCATCTCTTCTAAACTTTTATTTAATTTTTTTAACTCAACTCTCGAGTCTCTCAATTCTTTTTGGGTTTTATTATTTAGTCGTTCTAACCGTTTCCGTTCGGTAATTTCATTTCCACATACTACAAATTTCTTTTTGTTATTCAAATTAACAATTGTTCCGTATCCTTCTAACCATACATATCTTCCATCTTTACATTTCATTCGATATTCCGCTTGAGAATAGTCGTTTTGATAAAGGTGTTTAAGACCTGTTGCTAGATTTTTCTTATCTTTAGGATGTATATATTCAAGCATGTTATTATGGATAATTTCATCTTTTGAAAATCCTGAAATCTTTCTTTGTGCTGAATTGATATACTCTAAATTGAATTTATTATCAAATACGCTCACAATAGATGGAATATTTTCAATGATTTTATGAAAATAATCAGATTGTCGCTTATTTATTTCATTTTCTAAATTGGTTAATTGATCGTTCTGAAAAGCCTTTTGAGGCTTTTTCTTTTTCTCTCTGTCTTTAAGGATAGAGTTAAGAAATTCGAAAGTAAATAATATTTTTTTATAAATTAGATCCTCTTCATTTTTTAACTTCTTAAGATTAAATTCTCTATTCAAACTCTCGATAAAACTTTCTAAAAGATCATAAAATTTTTCCAATATCCTTATCCCCTAAAATTTAAGGTTCCCGTTATCTCAACCATTAAATAGAAGTTCTAAGATATAATAAGAGTTTACAGTTAAAAAAAATTTTTCTTTTAATGCTAAAATTTATTCATATCGATATTAACTTTCAAGTAATACATTTAATCCATAATTGCATAGAACTTTTTTATAAATTACCTCATGATAGGGGGGTTAAAATTTATCAACCTTCCAAAAATATTTGTAGTACTTACTTATAATTACAAGAATTTTTAAATTCACATTAAATTAAGGAAATGTAAATGAATACCCAAAAATGCTGTGATTGTGGCATTGAATTGAGTTTTAAGGACTTCTGTCGCATTAATCCTTCATTAGGTGAAGCTAAAGCGGAGGATTTATGGAAATTACCTATAATAGAAAAGTATTGTCCTGAGTGTTTTTTTAATAGACCCGAAAAACCTTTTAAGAAGAAAAGACGTGTGTTTCGCAAGTTCTAAATTTGAGCTATATGTGATTTTCAAAATATAAAAAATCTCTTTTCTATTTATAGTTATTAAGTAAAACGATAGAAAAAATTTGAGAAAAATATAAAAACATATTTATATTCGAATGGTTTTTATTACATTAGTGAGGGGATAAAAGAGATGAGTTGGCGAGAATTTTTTCTCTATGTTATGGGGGCATTGGGTTTTGCGGGTTTAGCCTTCATTACGATTTTAATTATGTGGTTTTCGGGTTCTTTTATGAGTCTTTTTTAACTCTATTCTATGCTTTTATGATTTCATTTGCCTTTTTTCTGAATTAGTTTAAAGTTAATTATTTTTTAGATTTCTGATCTATATAGTCTATATATTTTATATACAGATCCTATATTTACCTAACTTTTATATATATAAATTGGAGGGGTTGAAAAAAATGACATGGAGAGAATGTATTTTGTATGGAATGGGGTTTATGGGATTCCTCGGACTTGCTTTTATAGTTCTATTATTGCTTTGGTTTGTATCGTATATCTTCTAGTTCATTTTTTATAATTCTCAGATATAAATTATAAAATTAAGTCCTATTTAAAAAACGACTCTTAACTTTACTAAGAATTTCTTGGGTTTATAGATCTTTGCCTTTATAGTCTTATTAATATTTTTAGTTTTCTGGATCATTAATGACGGTTTATAAAGAATTAAAATTTTAAGAAATTAATTAATGTTATAATAGATTAAATTGACTCACTAGGTAAAGAGAAAAAAAAAGTACTTCCTTTATCCCTTCCCTCTGACTTAACCCATATTTCTCCTCCATGAAGCTCTACAATTTCCTTCGATATGTAGAGTCCTAAACCAGAACCCTCTGAAAACACATCCATCCCCTTACCATAATGTTCTATTTTTCCAAATCTTTTAAAAAGTCTTTCTTTTTCTTGTTCTGTAATTCCAATTCCATTATCGGCAATTGACATAATAATAGATTCCTTTTTTGCATAGCATGATATTAGAATATTACCTCCAGAAGGTGTATATTTGATGGCATTTGATATTAGATTGTTTAAAACTAAATGAATTTGTTTTTTGTCAAAAAACCCCAAGATGTCTTCCGAACAAGAAATAAAAACTTCATGGTGCCTTAAAGTTATCAATCCCTGAAATTCCTCCAACACTTTATTAATTACTTCATTAAGATTATGCTCCTTCTTTTTTAATTCAAATTTTCCGGATTCCAGTTTTGCAGCATTTAATATGTCATTGATGATATCCTCAAGCCTTTTTGAACCTTTGTATATTTCCTTTAAGAAATTTTTATTATATGGACTTAATTCAGAATCATATTTTTTCATTAATAGCTCTGAAAAACCCTTTATAGATACTAAAGGTGTTTTTAATTCGTGTGATGCTCGATTTAATAATTCGGTTTTTATAGTGTTTAACTTTCGTAACTCTTCTTCAATTTGTTTTTGTTCCGTTATTTCTCTTGTAATTAATAAAACTGATTCTATCCCTTCTTCGCTTCTAATGGGAGCTAATCTTGTAGAAAACCAAGTACCTCTTCCTTGAGATCCCAGTGCTTTGATTTCATATTGAGTAGATTCTCCTGTATCAAATACTTTTTTGATTGAGTCCTTAACTAATTGTTGATGTTCCTTAATAACGTAATTAACTGCATTTGTGCCTAAATAATCCTCAATGTTTATTCCTTCGGGTACGCGATTTATAAATTGAATTATACCTTTTTCATTTACTGTTAGGATAATATCTGGAGCATTTTCTACAAGGGTTTTAAACTTAGTCTCTGTAGTATTAAGCTTTCTTTCAATTTTTTTTCTGGGTTCAATATTTTCTATTATTGTTTGAATATAAGTTTTTTTTCCAAATTCTACTAAGGAACTTCTAATACGAACCCAATGAGTTTTCCCAGATTTATCAAAAAGTTTAGTTTCTATTGGGGGAACTGAATTTCCTTTAATCAAATCAACGAATCTTTTGATAAAATTTTTGATATTATCAGAAGGGTGTATATTTAAATTCCTGTAGGTTTTTCCTATAAGTTCCTTCCTTTTATATTTAAAAAGAAATACAGCTGTTTGATTGCAATCTGCGATCTTTCCTTCCATATTAATTAATAATACTGCAAATGGAGAACTTTCGAATAAGGATCTATATTTTTTTTCAGATCCCTCCAACTTTTCCTTGGTTCTGTTCATTTCTAAATTAGCTTTTTGAAAGTACCCTAAGATTATTAAAATGGCAACAATCATTTCAAAAAAAATTTCTAAGAAATAGCCTAATAGTAATTGTGATGATGTTCTTCTAAAATAAAGAAAATAAAATTTATGAAAACCCCACAAGATAAAAGTAATCCCAATAAGATTTCTAATAACGCCCTTTAATTCCTCAGATTTTAAAAATATCAGACCGGTATAAAAATATGTTAACCCAAGAATGATAAATATTGGTATGATTAATATAAATAATGTCTCTCTTAGAGAAAGAGATGAAAAGAAAATAATATAGATACCTAAAACTAACCATATTGAATATGAGATAGGAGCTATAAACCAATAACGTGAAATATCCTTCTGAAGGAATGTTTGGATCCCATAAAACAAGAAAAAACCACTCCACATTACCATCAATTGATTCATTGTTAAGAAAAACAATGATCTTGGAAATGATGATAAGAGAAGAGCAAAAATATATCGAGTTAAATATAGAGTCCAAGAAATTGTCCAGAATATAAAAAATCTCTTTTTATATTCCGTATAAAGAAAAAAATTAACTAGAATTAAAATTGAAGTTGTGATGAGAATATTTAATAAAACGATATCTAATTCAGTCATTATTCTTTTTCTCTTTTATTATGAAAAATTAAGTGTCCATTCATCACACATAGATTCATTCATAACCTCAATCAAAGATATTTTTTATTTAGAAAAATAATCGATAAATATCCCTTTACAAATTATCTAAAAATATAATTTATATTTAAAAATTCTGAATATTCCTAGATATAATTAAACAGATCTATTTATAGTCGAATTTTATTAACGATTGAAAGGTATAAATTATCTTTTTTAAAATAGGCATATATCATGCCCTATTTACCAAAAAATTTTTTTGTCTAACCTTATACCCTTGGTCTATATAGACTATATCTTGTTGTCCAGAACATATATTTACTCAATCCATCTATATATTTAATAAGGAAAGGATGAAAAAAATGGATTGGAGTGAATTTTTATCATACATAATGAGAGCTATGGGCTTCATGGGACTTAATTTTGTAGTCTTATTGGTGTTATGGTTTGTATCTATTATTTTTTAGTTTACAAATTGATTATAATAACTCGTTTGCTGATTGAAATAAAGAATCAGAAGATTCTTTCTTCTTTTTCCTTCTAAATCTGACAGAAGCTTTTTTATACACATCCGGATCTAATTCTGAAACAAATTGTGAAAGTCTTGTGGTTTGAAAATCACCGAATTGTTGGACAACTCCTGGAGTAATCAAATATAGCTCATTCTTCGCTCTTGTTACTGCAACATAAAAGACTCTGCGTTCTTCTTCAAATTCTTCGGCATCTCCTATAACTCTTCCAGAGGGAAAGAAATTTTCGGCTAACATGGGAATAAATACTACTTTCCATTCAAGTCCTTTCGCTCTATGAACCGTTGATAAGACTAATGGTTTCTCTTCTTCCGTTTTTTTCCCGTATTGGACTGTTTTAGATTGGATATTTGATGTATTCAAACTCAAGTTTTCTAGAAAGCGGCGTAGAGTTTCGAAATTCTGTGCATATACACTTAATTGGTTTAAATCCTCTAAACGTTCTTCCCAATTCTCATATTTTACTTCAATATGATCTTTAATCAACTCATTGACCTTTAAAATGATTTCAGAAGGGTCATCATCAGGAGTAAATCCAACGATTTGTTTTATATGTTTCTTAAAGTTCTTCCATCCTTTTGAGGGGATCCGTTTTCCAGAGAGATTTTTTTTAAAGAACCCTTTTTCAAAAATATTTTCAAGCGGCTTTTCTTTTTGGAGGAGTATATTAAAAATCTTCCTTCCAGAGGTACTTCCCAAACCATCTATCATTCCAAATATCCTATACCACGCTATTTCATCATAAGGGTTTTCAATAATTCTTAAATGAAAGAGTAGATCCTTGATATGAGCTCTTTCAAAGAAAGATAGTCCCGCTCTAACCTCATATGGAATATTTTTGTTTTGAAGTTCCAATTCAATTTTCATAGAATGAAAGCTTGCTCTAAATAGAACTGCCATCTCCGATAACTTATATCCCTTACTTCTAAGCCGGAGGACTTGATTTGCAATAAATCTTGCTTGTTCATTATCATCTCCCGTGTTAACTTGATATGGTCTCTTCCCACTCTTCCTGACGGGTTTCATTTCTTTTTGAAACTGTTTTTCGTTAAGCTTAATCGATTCATTGGCTAATTCTAAGATCTCAGGAACACTTCGGTAATTATATGTAATTTTATATGTTTTACAGTTTTCATACTTTTCAGGAAAATTAAGTATGTTTTCAAAATTAGCACCCCGGAAGGCATAAATACTTTGAGCGTCGTCTCCGACTACCATGATGTTATGTCCTGGATTTTGTTTCACGATTTTGTGAATAATATTATCTTGGATATAATTTGTATCTTGATATTCATCGACTAAGACATATTTGATCTGTTTCGCAACTCTCTGGGCAATAGATCTCTCATCTAAAATTTCACTCCAATAAACTAAGAGATCATCAAAGTCAACCAAATTATCCTTCGCCTTCCTTTTATTATAGATTTTAAAGACTTCATTTAATTTTGCGATTACTTTATCATTCTCAAATTGAGGATATTTCCAAGAAATTACCTCTTTGGTTGATTTATTACAGTTTATTGAATAAGATAAAATACTTTTACACATTTTGGCAGTAGGAAATCGCTCTTCAAGCTCCTCGATGTCTGCTCTCTCGATTGAGAGTTTCATTAACGCTTTCGCATCTGTTTCATCCATAATGGTATAGTTTGGTTTCAAACCCAACCGCTTTGCATACTTTCTAATAAATCTATTAGCAATTGAATGGAACGTACCTGCCCAAATTCCTTTCGGACGTTTGCCCAACAGATCCTCAACTCTTCTTATCATTTCACTTGCAGCTTTATTTGTAAATGTAACTAGCATTATTTCATTCGGTCTCACTCCTGATAATAATAATTTCGCCACCGAATATACAATGGTTCTTGTTTTTCCAGAACCCGCTCCCGCGATTACAAGCATCGGACCTTCAATGTTTCGGATGATTTCTAACTGTTCTTCATTAAGGTTTTCTTCAAAATTGACATCATTATAATCCTCCATTGGAGGACGTTTGGATTTCTGAAACTCTAACTCAAAATCATTATCAATAAATTCAAATACATATTCTTCATCCGAATCTTTTTTCTCGGAACTCAAGTCTTTATTTTCACTCCTCGTGGATTATTAATAAAAAAATAACTTTATACTTTTCTATCTTAAGCTTCAAGAAATTTCTTGCTCTCATTTCTTATATCTATACTAATTAATTAAAAGTAATGAATTTTTTACCTTCATTAATTCTAACAGACAAGTATTTTGGTGTTTTATTTTAGATTAATGATAATATAGGATAATTATTATAAAAAAAGAAAGAGAGAGTAGAATTTTGACAAAAATATAACTTTATATAATTTTGGTAATATATTTAGTGGTAGCTTATATTACTATAGTTCCCAAGATTGCTGGTAAAATACCCGCAAATATAATTAAAAGAACAGCATCCACAATTGCTAGCCCACCAATGAATATCTTTTGCTTCTCCGGTTCCCAATAATACACGTAGCAAGCACCGACAAAGAATGGAATATAAACAAATACAAATACCGTGAGAGCATTCCACCACCACCATATCCAGATAAATGCTTGCGTGGTGATTAGAAAAATCTCGATAACTGAAGCTAAACCAGCATTTCCGATTCCCAAAACTAACTTTTTAGATAATCCGAACATCTTTTCATTAGGATCTTCAGGTAATAGTTTGCTAACAGCCAATCCAGCTATTGCAAACATCAAATTTAGCTCTATCCCTAAACCAATTAGTACCAAATAAGCTGTTCCTGCAGGTACTGTCCACAACGCATGTCCTAAGAAAAATTGGACAATTCCATTGATAATTTCAACAAACCAATGAATCACATAGAGTGTAAGTCCCGCAGCGATCCCTTTCCAGTTCCCTTTTTTGATTTCACTAAAATAAATAAATAATACCGCAACAAGTAAAAAGATAACATAATGGTTAAAATTTTCCCCACTCCTCAGAATGCTTAGCGCTTGAGCAGTGGCTTCGGTGTTGTTAATCGCCATTTTATATCAGAAATTTAATAATTTGTTATTATGGAATTAGATGTGGGTTTCTATAAAAATGTTATTCAGATAACATCCTTTTTCTTGAAACGTGCCTTTTACGATGAAAGGTATATGCGAGTATATTTTGTGGGTAATATGAGGATGATATATTCCGCTATGAAAAAAATTTTATGATAATTTAGATATTGCTCTTTCTAAGACTAAATCTTTTCCCTCTTTCAATGATTCTATCGTTGGAGATATTTCCACATCAGGAGTGATACCAACACCCTCAAATTTGGAACCATCGGGAAAGTAAGCTCTTTTTGCTCCAACATAAATAGTTATTCCGTTATCAAATCTATATTGATAGGGTTCTCCTGTGGAACCTCTGGTTTTTTCTCCTATTATGATAGCTCTATTGTTATCTTTGAAAGGTTGGACAAAATCTTCGGCTCCAGAACCTGTTACTCCATCTGTTAAAATTGCAATTTTTCCTTTATAACACCCCTTTATAGGTTTTTCATAAGAACTGTGCCATAACATATGAGGATCTTGGAAATATGAATATTGCTGAAATTTCTCATTTATTTCAGAATATCCCTCATTTAGAGGATCATATCCTTCTAATAACCTTTTAAAGAACTCTGAATAGAATCGAAAGACGCCAAGAGTAAGTTTTGTAGAGACGCTCCAAGATCTATATGGTCTATCCATCAATTTTGAAATTAAATTTAGTGGAGTGGTACCTCCCGTATTTTCTCTCACATCAATAATTAAGCCCTTTGAACCCGAATAAGATTGTAAAAATTCTATTGCCTCCTTTTCATATTTGGGTAATTCCAAAACTTGGGATCTTGATATAAAATATATCTTTATTCTTAATTGATTTATGAGTCGGTCTTAAAGGATCTATTTGTCTTTTAGTACTATTTTGTTTCTTACTCTGTATTATATCTACTGTTTTCCCATCATCAAAAGTTAAACTAAACTGCTTCGGAAATAAGTAATTATAACGATAAAATCTGTCCTTTTTCGCTTTTATACTGGACGCTGAAATATATTTTTTCTTTCTGTTAAAGAACATATTAAATTCCTCATCATTAATTGATGCTATTACATCACCGGGAGTCATTTTAGGGTCTTGGGAAGATAAAATAACCCATTGTTCATCTAAATATGTAAATTTGAAATTGAAATTTTTTCCATATTTTAACTCTAACCACCTGTCTGTATACCAAGTATGACCATTTTGAAGCTGGGAAAGGAATTCTATCATAGTAAGGTCAAATTCGTAACGATTAGAAGCCCTGCTTACCCTCGGAATGATCATATTGTATAATGAATCAATTTCGAGATCGGGGATGGCTTTCCAATGAGCGAAATAAGTTTTAATCGCAGAATATGTCTTAGATAGAATAAATATTCGCTGAGATAAATCAATATCTTGGGGATCCATATCCTTTTTATGTATTTTATGAGATAAGAAATTTTAAGAAAAGTTGAAGCAAAAGGAGATTTAAATCTCAAATATTTATGAAATCTTTGTTGTTTTAGATAATTATGGTGGGAGAGACGGGAGTTGAACCCGCGACCTCTCAGCCCCCAGCCGAGAATCAGTTTGGGAGAGGAATTTTTTATTCTCCTCATACCAAGCTAGACTACCCTCCCATGATTAACGTATAATTCTCTATAAGATTAATTTAGGGAGGCAAATAAATTTATTTTTTATTAAGATTCTCTTAGAATCAACAAGGTATTTAACAAAAGCCTTCAAGTTTTGATGGTTAGGATAAAAAAGAACAGAAAGAAGTAAATACATAATAAAATGGAAACTTAATTAGGAAGTAAGGGTATTTTGTTTTCCGAAGTATTAGAGCCCAATTGAGCGATCTGACAACTCACCTCAAAGGCAATAAGGTCCTCCCCTTTCAAGATAAATTTTCTTTCAGGATATTCTTTCGCGGTGAAGACTTTAAATCCTTTGGAAATTTTCCTTTCTTGGATCTGGATTTTTTCTTGAATTTTCTGAGTATTTGCAGTCATTTTGATTTTCCTCCGAACGATTTGAGGCAGAAATTTGAGATCTTGTTTATAATATGAATATGACTTAGGGCTATAAACCTTGACTCCATAAATGGTACCTAATAATTTCATGATCCCTTCTTGCTTCGTTACTTTTTTTAGTTATTTTTACTTCTGATTGTATCTATATAAAGACAAAAGAAACCTTAGACCAAAGGAAGAGGTCCTTATGATGTTTTACAATAATTAGAAAAAAGCTGATAAAATATAAATTGATCTCTAATAGTAAGATTTCTAATTCCTTCCTTATAAATATCGCATTTATAGATGCTTTGAAAAAATTTATTATTCAGTGGTACAATGTAATTATTAATGGCTTTAAGGGATAAAAATGAAAAACTCAGCGATGAGTTAACATCAATCAAGCATCAACTTAAGGAAAGAGTTAAGGAATTGACATGTCTGTATAATCTCTCAAA
>CAZZIC010000104.1:0-14928 GCA_964653985.1 uncultured archaeon | reverse complement strand
TATTGGTTTTCTTCCTTTTCATGATGGAGCATAATTACAATCCCTAAAACAATCATCGCATCCTCATCACTGGCACTTTTATCCATTTTTACCCCATAGCTGTCTTTTATTAAGCTTTTAAAAAACTTTTTGCTTATTTCTGCGATATTATCTCCTTTCTTTTGAACCCTATATTTTAGTTTTAGGATCTTTCCCTTGATAGTATAGATTTTGTTTCCCTCGAGATCTTCAAACCAAAATTTTGGTCTTCTGCTTATGAGTTTTTGTTTTAATTTCCCCATCATTTTATCGTCGTCCTTCTCTCCACCTTTATAGAACTCGTATGTTGATCTCATCGAGATAAGCTTTTCGCTGATTGTATATAAGGGCTCATCTTGCATATTATAGAGTCGAAACGTATTGCCAATTTTTATTAACTTTCCTTTAAAATAACCTAATTTGGTTTTATCTGTGTCCATTATCCAGACTTTATCCCGAAAGCTTCCGATCTTCTCTTGAAGGACAAATTCCCTCGTACTCTTTAATGACATTTCTTTTCACCAATCTACTAACTATTTTAAGTATGATTTACTTTATAATGAAAATCTGAACTTTTAAATTTATATAAATATATGAGAATAAAAGATTACCATTCTATTGATCTCTTCAACCACATCAATCTCATTAAGAAATTATGAAAAGGAGATACATTGAACAGCTACTATAAATAGGTGTAAAAAAAATGGATTATGCGATTCTCATAGATATTTAAGGATAACCACCGCCATTTTGGTAATATCTCCCTAATAGAATATTTTAAATTTAGATAAAATAAGTTCCTCTTATGAGAAAATTTGTTGATATTGATCATCCTATTCAATATGATTATGATGAAATAATTGAAATGCGGGATATTGTAAGTAATACCGCGGTGGTCTTCGAATTAAAAGCCCTAATAGAAGAAGATCCATTTTATTTTGATCCTTATCTAACCTTAGCTGGTATTTTGGAATCTGAGGGGAATCTTCTTGAAGCTCTCCATCTTAGAGAATTGGCCTATGAATTAGCTTTGGACACGATATTAGATGAGGATAACAAATGGCCAGATACACTCGATTGGGTGTTTATAGAAAACCGGCACATTATTCGAGCTTTATTCAATATGGTTGATATTTATTGGCAGAATAATCAAGCTCAAAAGGCGTTATATTTATTAAGAAATTTACTGCGTGTTAATCCCTTAGATAATATTGAGGCACGTTATAATATCCTTGCAATAAGAATGGGTCTTTCATTTCAGGAATTTCAAAAACTAACTGATAGAAATGAAAATGGAGGTTTTGATATAGGGGAATGGTTTGAATCCAATAAAAATCAATTTCCTGAAGATTTTGACTGGTGGAAAGGAGATGTGGAAGATATATTAAAATAGTTGACTGAATCAAAATGCAGTTTATAGACGATATGGGAAGAATGCTTAATTTCCTTTTGTTCTTGAAATTAATTCCTCACAGAATTCTTTGACAACTTTACCTAATTTGTTTGGTTCATTTGATATAATGTTTTTAGCTAAAGTAATATATGGTGATTCCTCGCTATATGAAGTATGTTTAAGTCGAAAATCCAAACATACGAATTTCATGGACATATCATCGCTCAAGCGTTTTTTTCTTATTACAACCTCAGTAGATCTCACATCCCTCCAGTAAATTTTATATGGATTATCAGTATTTTCATCATGATTCTTAGATTCTGGATATCCCGGAATAAAATAATCTTGATGAAGCTTCTTTGCCTTTATATGTGGGAAAAAAACTTTTTCAAAATAATCCATAGAATCTTGCCATACCCCCATTCTTCTCGCACCATATCCCAGTGTACCGAAAAAAATTAAATCCAAGCTAAAAAGCAAAACAAAAATAATAAGAGCAGGAGCAGTCTCATTTTCAGTTATAGGGATCTCTGAAATTCCCTTTAGAACATATTCAAAAAGGATATGAAAAGACCAAGTTGTTAAAACAGCTATGACGATTCCGCCACATAATAAACTTGCGAAATAAGTACGATTGAAGCTTCTTCTTAATTTTTGACGAGTCTCTTGAGGGAGATGCTGGTAGAATTGCAATGCGAAAGGATATAAATCGTGTTCTTTATTGTTTTTCCACATGATACCTTTTCTTTCAATGCTTTAAAGAAAATAACTAGTTATAATTTGAGATTCAAGGTTATTATAAAAACTTTTTCTGATATTTGATTAAGGAAAAACGAAGATAAATCATATTTGATTATGATAAAGAATACCCAATAGGTTGAGAAAGTGAAATTACTTTGAACTGGATTTTAAAGTGATAGCCAATTGGAGAGCCCTTTCATAAAGGTCAGGAGAGATCACTTTCAATCTAAAAGCGTTTTCCAGCTTATCAGCATCAATTATTTCTCTTTCCCCTCCTTTACTTACTACCACATCAATTTCCAAATCGATATATTGAATACAATGGTTTGATATTTCAATAGGTGTATTGATATTTACATACTGCCCTTTTAACTCATCATTAGAGGAATAATACTCATTGAGATAATACCATTTATTCTCTTGAAAGTAACTCAACGCATAATCTCCCTTTTCGATCTCCATCTCAAGTCCATCATATGCTCCTCCTCCACTGAAATATCGTTTTACACACAGCTTTAATGGACGGTTTGGATGTTTGGACAGTTGTTGGATTTTTCCCCCTTTTAAATCAATTTTCTCCCCGGAGAACTTAAAATGGTTAATATTCATCCATTTTCCCTCTTTAATTCTTTCATAATAGGTATCTAAGAAAAATTGCTGAATTTTCTCTTTATGCGAATCATCTACAACTTGAAGCATATCCTCGGTATAATCTAAAAGAGTCTGTTCATTAGTATCATATTTCCCTGTTTTTTTCTTTTTTCTAGGTAGAGATTTGATCATATGATGATTGGTTAATGTTGGAGTCGCTTTAGATCGGATAGTATCGAGTTTTTGTTTTATCATGTAAGGAAAGACTAAATTTATTGTTTTAAATTTTGAATATATCCTTCCGATGTCCCCCCACGTCTCCGAGATTTTCTCTCGAATAGTTTTTAATTCCTCTTCAAGCTCATGTGCTTCCTGTCTAATTTCCTCCTCAGTTGCGAATTTCGCAGAAGTTCTAAAAATGATCCCAAAATCTTTTCCTTCCAATAGCTCATCACCGAATTTCAGAAGTTTATTTCTCTCGTGAGAATCGTCTATTTTTCGACTAATATTTACACTTTTTTTATTGGGGTCAATAACCAAAAGATCCCCCGGAAGAGTAAAGCCATCTGTTAAATCTGCCGCACGTTTCCCGTAATCTTCATTTTTTACTTGAAAAACTCTCATTTTTCCCTTAGGAATATATGATCCATAATATCCTGTATTTGTTTGGAGACGATGGTCTACGCTCTCATAGATCTTTTTTCCGCTTATTCCTTCTTCATATCTTGGAAGGAGCTTTACAAAACAGTAGTTTTTCCTTTTACTCGATTTAATTACGACTCCTCTGTAAATGTCATTTTCATTAAAATTTGAGGGAAGTTGGATTAAATCAGAGTTCTTCTTAAGAGTAAGGGGAAAATTGTGTAATTTATCTTCTTTTAATTGATTCCAAACCTTTCTCTTAATAGTAATTGAGATCCCTTGCTTATCTTCTCTCTCCCTTATCTCGATGTCCTTTGAATACTTATCGGTTTGATACGGAATATCAAATCTCTTTTGGATTGGCTCACTGGGTCGTAAAATGGAATATCCCGCATCTAAGAACATTTTGGTTAAAGCCGTTGTGTAAATGCCGCGGATAAACACGTTCGGATTATCATTATTACTCATCTTCATTTCATACAATATATTCAGAATTTAAAAGTACTTTTATTAAAATTTATTAAACATTATTTGAATGTTGTTTATGAGAACACACTTTAAAGACCGTATTTAATTAGCATTCTAATAATATTTTTTATCAAACAATAAAAGAAATTAATTTTTTCTAATGAAAGTTGTCCTTTTTCTTTCCAAACTCTCATTTCTTGTTATTCAAAAAGAATGACTTTAATTATAAACTTTTAAATACCTTCGCAAAGAAAGATTCAATATAAGAATTTGACATTTTTATAATTAAATTATAAAAAAAATTAAAGTGTGTATGAAATGCCTAAAGTAAAAGCAAATAATATTGAAATAACATATGATACATTCGGAGATCCTTCCGATGAACCACTTCTTCTTATAATGGGGCTTGGAGCTCAAATGATCTCTTGGGATCCAGAGTTTTGTCAGATGTTGGTTGATAAAGGCTTCTCTGTTATAAGATTTGATAATCGGGATGTTGGTCTTTCAACAAAATTTGAAGAAGCGGGAATTCCAAACATGGGTAAGTTAATAAGAAAAGCTTTTATGGGAAAGGAAGTTAAAAGCCCTTATAAATTAGAAGATATGGCAAATGATGCTGTAGGGCTACTTGATGAATTAAACATAGAGAAAGCCCATATTTGTGGAGCGTCAATGGGTGCCATGATTGCCCAAGTTATCGCTTTAGAACATCCAGATCGAGTCTTAAGTCTCACTTCCATTATGGGTTCGACTGGAAATCCAGAACTCCCGCAAGCAAAACCAGAGGCGATGAAAGTTTTGACAACTCCTCCTCCAAAAGATAAGGATGCTTATATTGAACAATCGGTAAAATCATGGAGAGTATTACAAGGGTCTGGATTTCCTCCTGATGATGAAAGATTAAGAGAACGCGCCGCTAAAGCATATGATAGGAGTTATTATCCTCAAGGTATCGCTCGGCAATTCGCAGCAATTTTGGCTAATGGAAATAGGAAGCCGAAACTGAAAGAGGTTGATGTTCCTACCCTAGTTATTCACGGTACCGATGATCCACTGGTTCCCGTTGAAGCCGGAAAGGATACACATGAAGCTATTCCCGATTCAGAATTATTGCTTATTGAGGGGATGGGTCATTATTTACCTCCAAGGGCATGGGAAAGAATCGTAAACGCGATTGCAGAAAATGCTACAAAAGCCAAATAATTTCATTAATTCAATAAACCTTTCTTTTCTCTAAATACCACTTTTTTAGTTCAATGCAAATTCAATTGACAATTTTTTTTTATTTTTGACTCTTTATTTTTTCCTTATTTTTTTTGATTATTGGGATTTTTTATTAATTTTCTATTTGTATCTTTGGTTGGTATAGTATAGATAAATATGAATCGAAAAAGAGTTCTCTTATTTAATAATTTTAATCTAATGAGATTTCTTAATGTTTTAGAAGAAAAAGAGGATTCATGAAATTGTGAGGAAATAATTAAGAATGTTCAATCAATTTTCCTCTTAAATATTTTATGTCCAAAAATTACAAATACGGTCATAAATAGCGAAAGTACTCCAATATTGATTAAAAGGATAAATACTTCTAAAGGACTCCCCAAAAATGCTTGTTTAAATAATTGAACAGAATAGGTAAGAGGTAAAAAATATGCTACTAATTGAAAAAGAGGGGGAAGAGTTTCTATGGGTTGGAAAACCCCACATATAAATACCATAAAAATCCTAATTACTGTTGCGGGAGGCATTGCTTGGGGTATTTCTCGAAAGGGAGTTGCTAAGAAAACTCCAAAACTAGAAGCCATTAATGAGGAAAATAAAATGGCTATGAAATATACAAAAAGATTCACTGATAAAGAAAAGGAGAATGAAAGAATAAGTACCGCCAAGGAATAGATTGAGGATAATATTAGTCCAAAAAAACATCCTGCTAAAATTTTCCCAAAAAGGATCGTCATAAACCTAGTGGGGGTGGTAAGCACCATTTTTATGGTTCCAAATTGTTTTTCAAGAGGGATAGATACCGCATGGATAGCCCCTGCTCCAAAAAAGATTCCCATAGAAATTAATCCGGGAATCGTATTTACAAGGTCTCCTCCCTTCCCAGCAGTAAATGCAAGATACAATACTATAGGTAAGAGAATCCCGAAAGTTAGATTCGGCCCCTTCAAAAAATAAAGCTTGAGATCCTTGTATGAAATAGAAAGGCATTTCTTCCATTCTTCACTTAACATTGTCAATTTTTTCCTCATCTTATGCTTCTCCATTAGGTTTCATTATTTAATTACTAACATCATTCATTCATTTTGTCTATTATACTTACAAAAGCTTCTTCTAATGTTGGTTTTACTGTATTTATTGAGGAGATTATCATCTTTTTTTCTTTGATAATCTGAAATATTTTAGGTAACACAGATTGATCTTTAATTAATACATTCAAAAATTCCCCTTTCCTTCTGACCTCACCAATTTCCTTAAATCTTTGTATCTCTTGCTTTCCTATTTCCCGTGATTTCGGTGCTACCTTCAACTCTATTTCAATTAATAATTCCTTTTGTAATGTCTTTTTTAATTTATCAGGCGTCCCAATACTAATTATATTACCCTTATCTATTATGGCTACCCTATCGCAAAGTTGACTCGCTTCCTCCATATTATGGGTACTGAGAAATATGGTTACTCCATTCCTGTTGAGGGTCTTGATTTTTTCTCGGATTTTTCTTGAACTCTTCACATCCAATCCTGTAGTTGGCTCGTCTAAAAATAAAAGCTTTGGCTCGTGAATTAATGCGATAGCCATAGTTAACAATTTCTTCATACCCCCCGAATATGTTCCTGCTTTGTCGTTACGCCTATTATATAATCCAAATTCTTTTAATAACTTAGACGCCTTAATCTTTCTTTCCTCTTTCCCCAAGGTATGCATTTTTGCTTTAAACATAAGATTATCCCACGCACTCATCTCATTATAGACAAATGGTTCTTGCGGGACAATCCCTATCAATTTCTTAGCGCTAACTGGTTCTTTTGTAATATCATAGGTAAAAACTTTTGCCTCTCCGGAAGTAGGTTGGATTATACCGGTAAAAATGTTTGTTGTAGTTGTTTTACCCGCCCCATTTGGACCTAAATATCCAAAAATCTCTCCGTTAAGGACACTGAAAGAAATATTATCAAGAGCTAAAATATTTCCATAATTTTTGGTTAAATTTTTGGCGATTAAAGCTTTTTCTGTCCGATTGTTATTATTTTGGGTTTTTAGTTGACTCATCTTTATCTAAACACTTTTTTTTATGAAGTTTTTATAAGTTCTGAAATATCTTTTAAATCATAACATTTAACGGGTATCCCCTTATATTCAGAAGGTTTGCTGTAAAAGGATCGAGCAAATAGCATTAAATTCTCCTTCCTCTCTTTTAAATTCCAGTCTACATATTTCTTTTTTTCCATTAAGTCATGGAGAATTCGGGAAGCATTTACCTCTTTCTGCCATTTACACTCTATAAAGGTAATTGTGTTATTCATTTGGTTCATCGCAATCAAATCTATTTCATATTCTTTCCACCACCATTTCCCAATTTTGGTAAATTCAATTACTCTGCTCTGAATTAAAAAATCTTTTATAACACTCTCAAAAATCTTTCCTAAATACACCGAATAATCTTGTTTAATTAAATCTGCGTTAAATATTCCTTCTTCGATACTACTTAAATTAGGATACACGAATCGAAACCAAAACTTAAGAAAGTTATCTTTCAAATAGTATCTCCCCCTTCTGGAAGTTTCTTTTTCTGTTATTGGGATTCCCCGTATTATCATATCAACATCGATTAAATTGCTAAGGTAAGGGCTTATATCTGTTCTCTTGCTTCCAATATACATTTTTATCTCATTTAGTTTTGTTTTTCCGAAAGCAATTGCTTCAAGAATAGCTTTATAGGTTCCTGGACGACTAAATTCATATCGCATCAAGAAATCAATTTCATCCTTAAACACGCTACTTGTTTTTTTTAATTCGTTTTCCAACCATTTCCAAAAAGGAGGATCAACCATGTTAATATAGTACGGAATCCCATCGCAAAAACTAAACACTTCGATTTGCTTTTTAAGGCTTAAGGTGGGAAAAAATTGAGTGAAATCATAAAAATTTATCGGTTCGAGTTTAATAGAACCAGTTCGACGCCCATATAATGGGCTGGTATAAGTTAAAATTTTTGAGGTCATCATGGAAATTGAGGACCCGACCAAAAAAAGCTTTACAGTTGTATTCTTAAGTTGGGTATCGATGATTGACTGTAACAAATGAAGGATGTTCTCATCTTCCAGTATCATATTCTGAAATTCATCTAAAATTATGATGTCAGTCTTGTCTTTAAGGAAATTGAATAACACTTCATAATCTTCTCTTAACTTATTCACCTCCGGATAGTGTTGACTACAAGTATTATAAAATCTTCTCAAATTGTCTTGTCCTACGGCTAAATAGTATAGTCTTTTTTTATCTCTCGTGGCTTGAAGGATTAACTCAGTTTTTCCAACTCTTCTCCTCCCATAAAGAATTATTAACTCGAACTTTTTTGAATCGATAATATCCCTAAATTCATTAAGCTCTCGTTTTCTATCCTTAAAGTCCATAATTCTATTTTTGGAAATAAATTTAATCTAAATAGTATAATTTATATTAGTATAATCTTTATTATACAAATCCCTATTTAAATATATCTAATGACTAATGAATAACCTTCTTTATTATTAATTAGACTTAAACCAAATGAAACTAGTTTCATATGAAAAAGTAGGATTTTATGATTCTAAATTTTCAAAAAAAATTTAGAACTAATAACCTTGCTTAATTTTAAGAGTAATTAATAATGATTTAATTTAATAGGTTGGACTTCACACCAGATGTAAGCCTTAAAATAGTGTAATATAGACCCTTTTAGTAAGTAATAAGAAAGCACTTGTATAAAAGGAGGAAATGCCTTATTTTTCCTTTCAATAAATCTAAGCTTATTTAGTTATCTCTTTTTCAAGCTCCTTAAACTCTTAGAATATTATGCTTTTATATCACAAATTTAATCCTTTAAAACCTTAAGCCCCTCTTGAATTAGGGTATCAAATTCCTTTCGGAGACTTATCCAAAAATTCGCTTTTATGTTTAGGGTTTTCAAATTTGTTAAATTAAGTAGGGAATCGGGAACCGATTTTAAGCGATTACTTTTTACATTAAGGTTTTCCAATGAAGATAAATTTCCAAGCGAATCTGGTAAGTTCTTTAATTTATTTGAACTGAGGTTTAAGTCCTTGAGTTGATTTAACAATCCTATAGAGGATGGGAGTTCATTTAATTTATTAATGCGCAAGTTTAATCTCCGCAAGTTTTTTAAAAAACCAATTGTTTGAGGTAACTTACCTATTTTATTTCTTTTTAATGAAAGATATGTAAGAGACTCAAGATCTTGTATCCGAGGGGATATTTCAGTAATTTTATTCGAATTTAAGATTAATTCTTTAAGAGAGGTTAAATGTGTAATATTATTCGGGATTTCGGTTAGATTGTTATGATCCAAACGAAGCTTTTCCAATGAAATCATGAATTTTAGTTCTCTGGGGAAGGAAGCGAACTGGTTATGACTTAAAAAAAGAACTTTCAGTGAGGTTAACGGTCTATTTAAGGGGGGAAGTCTCTTCAATCGGGAATACGGAAGTGAAATCCCAATGATCTTGCCATTAGACTCTTTGTACCCTAAACTTTTATTATCTATTATCTCCCGTAAAGGAATTGATTTTCCAATTTCTGATTCCAAAAGCTTTAAATATTTATGCTCTTCGGTATTTCCCTTTAGCTTGAAAGTAATTTCATTAGAATTTGTATCCGGAGGGGATTTCAAAAGCGGCTCTTCACATATAGGACAAAAATCCAGTTTAGGAGCGCATAAATGAGCACAATGCGGGCAAGGAACTTTCGAAATTTTATAAGAATGTGAATCCTTACTATTCAAATTTAATCCCAAAAAGTATCAATTGATTTACTAGATAATAGATTAATCTCAATATAAATAATCTTGTAGGTTTAAAAACTTAACACCATTTTTATCAATTTGGATAATGTTAATCCAAGAAGGGAAGTTAAAAATAATCTTAATTTGTTGGAAATCCATATTACCATATTACATTACAAAGATCTATCTATCCGAACAAGGGGAAAAATATCGTGTAAAATCCCGTTAGAATCCCCAGATTTATGATGCATATGAGTGTGGAAATTTTATAAAAATATAGAACATAGTTAGTTAGGTTTATTAAGAATATTTTCTTCGTACTTCCTTAATATGTTTACATATCGCATGACGGTAAACATGGTGAGGGCACGTACACGACCATTCTCCATTAGGTTTTAAAATAACCTTATACTTTTTATGAGGATCTGAATGGGAATCAATAAACCAAACGTTTGTTCTCTCACTTGCTTCGGGAGCGAGATGAGTTCTTGATTCTTTGAAGAAAGATTCAGGGGCAATAATTCCAAAATTCCCCGGTGATACTTTTAGTGAAAACTTAACATTTTTTTGAGGTTCATACACTATTTTATAGTCTCCGTTTTTATACATATGCTTGACCTTAAAATCGGAAGGCATAAAATCTTCTCTTTTTACATAAGCGACTAATTTTTCTATGATTACCTTTTTTACGGTATAATTTTCCACTTTTTTCGCATGCTTCCCCTCTATGAGGTGATACCTTGTTGTTGGATATCGGTCTCCAGGCTTTATTTCTTTATGGATTAAAATATCGCCACTACAAACGGGGTAATCTTCTCTTAGAAAAGGTGATGCTGGAAACTGGAACGTTTCTGTATTTATATGATACCACCAGTTGCTATTTAGGTCATCGACTATCTCTCGTAGATTGATAGGAAATTCGTTTTTCCTTGCTTTCTTATTCTCTTCTTTCTCTACCTGAGAAATGTCCTTGTTTTTAGCATCTTCTAATATTTTGTCAATATAAACATTTTTAAGCATCACACCCAGATATGGATCTTTTTCAATTTTCCCCGAGAACTGTACTTTTTTTGCTGATTTCAAATTGTATTTTTTATAGATATTCTCGCTAAACCTAACTAAGAGAGAATCGATGGTATGGATTTCTTTCCTTTTATCGGAGAAACTCAGCTTTACCTCATTAACTTTGCTTAAATAGTATGTTATTCTTTTTCTGTTCCACTCGTATTGTCTACGTTCAAAGTTTGCTAACGTAGCTTCATGGATAAACATCTTCTTACCCAGAAAAGGCATCAAAAGAGGGAGGTTGGAATCTTTACTCGCTAAAGACTTCTTTCCGGTAGGAAGATTGATAACTTGAAACTTCTTAACTTTTTCTTTAAAATTAAGAGGTAATGGAGTTAGGTTCCATTCTGAAAGGGTAAAAGTTCCATTTTTTAAGGCGAATATAAATCCCACCCAGAAATGGCAGCAAAATCCCATATTAGCTCCAATCCTACAATCACAGTCCCTCATAGGATCTTTCAGTGAATCTTTAGTGATGGAGAGAAAAGATTTATTTTGCCAATTATGTCCCTTAAATAAGATTTCAATCTCGTTAAAGGATGGATTTACAACTTCGATTTTCTCGAGTTTTTCGGGATGGTTATTATTCAGTATTTTAAACGCAATCTTAATGTTCTTTTCCAGTATAGGGAGGGAAAACTCTGAGATAAAATCTTTTTGTTCTTCTTCTGATAAGCACTGTATTGTATATGTAATTAATTCACTTCTCCTATAGCGAGAATAACCCTTAACACCGTATGATCTACAGATCTTTTTAATTTCTTTAACATTGGAGGATTGAAGTAAATAATTAAGGTATTTTTCGTCACTGATTTCTCTATTTGAATCAAGCCCTATAAACTTTAATTGCTTACGCAGCTTTTTATCATGTAATTCAAATATGCCAGTTCCATATAGCTTTAACTCAACTAGGCTTGGTAGATGTTCTATTCCACTTATTTTACTCAAATTGTTGTAGCCTAAATTTAACTTCTGCAAGGATTGGAGCTTCTCTATTCCCTTTAAGTCTTTTAAACTATTATGGCTTAGGTTTAACACTTTCAAGGTGGTGAGTTTTCCTATTCCAGTAATTGTCTCCAGCTTATTTCGACTTAGATTTAAACTCTCTAAATTGCTTAGCTCAAATAACCCTTCAATGCATTCCAATTTTTCAATATTTTGATCCTCTAAATTAAGGTGTTTATCAAGAATTTCAACTTCATTGCCCTCAATCTTTACTATTTCGATATCTCCTGAATCTAATTTTTTGCAATACCCTATAATCTTTTGAGGATCTTTTGCGTTTCCGTACCGGTCTAATCCTCCTAATTTATCAATATAGCTTTTTGGAAATGGATTCCCCCTAAGCCTTATCTTTTTGAGAGTTTTTAAATTCCCCAAGCTTGAAAGTCTTTTTAGTCCATTATCTCGAAGGTCCAAATTTTTAAGGAGGAGGAGATTTTCTAATCCTTTTACTTCCTTTAAATTGGTTATATTTTGGTTTGACAAATCTAAATTTAATTTATAGTCCACATGAAATTCATTTTCTTTGTGAAACACAATGAATTGATTTAGTAAACAATCGGGTTCTTTTAACAGCTCTTGCTTTTCCGATTCAGAAAGAACCTCCAATAATTTAGCTTTTACAAAATTACAGAACTCCTCCAAATTAGCATCTTTAAGTAAGTTTAGAATTTTTTCGCTGACTCTTCCCTCCGAATACACCTTAAATTTCTTTAAGAATTTCACGATTTTCCTTCTTACATGGCTCTTCAAGTTTTTCTTGAGTATGAATTGAAGCAAGATTTCGATTGTCTTGGTTCCTTTCTCACTGATAATGTTCCTTATCTCTTCTTCAGAGAAATTTCCGATTACCGATTTATTTAATAAAGAACTTATGGTTTGCTCAGTTGGATTTTTTAATAGCGTTTCAAGTTGAGTGTGGATTATATCCTCATAATTAGTAAGTCCCATTTTTCCGAATTTCTTAATTATCCTAATTGCTTCTGTTATATTGGTTTTAAAGAGCTGCTCCAGATTTATTTCTTTAATACACTCGAGAATTTCCTCTTCTTCCAAGTATGACAAAAATCTCTGCCTAAATAGCATTTTAATTTGGTGAACTTCCCCGCTCTTTATTATTTGTTTGATTTCTCCTTTTAAGAGGGTTTGAGCTTTTTCCAAATCCCGATTTTTAAACTTCAGCAGGATACTAAAGAATCTCGATATGTTGGATTTAAAGAAATGTTTTTCAGCGATATTGTCAAAAATACCTTCAAGCTCATTTGGAGCAAAATATTTTAAATACCCTCGATGGATTAAATTTTCAACCAACAAGTTATTGTTGGAAAAGAATGCATCGCTACAGAGGTTTAAAAATTGGCTTTGATCATTGATGATTCCTTTTTCATAAAATCTTTCAAAGAGTTTTACCTTCTCAAAATTTAACGTTTCTGCTTCAAGGATGGAAAAATCTAATAATTGGATAATTTGGCTCTTATTAACATAGTCTAAATAGCCAGAATCGAAGTATCGAAGAATAGTTTTTGAATTCTGGGGGATTCCCTCTTCAGTGAGTATCTTCTTATAGTCAACTTTCGCTTTTGGGATGTTATATTCAATGAATTTCACCAAGACTTTGAGTTTAACTTCAGTTTCCCTATAATTTATTATTTTTGATTCAATTTTATTGAAAATCTCTTCAATATCTTTTTTGGTAAGGGCCTTTAATTCATTACGGGAGAGCATATCATAAATCTTTAGAATATCTCCCTTTATGTTCTCATTTTTAATCAAGTCAGCGAGCATTTTTTGGGCTTTTGTACTCCCAAGAGAAACAAATTTTCGTAGTACCTCCTTTAAAGATTTATTTCCCCAATAGCTCAGATCTCCTTCTAAAATTTCGTCTAATATAAGATCAAGATCTTTTCCCTTGAGGAACTTCAAGTAGCCTTCATTTAAAAGATATTGAATAACAGTAGGAAATCCTCCTTTCATCCTTTTTAATATTTCCTCTCGAAAGACCTCCTTGGCAACTTTATCTCCTACTTGTGTGAGCCTTTTTAACAACGGAAATGCCAAATTTCTATGTAGCAGTCTCGTATCATAATTACTTTCTACCCATGCTTGGATGTTGGAGCAATGACCCCAAAACTCAGTTTCTGGAGGGATTTTTGTAAAGGTTCCCTCATGACCTTCCATCGATCTATCCAATCTCTCTGCAGCATCATCAATAGATTCAATGTCGCCTAATTTTGGTATATTCCTTTTTGAAATATTTAGGAGTAAATATTTACACTGATTGAAAAGCTGACCCTTGACATAGATGTTTGTTCTATTGCCCACCAACTTTAATGTAATATATTCATTGACTCTAAAAGAATTCAAAATTTCCTTTCTTAGATGTTCAAAGAACACACCGCTATTATTGATTACACTAACGGCATTATCATAATCCTCCTGTGAAGAACCCTTCAACGCCCGTGAGAGTGTCTTTTCAATTTTGATTAAGGTTGGATTTTCAGCCGATTCACTTTCTTCATAATAAGAATGGGAAATAATATCTTCGAGATCCTCAAGAGTTAACAAAAATTCTATAAGAGAACTGTCTCCTAAATAATTGGATATCAACCAGACGCATAATTCAAATCCATAAAGACTTGTGTTAAAATATTCGGGATCAAGTTCAAAAATCTCCTCAGTGAGTACTTTTCTTATTTTTTTCCGATTCTGGGATCTTATTATTGGGAATAGTTCATTGAGTATTAAAAAGTCCGATAAAACATTCATTGCTAATAGCAGTTCATCCAAATCAGAGAAATAAAGCTTTGCTTTACCGGATTTAAGGTATTTTAACGCCTTCAGGTCGGTTTCATCCTCATCGGTTTGAATGGATTCGAGGGTTCCAATTTGTAAATACCCCTCCTCATCAACTAAATCCTCCAAGAAATGCTCTCTTTGAGAGGGTTCTGATAAGACTATTTCCTTTTTCTCGTTATTCTTTCCTGAATCGGTTTCTACTTCTCTTTC
>CAZZIC010000103.1:5066-15158 GCA_964653985.1 uncultured archaeon | reverse complement strand
AGAACTGAAGTTCAGTTTTCTATAGTAATCCTCTTTTTCAATTAAATTCATTAAGATTTTTGATCTAAAAAACTCTTTTATTTGATTTAGGCTTTGGAATCTATTCTGAGATTCTTTATCAATTAGATCAAACAATACTTTCCATTTTTCCAATTTATCTAAGATAAAAAAAAAGCCCAAATTGTGATTATTATTTAAAAAATTCAAAAAATTTCTTTTGAGATTTGTGTTCTTTTTTAATATATTTAGACTTTTTTCGAGTTCTTTTATTATACTTTTCTCTTTTGAAAAAAAAGTAGTTAAATCAGATTTTACAACTTTTGAAATCTCCTTACTTCTAGCAAAACTAATCCCCACATTAGAGAAGAATCTCATTCGTTCTAAAATCAGAAAGTCTAATAAGCTTAAGTTCGTTTTTTTAAAATCACTGTAATCTTGTCTAAAGCCCATCTCATAAATTTTTGAATAATTATGGTTCTTAGGATTGATAATTTGCCCATCTTTATGGAATTCTCTAAAATAATTTAAATTTAAGAAATATTCATAATTTTTTGCTATAGCACAAATTTTTTCACTTATAAAACCATAATCTTCCATATTTTCAATTAAAGATTTTAAATCTTTTATATAAATTTCTGGGATGACAAAATAACCTGAAAATTCTGTTGCGAAATTATTTATGGAAAATTTTGGCATAATCAAAAATGGCATTTTGCTGATAATCAAGTCGATTTTATTTTTCTCCAAAAGAGGATTAAATTTAAAGTAGCAAGGAATTATCGCAATATTAAATCCTTTCCAATCAAAATAATATGTGGGAGCTACTTTGCTAAATTTATCAATCCACTGAAGATTCATTTTGAATTTACGTTGACTTAAATTTGTTCGGATTAATCCTTGTTTTTTGAAATTATTGAAAAAATTCAAGAAACCTTTCAAAGAGTCACAGCTTTTTACTTTGTAAAATATTTTTGTCAAAATTCTTAAAGTTTCTACAGTATCATCATTTATCAAATCAATTTTTGCCTTAGTAATGAAATCTTTATACATTTTATCGAGATGGTATTCCATATCTTCATCTAAATCGAGGTCTTTGTATCGCCTGATATATTCAAAAAAGAATTGGATGGGTTTAAGAGAAAATCGTTTTCTTTCCATTTCTAAAAATTTAGAAAAACGGAAATCGTCATTTATACCCCTTTCTCTTGTAAAAAGCTTCCATTCATCAATGATACTATGGTTTTTTAAATCAAATTCTACAAATTGATTAATTGCAAATTTAACGAATTTTGATTTTTTGAGATGATCGGGAACAAATGTAAGATAAGCAGTTTCTAAAAGGAAAAAAGGAAAAAACTTTTGATAACGTTCAAATAGTTTAATATGATATGCTTTCTTTTTTATAGATCTTCTTATTCCGTTATAAAATAATTCTGTTTTAATATATTGAAAGTTTCTATTTTTAATAACAAATAATTTCACATTATAATTAATCAAATCCAAATTTAAATGGGTCTTTATTTCATTTGTTAAATTTGTTAATAGATTCCTTAGAGTCTTAAAATTATCTATTCTAAGGTTTTCTAAAACAGATAAATCAGTATAACTCAAAATTATCAATTTTAAAGAACAATTTTTATCTTGTTAATATAATGGAACAAGTTTCTTTATAAAATTTTACAACATTTTTAATTAATTATGGAAATGGATCTTTATAAATAAAAAAGATTCTTGTAGATTATGAAGTAGATCATTTACCAATCGAATTATTTTAAATCTTATCATCTAAAAATTTGTTTATGTTTAAATAAAAATAGTTAGAAAGAATGATAATTACTAATATCACTAAGATTAGGTAATCATATTGAAATCGTTTAAATTAAGTAGGGTTTTTTTATCCTTACTATTAGCTTTTAGCTTTCTCTTACCTTTAATTGGTCTCGTTGGTCTTGTACTCGGTAATATCGATGGAGGTCATGAAGGTGGTGGAGGAGGACCTTAAGGTCCTATAACATCTCTATTAAAGAACTTTAATTTACTAATTTTTTTCTTTTATTAATACTTTTATGTTAAAAGCATTCTTAAAGCATATTTTCAAAACCTTAATCTTTAAATAGAAAGATCTAGACAAGCATTTAACTAATCATCAAGGAAAAGGTAAATAGAATGAAATCATATAAAATAAGTAAAGCGTTCTTGACAATATTAATAGGTATTAGCTTCCTCTTGCCATTCATTGGGTTAATTGGTTTAACTCTTGGTTATAATGAAGATGGCTTTAGAGGCGGTGGCGGGGCCCCCTAGTTAGATTTAGGCTAATGCCCCATAATAATTTTTATTCTATTTTTTATTTAAGCTAATTTAACTATGTTAATAATTTTTTGATATATTTACTTTATGAATATATAATTCATTGTCAATTTCTAAATTTAGACTGACCGGGAAATCCATAAATTCCATTTTCTTTAAAACACATCTAATGAAAATTTGTAGAATAGCAAAAAATAAAACTCGATCTTTAAATCAAAAAGATTAGAAGAAATTGATTTATTTTATTCTAAAAAAAGCTAATTTATTTGAAATCAATATAGGAAGTTTTAAATATCTAAAATTCATTTGATAAGGTTAAATCTTAATGGAAGTTCTCTAAAAGAAATTTTATTAAGTTTCTCTTAGTTTCTAGGAGTCTAACGATTGAAAAAATGCTTTATAAATGTTTACAATGATTCAATCTTTTTCTTCATTCGTTAACATCATGTAAATCAAAAGAAACTAACTCTCCATCAGCTCGCCTTTTAAGCCACTCTTCTGTCCCAATTTTCTCTCGGATAGCGAGTTGTCCAATTCTAAATATTGCTTCTTGTTTTCCCATTGGATGATTCGGATCATATTGATCTATTAATATTTCGCACGGAAATTCAGAACAAAGACCGCAATGCTCAACATCTTTTTCATTAGCACATTTTGCTGTTTTACATTCCCCCCAAAATATATCTCCCTTATTTTCCAAACATCCTTGACACTTAACCTCTTTCTCCCCTTTATAAAACGGACAAGGATCACAAATTAATCCACAAGGAGCTGCTATTGTTAACTTTTCTGGCATTTTAAAATTCTCAATCTGATAAATAGTATAGTAATTATAACGATTTTTCCTATTAAAGGTAATTTAAAAACATAAATACATCCTTTTTAGCTATTGATTCCCTCAAATTTTGGCTCATAGAAAATTTTAAGATTTATGAAATATTAAACTTCTTAGATTTAACCTTCTAATTAATACAGAGTGGTTTTATTAAAAATTCAGCTCTAAATATTAATTCTGGTTCTATTTGTGGGGCTTATTATGGAAGAAAAAGATCTCAAAGAAAAAGTTTCGAAGAAAACAATCGATTTTTTGTTAGACCATCCAAATATAAACAGATCAAAGATCACTAATCTAAAAGGGAGAATTGCTAAAAAGTTCAATTATGATCGTGTAATTAAAAATGCGACTATTTTAGATTATATTGATTCACTCGATCTGACCGAAAAAGAAGAAAAACTTCTAATCAAAAAATTAAGGAGAAGATCAACTCGTTCACTATCTGGAGTTTCTGTAATAGCGATAATGACTGAACCTTTGGAATGTCCAGGTAATTGTATCTATTGTCCTGGACAAGAATCTCAACCCGGGGAGAAAGTTGCTAAATCATATACAGGTAAGGAGCCTGCAGCTATGCGATCCATTCATTATGGGTATGATCCTTATAGGCAAGTAAAAAGTAGAGTCGAGGATTTAGAAGCAATCGGACATTCTGTAGATAAAATTGAACTTATCGTCATGGGTGGTACGTTCTTATCCACTTCACTTGCATATCAAGAAAATTTTATTAAGGGAGCCTTAGAAACAATCATAGATGAGAAAGTTGACACTCTTGAAGAAGCAAAAAAACTCGCAGAGAATTCAGAAAGGAGACTTATAGGATTAACCGTTGAAACAAGACCTGATTATTGTAAAGAGAAAGAGATCGATAGAATGTTAAATTTTGGTACAACTCGTGTTGAAATAGGCATCCAAACTCTTTATGATAATGTATATAAATTGGTGAACAGAGGTCATACCACAAAGGATAGTATAGAAGCGATAAGAATTGCTAAAGATGCGGGATTAAAGATAAATACTCATATGATGCCTAATTTACCCGGCACTTCTTATCAACAAGATGAAGAGATGTTCACAAAATTATTTTCTAATCCCGATTATCGACCTGATATGTTGAAGATCTATCCTTGTTTGGTAATCAAAGGAACTGAATTATTTGATTGGTGGAAAGAGGGAACATATAGACCTTATGAATTAGATGAGCTGATAACTTTAATTGCAAATGTTAAGAAAGATCTCCCTCCATATGTTCGGATTCAGAGAATAATGCGAGACATTCCTGCAACTTTAATAGAAGCTGGCTGTAAAAAAAGTAATTTAAGACAATTAGTACAGCAAAGATTGGATTCTATGGAAGGAAAATGCCATTGTATTAGATGCAGGGAATATGGTATAGTAAAAAGAAAAAGAAAACTAGATGCAAATTCATTAGATAACATTAAACTAAAAAGATTGGATTATGAAGCCTCAAAAGGACAAGAGATCTTTCTCTCTTTTGAAAATGATCAAGAAGAATATTTAGTTGGTTATTTACGACTCCGAAAACCTTCTGAATTTGCCCACCGACCAGAACTTAATAATGGTAAGACCATGATCGTTAGAGAAATCAAAGTTGTTGGCGAATTAGTTCCTAAAGATTTAGAACCCTCAAATAAATTCCAGATACAGCATAGAGGTTATGGCTCCTTATTGTTGGAAGAGGCAGAAAGAATAGCCAAGGATGAATTTAATTCAAATAAAATCTCAGTTATTAGCGGAATAGGGGTAAGAGATTGGTTTTTTGATAAGAATTACTTTTTAGATGGTCCCTATGTTTCAAAAAGATTACGTTAAGGAGATACTCCTTATTTTTCTAAATTCTGATTCTGAATGATAGTTATTTTTTTAGCAAATTTAAAAAGATATATTAATAAAGGGAATTGTTCGTATTACAAGAAGAAAAAACTCTTTAAAATCGAACTTTTTAAAAGACCGATTCTATTCAACATTAAAAAGACGTTGATGAATATGCCAGAAAATGTTGAAATTTTAAATGATATTACAAAAGTGTTCATCCCTTATCGATCTGTTATAGAGATGGAAACTATCACATCTATGTTTTTAGAGCTCCTAAATTATGATGAGTTGAGGGAAATTCCTAAAAGTCAACCATCAAGTGAAAAATTGATAGAACTATTTCGCCTGGAGGATAATCCTCTTTCTAGAAGTGTGGATTACTTCGTCAATACAGTTCTTGCGAAAGTAAAATCTGTAGTAATGTATGCTCGTGAACACCACGGAATGAGTAGGCGGGGAAATGTAAGTGCTTACACAAAAACCCGGATCTCTATTTTCTTAGCATTACATCGGTTAAAATTAAAGTTTCTCATAATCAAAAAGTTCTTTGATATACTCCAAGCAAATTACTTTAATAAAGAGGTTTTTTTAGATAAAATTTCAAGTGATGATGATTCATTACTTTCTCTTTTTTATGAATATTACTATAGGAAGAACCTCATGAACTTGCATCTTATGCTTCCTAAGAGCAAAAAAAATGAAAGAGTTAACAAACTTCAGATGCACAATGATAACATAACTAATGAAAAGTTATTGAATATGGTAGCTAAAAAGCATTATGAGAACAAGAATCAAAAAATCAAATTTATTATGAGAGAAATCAAAGCCTCGCTTTTTGTATGTAAATTGATTTTTGCCAGAATGGATGTCTTTAAACCATTTATTACCAAGAAAGGAACTACTATCAATATTGAAGATCTTATGATAAGCAATGATTTTATTCCAGAATTGATACCCGCAATGTCCCGAAGTTTAGAAGAAAATAATTTTAAAGCGTTTGAAAATTACTATAGGGCTTTTACTTTTATGTTAAGAAATACTCTGGAAGGAATTAACCAAGCCATTGCGATTGCTTCGGATGGTCAAATAGATTTAGACTTAAAAGATCCCATATATACCATTGGCAATTTATTTGTTGAATAAAGTTTTAACCTTTTTATTACCAATTTTCAAGCTTAACTAAATACCAAACTACATATCTCTATCACCTTTAGAATTCATTTTTCCCAAATAATGAATATTGATTACTAATAACTTTTAAAAACAAATAATAAATTTCTTCAAGAATAAGATTAATTATGGCATACGATTACAAAGAATTAGGTCTAAAATGTGGGCTTGAGATTCACCAACAATTAAACTCTGATTCGAAACTATTTTGTAGATGCCCTAATGAACTTCAAGGTACGAGGGAGCCGGACTTTTTAATTAGTAGAGAAATGAGACCTGTCTTAGGGGAAATGGGAACTTATGACGAAGCGATGCTTACAGAGTATGAGAAAGAAATGAATATTAAATACGAGTGCTATAATGATGTCATTTGTACTTACGAAATGGATGAAACACCTCCCTTTGTGTGTAATTCAGAAGCAAGGAATATTGGGCTCCAAATTGCTCTTCTTCTGAAGATGAATATTATAGAAGAAATGCATGTATGTAGAAAAAATTATTTGGATGGAAGTGTTCCCTGTGGTTTTCAAAGAACTATGATTTTGGCTAAAGATGGATTTATAGAATTAGAGAATGGAAAAAAAATTGGGATTGACATTCTCTGTCTCGAAGAAGACGCTGCCAGAAAAATAAAGACAGAAGGTAAAACTAACTTTTATAGACTCGATAGGCTTGGAATTCCTCTGATTGAGGTCACCACGAAACCAGATATCAATGATCCAATGGAATGTAGAGAATCCGCAGAACGATTAGGATTACTTCTTTGGTCAACTAACGTAAAAAAAGTCTTAGGATCAATTCGACAAGATGTAAATGTGAGTATTAAAGGCGGAACTCGAATAGAAATAAAAGGTGTCCAGAAATTAGATTGGATCCCCGTTTTGATCGAAAATGAAGTTTCTAGGCAACTTAATTTAATAAAAATAAGAGAAAAATTAAAAAGCAGAGACTTGAAACTCGATGATTTGCCTAAAGAACCAAAAGATATTTCTAAGGCGTTAGCCAATACAGATTGTAGTTTTATAGCTAAAGGAATTAAGTCTGGCAAGAAATTATATGGTTTGAATTTTATTGGATTCAACAATATTTTTGGAAAAGAGTTAATGGAAAATTATAGATTTGGAACTGAAATAAGTAGTAAAATGAAATCCATCTCGGGATTAAAGGGATTGATCCATTCTGATGAAGATCTAAAAAAATACAAGTTTTCTGATAAGGATATCAAGAAGATCCGAAAAAAATTGGAGTCCTCCAAAGATGATTGCTTTGTTTTATTACTCGGAAAAGAAAGAGAGTTGGAAAAAGCAGTAAATGTTGTTATTAGCCGCGTCAAACAAGCATTCTCTGGGGTCCCTCCCGAAACAAGAAGGGCTCTTGAAGATGGAGGAACTGAATTTCTTAGAGAATTACACGGGGGAGCAAGATTATACCCCGATACAGACACGAAACCGATTCTAAATTACCCGGAGGAAATAAAAAACGTTTCAAAGACCATCCCGGAGTATCCGTGGAAGGTAATCGAAAACTATTCCAAGAAATTTGATGTGGAGAGAAGAATAATTAAAGATCTTATCTTTGAGGGGAAACTTGAATTATTTGAAACGTTACATGAAATTTATCAAGATAATCCAATCTTAATAATTACTACCCTCTTAGAAACCACTAAAGCTCTAAAAAGAGACGGAAAGGAAATTGAAAATATTTCCGATGAGGATTACAAAACTATGTTTAACATGTTAGAAGAAAAAAGTATCGGTAAAGAAGCTATCGAAGATTTGATGGAAAAAAAAGCAGAAAATCCAGACCTCTCTATTAAAGAGATTAAAGAAAAACTACAATTAGAAACAATAACTTTAGATGATCTACAAGAATTAATCAACGGGATAATTGAGAAAAACTTAGACTTAATCAAGGAAAGAAACATGGGGGCTATGGGTGCTCTGATGGGAGATGTAATGAGTGAAGTAAAAGGCAAAATCGATGGAGCTGTGGTATCAAAGGAATTGAAAAAAGCTATTCAAGAAAAAATCAAGGAGTTGAAATAATATGGAAAAGGAAAATGATGCTCTTAAAGGATATAAAGGAAAGGTAAGAACTTTTCTAAGTAAGAAAGATTTAGCCATTTGGGATATTTTAGAAATCAAATCAAAGAAGGGAAGTTATAAAGGTATTTTACTTCCCCGTAATGAGCTCTCCCCTTCTGGGTATGTTGAATTAAAACTTAAAAATAATTACAATATCGGAATTTCAGTGGTGGATATCGAATCAATTGAGAAAGTAGGAAGACGAGAAGCAAAATATAAAATCATAGAAAAAAAATTTCCACAAAAGAAAGGATTACCCGAAGTTAAACTACTTGGGACAGGCGGAACTGTCGCCTCCCGCCTTGATTATACAACTGGTGCTGTGATTCCTGCCTTTACACCTGGAGAATTATTCACCGCCGTACCCGAATTAGCAGAGGTTTGTAACTTAGAAACTGAAATGGTTTTTAAAATATTGTCCGAAAATATGAGACCCGAATATTGGCAAAAGCTGGCGGGAAAAATAGCGAAAATCGCGAATTCAGGGAGAGATGGTGTAATTATCGGTCACGGGACAGATACGATGAGTTTTACGGCAGCCGCGTTGTCCTTTATGTTAAAAGATCTTTCTATACCTGTTGTATTGGTAGGAAGTCAAAGAAGTTCTGATAGACCTTCCTCTGATGCGGCAATTAATTTGATTAATGCGGCGGTTGTGGCATCTTCGTCTGATATTGCTGAAGTTGTTGTATCTATGTTAGGTTCAACTTCACATGAATACGGATTAATTCATAGAGGAACCTTAGTACGAAAGATGCATTCTTCCGTAAGACACGCATTTAGAACACTCAATAATATCCCTCTAGGCATGGTTAAAAACCGTCAGATTAAGATGTTTAAAAATGACTATAAAAAGCGCAGTTCAGCAAAGACAGAAGCCAAAACAGATTTTGAGGAAAAAATTGCCCTTGTTCATTTTTATCCTGGATTAAAGAATGAACCAATAGAAACTTATATAGATAAAGGATATAAAGGGTTAGTATTAGCAGGCACAGGGTTAGGTCATGTAAGTACTTCACTGTTTAACGCGTTAGAACGAGCGATAGAACAAGATATGATTGTATTAATGACAACCCAAACTCTTCACGGATTTGTAGATATGGATGTATATTCGACTGGAAGAGAATTACAGCAATTAGGCGTAATTTCTGGAAAAAACATGCTTCCAGAGGTTGCATATGTCAAAATTGGCTGGGTTTTAGGGCAAACTAATAATCTCCAAGAAGCCAAAAAATTACTACAAACAAATATTGCCGGAGAAATCATCGATCGGGAAATCCCTATAGCGTTCAATTACGATATAGACAATCTCTTAAAAAGTGGAAAATTATAATTTTCAAATTTCTTTTCATTATTGATTTAATCTATTTCTTTAATCTCTCAAATGATTAATTGAAATTTCTTTCTTCGATTAGTTTATTTACAAATAATAAAATAATAGGATAAATATTCAGAAAAAAAAAAAACCACCACCTATTTGAAAGGAAATAGTGCTATTTTTAATCCTAAATTCGAATTAGGGGTTACAACAATTTTTTATAGGTTATTAGAAAAATGCGATTTCATAAAAAATTTGGAATTCTTATTTCGTCATTATTGATGATCTCTTTAATGATTGGACTTTCTCAAAATACCCTTGCGCATTCCCCGGATAAGATCCCCCAAAATCAATGGATTCAAAAAGGAAGTCAAAAATATTTAGAAATCAGCGCTAAGAATTATTATGAACTCGGTACTTTAGAAGGGACATTTCTCGGGGAGCAAATCCTCTATCTTGACAGCCTTTTAGAGCAATTAGTAGCAAGTTATGGATATGATATGGATGATTTTCTGGCATATTGTTATATATATGAACAA
>CAZZIC010000103.1:0-4966 GCA_964653985.1 uncultured archaeon | reverse complement strand
ACAACAAATTTGGTTCAGACAGTTTTACCCGGATCCTTCGCAATGCCGTACGCTATCCGCAGTCGACTTGCCTTTGAAACAAGTAAAACCGCAAATGACTTTTTGAATAAGGTCATATGTAAAACTTCTTCATGGAATTACATTGTATTAAATAATCCTTTCAAATATAGGAATGCTGTACCAATTGGAGTTGAATCTCTCAATGGTTATTACGTTTTTGAAGAAGGAACACAATTTGTTGTCCGCACGAATACATTTGTTTCAACTAATTTAAAACCGTACCTTATTAATCAAGAATATAGCTTAGATCGTCAAGAAAGAGCTACAGAACTAATAAATGAAGATAAGGGTAGATTTACTCTTAGAGATTGTGGTGAATTATTATCGGATGGGCTGATTGTTAAAAGTTTTTCGGGGAATATATACGATACCATAACACTTGCGTTCTTCTTTTCAAATGGAAGGTTTACATATTTCGGAATAGGAAATCCAAGAGATTCTGAATGGGCTTTCCTTCTTTTCTAAGAGGAAAGAATTCAGAAATGCTCTTTGTATTTATTTTTTTATTTTAACGAATTATTTTTTTGATTATTGTTTTTTTGTTTAAATTAAGCTTTAAATTCTTTTAACCAATAATTAATTGCCTTAGTGAGATGATTACGAATTTCAGAAATTTTAATCTTTGATGATAAGATTGGATGATTCATTTAACAAATTTCAAATTGACTAAATATTTTTATTGAAGTGATTGTTTACTTAGCAAATTTCCTAATTTTCTGCTTAAAATAATAAAAAATTTAAAGTTTTGAAAATTTAATAAACTACATATTATATTATTATAAAAAATTATTATACGTGATTTTAATGGGAAAACGAATTCTCGCACAAAGAAAAGGATACGGGCACACTTGGGCTCGTTCTCCTGGACATAGACACATTGGACGGGTGAAATATCGACCTTTTAAGGAAGGAGAAGATAAATTTGAGTTTAAAGTCATAGATTTTATTCACTCTCCAGGAAGAGGTGCTCCTGTCGCAGTTATTATATACGATGATGGAATAAAGGATTTATATCTCCCTCCAGAAGGCATCTATTTAGGAGAGGAGTTTATTCAAACTCATAGGGATATTGAGAGAAAGAAAACAATAGAAGCTAAAAAAGCGATGATAAAGGTAGGTAATATTTTGCCTATCAAAAATATGCCCATCGGAACTATCGTTTTCAATATAGAATCAAATCCAAATGATGGCGGTAAGTTTGCTCGGGCATCTGGTGTTGCAGCGTTAGTAGACGAGAAAAAGGGCAATAAAGTAAAAGTGAAGTTTCGTTCTAAAAAAACACGATGGATTGAAGGAAATTGTCTCTGTACAATCGGTGTAGTTGCTGGTGGAGGCAGAACTGATAAGCCATTTATGAAAGCAGGAAATAAATATCATCATCTCAAATCTAAAGCGAAAAAATGGCCTGTGGTGCGCGGTGTGGCTATGAACGCTGTTTCTCATCCCTTTGGGGGTGGCGCAAAGCAATCTCCTCATAGACCAACAACAATTAACAGAAATGCACCTCCCGGTAGAAAGGTAGGCCAGATAGCGGCTCGCAGGACGGGTCGAAGAAAATAGTATTCCGATTTTAAGGATTTGAAGAGTTTATGTAAGGATAACTCTATCGTCTCGGTAAGCGAATTCCTAAGTTCCTCTAACGCTTCTGCGGTAAAATACTGAGAAATCATAACTAAGTTCATATCATCTAAACTTAGTAACTATCTTAGTTTACATTCTATAAACAAACTTATATAAACAAAAAAGATCGGATTAGAAACTATTTACCGAATACGAGGATAAGTATGAACTACACCAAGTGTTCGACATTCTATTAAATTTAATATATTTCAAAATGGTTAGCTTCTTTATTAAATTAGATCTTATCATTTATTCCAACTTTTTGTATTTAAAGGTAACCAAATGTTGCTATTTCCTTGCGGATCAGTTTTATCCTTTTCTTAATCTTGTTTTATAAATACTAGATATTTTTAAAGTATACTTAGGAATCTTTTCAACTTAAAAATTTCAACAAAAGAAAAAAATGAGAAAAGTAAAGTATTTTATTAGAACTTATAAAAACTCTTCTTAAGGACCTCCCCCACCACCTTTATGACCATCCTTATAACCGAAAACTAAACCAACTAGACCAATGAACGGTAAGAGGAAGCAAAAACCTATTAATAACGATAAAATCGCTTTATTTATTTTAAGTGATCTCAACCTATTTTAAACCTTTTTATTTATGAATTGACATCTAATTTTTTCAAAATGAATATTTAAACTGAATTGATTTTCTAATTCTATTACAAACCAGAAATTGTTTATCATTAAATAATACTGTTATTGGAGAAACTCTAGATACCATTTTATCAAGAATTATAAGAAGAAAAATAAAAAATTAAATAAACTATAGATGAAATTTTGTTTTTTTAGGGTCCTCCACCACTGCCTTTATGACCAAGTACAAAGCTGATCATAGGTAGGAATGAAGCAATTCCAATCAAAACAAACAATAGAACTCGATTCAGTCTAAACCATTTCAAATTGATTACCGTGTATTTGTTGTTATCTTTTATTCTAAATGATTATATTTAAAGAAACACAATTTTTTAAATCATAAGAACTAACGCATTAAGATAATCTAAAATAAGATTTAAGATTCAATTTTTGATTTTTTTCTTAATAAAGATATACTAGTTTATAATATTATTAATCTCCAAGAAAAATTTAAAATAACAAAACTATAAGGTTTTATTTATATAATAAAAATAATATAGGATTTGACAAATTTGAGCTATTCTCCCGATTTATCTTTCTTAGAAAACCAGAATATTGGTAATCCCATCATTTTAGATCGAGTATTCCTAAAACTAATAAATGAACTAAAAGCTTATTTAGATTTGGATGTTATCAATAAGGAAGTAAAAATAAATATTGTAAAAGATATAACCGATATTGGAAACTTCGAATCAAAATTGTTTTCAAAGGGTGTAAGCAGATACCTAGAAAACAATATATTTTACATTTATTTATTCAAAGACCTTAAGAAGTATTTCCCCTTCATGATACTTCAAAGTGCATATCTTAATTTTGTACCAGATGAGTTAAAAAGTAGCAATCTTATTTTTTTTGCTATAAATCAATTTGTAGAATTTGATTTACAAGAATTTCAATATTTAAATGAATGGAAGCTATTCATTCGAGAGAGATATTTAGATGATAATTTTAGGTTTGACAAATTTATGGACTTGAAAAAGGGTGGGTTCGGACTAAAACCAATTGGATTCTTTTTTGAATATATTAGAAAATACAAAAATTTGGATCTTGATGAAAATGCAGATTTTTTCCTTGATAGGTTGTATGAAGAGTTTATTGCTAAATCTAAGTTTAAGCTAAAGAGTGATAATATTGTTGAAACTATAAGGGTACTGACAAAAATTTATCATAAAGTCAAAAACTGCAGTACACTAAAGTGTTTTTTTAATCATTTTAGAAATTTTAAAAAAAAGGGTCTAATCCAGACGAATTTGAGCTTACGTGATTTCAAAAAGAATTTCAGTTTGATAAATAGATTCAGTTTTATAACTCCTACTTATTATTTTGATTGGAAATCGCTAAATATAGCTATAATACCATGCTATCTAAAATTCAATCCAATAATTGAAAAAATTAAAGTCGACAAGATTGTTAAAAAACTCCCCTTCATAGTAATGCCAAAGCTTTCAGTATCTAATTTTACCATAGAATTATCTGCCTATTTCGTTATTCCAAGAATCTATATCAATAACCTAAGATTGGTAATAAAAAGAATGGCGGAAATGGGTTTTATTATTAAAAAGCATTGTGTTTTAGCAAAAAATTATACATTCTTCTTAAATTTGAATTATTTTAGAGAATTCCACAAACAAGGTGAAATTATTAACCCTAAAAATAGAAACTATTCAGAAAATTATGAAATGTATTTTTTTAAAGAATATAGTGAAGATTTCAACAACCCTAATCTTAATATCTTAGATTTTTTAATTCTAGATCGAATAAGATTTTTTTCTTTTGTGGGTATTAGTTTTTCAAGGAGTAAGGAGATTTCAAATATAATAAAATCCGATTTGACTAATTTTCTATTCTACCAAAAAAAAATAATTGATGAACTTAAAAAAAGCTTAGATAAACTAAACAATAGTCCAGAAATTCAAAAGCAGTTTTTAGGTTTTCTAAAAAGAAATCAATATTTGGGATTTTTCTATATTTTGGCGGAGTTAGAAAAATGGACTAAATTCATTAAGTTAATCACAAGAGTACCAGAAAATATAATTAAGACACAAGATCAACTAGATAGATTAGTCAATTCTAAATTTACAATTAATTTAATTGAAGAAGATGATATATATGATAAATTAAATACGCATACCTATAGTTTTAAGAAACTTCTTTTAAAGTTCTTAAATTCAAAAAGAGAATTTGAAAGAGAAGCTAAAAAAATATTATTTTTTTATCAACTTCTAAATTTATGCTCTAAGTTAAAGATTTTCAATTTAGATACTATTAAACAAATCATTGAGAAAAAGAAGTTATTTAAAGAATTTATAGAGAAAAAGAGTGAAAATTTTTTGAAATTGAAAAAAAAGATAAAAAACTACAAAATATCAAATACATTAATAGATAAAAAAATTAATCAATTTACAAAAGAAGATCCAAAATATATTAAACCATATCTAATTGACAGTATATGGGATACATCAATTGCAGAGTATTTCCCCCAAATTATTTTAAAAAGTAATGAAGATGTAAGAAAAACCATTGAGAAAATTAGAAACTTTTTTCCTAAAATTTATTATTATGAAGGTGTGGATTTATTTAGTAAAAATAAAATAATTTTTATTTTTTTTTCCTTGTAAATTTTCAAACCTAAAAATTCTTTGGAAAT
>CAZZIC010000102.1:0-15177 GCA_964653985.1 uncultured archaeon | reverse complement strand
TAAAAATTCCCGCTCCATAGAAAGACACAGTAATAATTCCGATAAGGAAAACCTTGATGAAATCCGAGCTACTAAACATAATAGCTTTTTCGATAGAATCTTTTAGGTTATAATCAAGCAGAAGAAGAATTGAAACAAATCCTACTACCGCTAAAAAGCCGAATAGGGAGATCTGACTGTCCATAAAAGAGATAGTATCCTCAACAAAGAAATTTCTAAAGGTTAATTGATAAGCTAATAGGTCTCCTTGTATAATAAAAGCTAAAGTAATTAAAACGATTATAAATCCTCCCTTTGCAGAAAATTCATTCAATGAATTCTTAGCTTTTAAACCTATATCATAAAGTTTTATATTTTTATTAGCAGAATTCACAAGCACATAAATAATAACTAATATTCCTTGAATCAAAAGAATAGATCCCGCTCCAGAAATAAGGGAACCTAAAACTCCGAAGCAGAATGCATCTAAGAATACTTCATCAAATTCATCATTCTGAAGTTTTGGTTTTATATAATTCAAATCATAATAAGTTATGACAGATAAGCCAATTCCTATGAATAAATAATTTAAGTATATATGAATTTGTGAGACTCCAATAAAAAAACTGACAAAATTGACAATTGCAAACACAAGAAGGGGGATAAAGGCGATATAATTAAAGAAATTAATAAGTTTTTGAAAAACTTTTTCAAATCCCGAAATCATTCCGCTTCCTGATGTATGACCTTTCCTTTCAACAGCTTTTTGTATCTTAGATGATTTTTCTGTCTTTTTAGGTTGATAAGGTTTAAATTTAACTCCCTTCAGTGTAAATGGTGTTCCGCATCGTTCGCAATAAACTTGTGTTTTGCTTTCTATTAAATCTGTGAGTTCTTGCGGAAAGACATATCCGCACTCATTACATACATAAATTGATTTTTTCGACATGTTTTACACTGTACAATATTTATTATTGATTTTTATTCATTTTATTTTTTATTATTAACGTTAGGTCTATATAGATTTATCTACATTATCTTCTCAAATATATAGAAGATTACATGATTATTCTATTGTAAATTGCTGGTGAAACTTAACTTAATTTTCAATGAAATATGCAAATAGTTTATTAAATATTATTTTATTTTAATTAAAAATAAAGCGGAGTCCAATTTTTAAAAAGTGATATGGGGAAATGAAATTATAAATTCAATATATATATTATAAGCTATTGGTTGATTAGTTTTTTCCAGTTAATAGATTTTACAGTATTATGGAGCATATGATCATCATTAACAATATTATATTCTAAATTTTGAAACCATTTCTCTGCAATTCTTTTATTAGGTTTAATTGGAATGGTATCATCATCCTTGCCGTGAAAAATAATAACAGGGTTGGTAATTTCTGAAAAAGAATTGGGATCAATTCCTTTATAAACTAAATAGGGAGCTAACAATATCAATTTTGTAATTTTTTTAGAATTTTTAAGAGCAAAAAGAGATGCCATCAATCCTCCGAAACTCGAACCAATGATCGTCCATTTATCTTGTTGATTCAATATATCTTCTAATTGCTTCATACGTTTTTTCAATAAGCTTGAAATTGATATAGAGGGGTCAAAAGGTTCAAAAGTAGGGGTTAAAATATTTGGAATTCTTTCTCTAAAAAAATCTCCTTTGAACCCCTCTCCTGAACTCTTTAATCCGTGGATAAATATTATGTTTCCCATTCCCTTAAATCCTCTTGTCTATGTAGCTCATTTCTTTCTAATTGGCCTTTTCGGCTCTTTCTCTCATACGTTTAATTTCTCTTTTACTGCCTAGATACATTAGAACTCCTAAAATAGAAAAATAAAAAATGATGATAAAAATCATAAGAAAATAATAATCTTCAGTAAAATTTAATATATGAAGAGCCAATCCAATTAAAAAACCTGTGAATAATCTTAGATTAGTATCACTCGTTCTCATTAATAACCGTTGTGTTCCCCAATCGGTTAACCCGGGGATAGGAAGTAATATACACAATAAAACGGCTGTTTCTGGACTCATTATATATCCAAAAATAAGCTCGATAATATGGAAGGCAAAAATTCCCATTAAACCTCCAAGAATGACCCCCGAACAACGGGAACAGAAGAAGATCCTTGTTTTTCCAAATTTTAAATAAAATGTGTGATCGCTGGCATTCATCGGATGATGGGTTAGCATCATATTATAAACGATTCTTTTTTCATCTGCAAAAATTTTATCATAAACCCATAATAGAAATGGTACGATAAAAATTACAGATACTAAAGCTTGAATTAAGAATTTAAAACCATAGGCGATTAATATGTCGTTTAGAGGAAGATTTACGGGTAAAAGGAATAGTTGAAATAAAATAATGAGAAACATAGTTAAAGTGGATGCGATTAATAAAGCAATAAAGGTATAATAAATATTGATCGGTTTTTTAGTGTATTTATTTGGTTTATATCTGTAAATTCCACACATTAATCCATAAATTCCAACAATAAAAGCCCATTCCAAGTAAATTTGATCGTAGTAGCTCAATTGATAAAGAAATTCTCCCAAAAATCCTGAAATAAAAGCATGATAAGGACCGGCTAATAAGGCAAGAAAAGTTAATAATAACAAGCTCATACCAAAAACTAACGAAAATTCAGTGTTGCTAATATATGGGCTTGAGATCGAACCAAATGACTCCGAAAAGTAAAAATAAGAGATTAAAATGAAACATATTATAAGTAAATTTAGGAATACCCTTCTCAAAAAGGATTTGTTTTCTTCTTGTAGGTCTCCAATATCTTGATTATGATTTATATGATTTTCGTTCATTATAATGTAGATTATCCATAAGAAAAAGCTTATTAACTTTAATTAAATGTTTCTTCCAGATCTTCCATAAGTTCTCTCTTTGTAGCTTCAAATCCTTTTCTCAAGGCTTTTATTATTATCTTCTTACCTGTAGGCACTTTCAATATAGAAGGATCTTTTTCAATTATCTCAATAGCTTTTTCTGTATAATCCAATTGCCGAACTAAGGCATTATAAGCATCTTGTTTACTATTAAAGGTTTCCCGACATAAATCTTCGTAAGTGTCAACATCCTCTTCCACTTTTAATAGCATTAAGACTTCTTTAATTTGAGATATAAATGTTTCTTTTGTTAATTCTTTTAACCTTGGATAATTTTTATGAGATTTCTTACATTGTCTGGATGCTTGATCTCCTGCTAAATATTCAGGAAAATGCTCCTCTACGACCTTATCAAATTTGCCGTCAGCAGCACCATTATTTAAAAGCTTTTTTCCGCATTCTAAAGTAACTTCGATTTGCTCCATAGTTCCTTCTCTTGCATCGTTTTCACTCCAATAGTCATAAAAGGTTTTTACTACGGGTTTAATTATGAAATTAAGAAGTCCGGCATCGAGTTCAGACTCTACTAATTCTCTTCCAAACTCTAAAGCCAATTCCATCTGTTCTATCATCTTTTCTTCAATTATTTTACTGTTCCGTTCTAAGTAATCCATTTTTTCATCATCCATTATTATCATAAAATCTTCAAAAAAATAAAAAAATTCCCATTAAAAGAAACTTAAGTTAAATTAGATGAAGAAAAAAAGAATTTAAATTATTTGATAAAATTAATAGTTTGAAAGAGTGGATTTAGAATTAATAAGAAATTTAAATTCTTATGATTATTATATAGTCAATATATCAAGAAAGATCTAATATTAAACCTTTAATGAGTTTTGAATATGAGATATATATTTCGAATATTGATTTTAGGCTCTCCGGAACTTGCTCTTCCTTATATAACTTCTGCTCTTCAAGATGAAGGCGAAGATAAAGGCTCCTATATGGAATGGTTTAAGGAAATAGCAGTGTTGCAGAATAAATGTGATTTAGAAATAAATGTTATTACAGATCTAACTGCGGATTTTGATGAGATCATTCCTAGTGTAGATGGTATTATTTACTTTTTAGATCCATTAGAAAAAGGAGAGATTGACCTCTTTAATATGACATATGAAATAATTGAGAATGTTAGGCATGAAATCCCAACAATTTTATTTTATTATCCCAAAAGAGGAATTCTTTCCTTATCAACTATAGATCTTCTTAAGGCTACATGGATCAAATATCCTGACCTTGAAGCATATGTGAACCATCCTCCTTATCAATTCCATCAAACACTTCAATGTTTAAGTAGTGCAATGATTTCAGGAGATTCTCCACTTAATTTAGAGAATGCTTGGTTTCGTTTTCCTGTTTATGTTTCTCTAATCAATGATTTTTATAATAACGCGAAATACTATGAAGCAGCTAAGGCCGCCAAAAAAGCCGCTTTAATTGCAGAATTATTTGAGAGAGATGATTACTATATAATAAGTGAACAAGCGGCTTATCTTTATTCGAAGTTAAATCTTTTTTTAGAAGCATCGAAAATATTGCAAAATATTGATGAAATTGCGGCAAATAATTTTAAAAAACTCTATGTTGAATCAATGATTAGGGAGGGGAATAGACTCTTTAATGAAAAGAAATATGAAATGGCTGCAAAGCAATACGAAAATGCTGCTCAATGGGCTTCAATTGAATTAAAAGACAGAAATCTCATTGTAAATTCATTTAAACACGCAATTAATTCTTGGATTTCTTCCTTGAAATTCAATAAAGCTTTCGATATCTTAGAACGACTTCCCCATGATGATATTGATCCTACCTTAATAGAAATCTCAAATAAAGTAATTGCTGCAGCTGATTATCTTATATCAGAAGAGAAGTTGAAGAAAGCAAGAGAGCAATTATATATCTCCATAAACACCTTTCAAGGGCGGGGTCTTTTTGATCCTTTAAAGAACTTTATTAACAAATTACTTGATGTGTTAATTTTAATTATAAAAAACGAAATAGACTCAGAAAATTCCAATATTTACTATATTAAAGAAACCTACGATGAGATTGAAAATTTATGGGAAACATTTGATATAAAAAAACGCGATTTAGATCCTCTTTTAGCAGATATAATTAAATTATTCTTACAAAAATATAATTTTGGTGAAGCAACTGAGTTAATGAATCGGATAAATTCATTGAAGTTAAAAAAGGAATTAACAGAATATAGTTCCGAAAAAGAGGAAGAATATAATAAGTCTTTAAAACAAGCTAAGAATAGAATAATATCGAGAGGAATTGAATTTATAAGAGAGTTTTCAAATGCTGAGAAGGAGATAATTACTGAAATGAATAAGGAAAAAATTGAAAAAGCAAATTGGTATATCGATCATGACAAGGATTATATTAAGGCTTCTGAAATTATGATGAGTCAGGCAAATTATCTTTTGCAGATGAATAAAGATAGTGTTGCGGATCAGATGATAGGTATCAATTTAGATAACTTAATTGAAGGAAAACAGTTTAAGGAATTTTTTAATGTTTTTTCTAAATTATCAAATAGAAAAAGTAAGAAGAGATATTTATCACGAACTTTTCAAATTTATCTTCAAAAATTAAAAGAATTTAAGGAAGAAACAGAACAATTCTTAAAAATTAGATGGGTTTTTGAAAAATCTATCGAAATTTTCCGAGATTTCATGCTTTATAAGAAATCAAAAAGCATTGGAGAAATATATCTCGATTTGATCCATAATGAAGCTTTAAAGACATCAAAAACTGAAAGAACTAAAGAAGGAATTGAAAAAACCGTTGCCTTAATAAAAAAAGCTAAATATATCTCAGATTCATATTTAGAGCATGAAAAGATTTCTTTTGATGACGTTCATAAAAATCTGGCAGAGATTTGTATTGCATTATGTGATTTATCAATGGCATTGGCATATAATGATAAAATAGAGGAGAAAAAACTCAAAAAACAAGTCCATCAAAAAATTGAGATTCAAGAAAAGCAAAGAAATGAAACTATTTCTGAACAGATTGAAGAATCCCTTAAAAAAGAGAGACTAAACGAAAAATTATCGATTATCAAAAAACAAGCACGCGATGCCAGACATGATAAACAAAATGGATTAAAACAACGTAAGGGATTGAAACGTGTGTATTTCAAGGAAGCCCTTAATCATCTTGAGAATGATGAGTATAAACAAGCACTGGAAATTTATAAAAAAACTATTGATAAGCTAATTGATGTCAGAAAATATGATCTAGCGGGTGTTTCTTTAGCAGTTATCAGTTTACTTTTGCTAAAGTTGGATCAAATGGAAGAAATTGAAGAATATTATAAGGCAGAGATTAAAGATAATTCATTCTTTTCTAAGACTTTTCCAATAAAATTAGTAGAATATGTTTCAGCACTCAATAAGATCAATGAAATTTCTAATCTAAATAAAGCTTTAAATTATTACGAAAACTTACCCTTATTTAAAGAGGAGATTGCCCTTCTATATGATCTTTTAGGAGAAAAATTTGAGAAAATTGAGGAAAAAGCTTCCGAGACTAAATATTCGAGAGAGAAATTGAGCAATTTGAGAAGTGAGATAGAACCTCTTGCTAAGGCGATAGAGAACACAAAAAGCGATAAATCAAAACGTAAGTTGATGAAAGGTAAATATTTTAAGTCCCCTTTAGAAAGAATAAATCAGAACCAATTCTTAGAAGCTTCTATTTACTATTTGGATTCTGTTCCCAATTTGATCGATAAAAAAATGTATAAGCAAGCCGCAATCTCTTTAATATTAGGAATTATAATCCTTCATTTCAAGAAAAAATTTGAAATCGCTAAATCAACTTATAACAAAAAATTAGAGTCCGATAAGGATGCAATGGAAAAACTGCCTGAGATCCAATTTATGAACAAGTATTTAAACCTCTTAGAGTCTGGAAATAAGTTAGCTACTAATTTTGGATTGTCTCTTCTACAAGAAAGCTTAATCTTGTTTGAGGAGGAAAAAGAAATGCTTGAACAATTTCAGTATCCTATCGAAGGTGCAGGAGAAATTGAACAAGAAGTTTTTGGAGATAAATCGAGAGAACTTGCTCAAAAAAACGAAGAATTAGACCAACTCTTTGCTAAATTAAAGCATAAATTTCGGGATATCAAAGGAGATAAGGACTTGTTAAACAAAAGAAAAGCCTTAAAAAGAAGATATTTTGACGAGATTTTAGATAACTTAGAAGAAGCTAAGTATGGGTCAGCAGCATCAAAATATAATGCCTATTCTTATCGATTTTCAAAAAGGAAAGATTACCAGTTAAGTACTCTTTTACTCCTTTTGTATGTACTATGCTCATTAAAATCGGATAAAACAATCAATATGATTGAAAAAAACATTGAAGAATATCTTAATAGCCTTGGTATGTCTAAAAAATTGGTAAAAGAAACATATTTCCTATTACTTATTAGATTCTTGTTGGACGCACTTCAATATGGAATATATATATCTCATAAAGATGAACTATTGTCAATGGTTGATGATTTACCTTTGTTTGAAATAGAAAAAAAAATGTTTAAGACCATCTCTTAATCAAGGAACACTTGAGGCAAATTTTTGTAGGTCCTTTACCCGCATCCTAAGCGTAACCTCAGTCACTTTCGCTAGGCTACTAATTTCCTTTTGAGTTTTATGTTCACTACATATCTTAGAACCCAAGTAAATAGCAGCAGCCGCTATTCCCTTTGGATCCTTTCCTGCGGAATGGAATCCATTTTTTTTTGCATTTTTAATCAATTTTACTGCTATATTTCTGCACCGCATAGATAATTTTAACTCGTCATTAAATTTATCAACATATCTATCTGCAGTGAAATGTTGAACTTTTAAGTTTAATTTGGGAAGGATTTCCATTAAAATTAACCTATAACTTTTAACAACCTTCTTTTTTGGGATTTGGGCTACTTTTGTAATTTCTTCAATGGTTCTTGGGATCCCATGAACTCTTAAAGCGCAAAATATCGAAGCCGAAAGAAGAGTATCTATGCTTCTCCCCATAGTTAATTTCTTTTTTACTGTTTGTATATATATTCTCAAAGCGTCCTCAGCGACAGTGTCTGGGATGCTTAATCTTTTTTGTAATCTTTGAAGATTGGGTAAGGCTATCCAAAGATTCCTCTCAAAACTAGTTGTAAGCGATCTATGAATTTTCGCAAGTCGATTAAACTTGGACTTAAATTTGGGACTCAATAAACTCCCTCGAGCATCTCGATTCCCTCTTATTATGGTTCTTGGGCCAATAGGACTATAAACTCGTTCATTGCATTTTCTCTTCTGAATTTCTTCATGAGTGAAGGCCCGACGAGGAGAATCATCAAAGATTCGCGAATAAACTAACCCACAATTTAAGCAAACAGAATATCCTTCATCTTGTGTGAGTTTAGGAGAATCACAGCAAGATAAGGATTCCTTATCCTCAATTAGATCCTCCTCATGAATATTTGAGGGCATAATATCCCGATTCGATTATGAATTTTAGATTGGAGATTTCTATTTATTTCTATCTCTTTCTAACTATATAAATATTTATATTTATCGAGCTTCTTTTCATTTTACTTCGTTTTGTTCTAAGAGTTGTAATTTTCAATGTCAAGATTTATAATAGTATTAAGACAAATAATAAAATAGAAAAAACAAAAAAAATTTAGAAATTTCGATGTCGTCTGAAATAAAAAATGTAATTAATATCTTTTCAAAGTTTTTAGATAAGGATTTTTTGGATAAGGATCTTACTTCAATCGATAAGATTTTAGCCTTACCTATTCATTCTTTTAAATTTATTAATAAGACTCAAGGGCAAGTATTAGAAGAATTTTTTAATATTCAAAGTATAGATGATGCTTCTCAGTTGGATAAAGACACGACTGTCAAGAATTTACTTAATGAAAAGAAAAAATCGAAAAAAGGAAAAGAAGAAGAGCTTAAGAAAGATTTAGATAAACAAATAACAATCATAAAAACATTTCCTGATCTTGATGAAAAATTAAATAAAATCATAACGATAAGTTCACTGATTAAAAATTTTAAAGAAGATAAGGAGGCACCTAAAGGAACTTTACAGAAAGTAATAGTGGTGGGATTAGATAATGCGGGAAAAACAGCTATCCTCTCTCGTTTTGGGAGAAGATTAGGTATTAAAGACTTAAGTTCATTAGAACCTACAAAAGGGGTTAACAGATTAACATTTGATACAGATAGTAAAAAAAAGACTCAGATTTTAATCTGGGATTTTGGAGGACAAGAGCAATATCGTGAGGATTATATTAAGAACCCAGAGAAATATTTTATTCAAACTGATTTACTGATTTACGTAATTGATGTTCAAGATTCAGAAAGATTTGATGATTCCTTTGATTATTTTGAAGAGATATTGAAAACGTTAAAAACCTTGGAAGAAGAACCTTATATTTTAATTTTCTTTCATAAAGTTGATCCGGATATTAAGGGAGATCCTCAAATTTTACTCAATATAGAATATCTTAAAGATAAAGTAAAAAATTTGATGGAAGATAAATACCAAATGGATTATGAAATTTACATCACATCTATCTATTCTCTTATTTCCAATGAACCTGAATTCGCTAAATATATAAAAAAAGTAATGAAAACCGACTATTCCCTCACCGATCCTCGAGTCAAGAAAGTTGATGATATAGCAAGTATTTTAGAAGAAACTATGAATATGATGATCAGATTATCAGAAAGTTTATCCACACAATTAAATGAGATTGATGCTCGATTACGTGCTATAGAAAGCGGTGCGTTTCATATTGCTCAAAGTGGAGTTCCTATTGAGATTCAAACCGAGGATATAACTCAAGAGACAGAGAGGGGAAATGCAAGAGCAAATGTGTTAAATGAATTAAAAGACTTATTTGCCAAGAGAAAAAAACTTGGAATTTAATTTCATATTTAGCAGTTACTTTTTCTTTTCTTTTAAATTCTCCAATATGATTTTAATCAATCCTATAAAAAGTATTGAGGCAAAAACCAATAATGAAACCAAAGCATACCAAAAACTAGTGAATAATAGCGGATTGATTTGATTGGAGTAAATTGGAAGACTAATCATATCTTCAACAATTTGTATCAAAGATATTATAATTTGAGCAAAGACATATCTTGTTATAATTGCTCCAATTATACCAATCAAAGCTCCGATAATAATATCGCTTGGATAATGGACTCCTAAGTAGATACGAGAAAAAGATACTAAAGCAGCAACTATTAATAATATTGTTAGGATTAAAAATGAATTAAAAAGCATTCCTATAATGATTCCTTGTGAAAACACATTATATGCATGCCAAGATGGAAACCCTTGGGATTCTGGTTCTCTTTCTAAGAGTTTAACTCCCGATATACTTCTAAAAGGACGGTCTCTGTCAATAAAAAATTTTAAAGGAACAATCAAGATAGTTCCTGAAAAATATGTCATTCCTATATGAGTCAAATAAATAGGATTATACCATATGAACAGATAAAAAAAGCAAAGGAATAACCATAAGGATTCTCTTCCAAAAAAGGAAATAATCCTAAAGAAGTATAAAGTAAACTTATTTCCGTAGTTATTATATCTTAGAGTAACTCTTCTATCCCAAGTTTTAACGCTGTTTATGAAATTACTTAAGTCCATTTTTATTTAAAAGTTAACAATAATTTTTGAGAACAATTATATGTAAGAATAAAATTTTTGAAATTTCATTAAGTTTTCTTAAATTTAAAAAGAGTATCACAATTAAATATGCTCCTTAATTTTCACAATTCCTCTTCTTCTTGAAAAAAGAGTTCAAAAAATAGTTCTTTCTCTCCAAATGATGGCGGGGTCACTTTAGTCCTCCCTGCTTGCTGTATTAAATGGATTGTTCCTTTATTCTGGATATGAATATTCCCATAAAATCCTTTAATTCCCTTTTCCTTAGCAATTATGATCAGATGGTGTAGTAGAAATGATCCTATCCCTTTACCCCTCCATTCCTTCTTCACAATAAAACTGAATTCTCCCATATTATTTTTAGGATTGAGATAATATGTTGCTATACCTACCATCTCCTCTTTCCCTATATCTCCAACAAATGCCCCAATAGAAAAGATTGAATTGTAATCAATATTTACCTCATATTGGGTTTTGGTATGAGTAAATTCTTTCCTTATTTCAAAAAATCTTAAATATCTATCACGCTTATCTAATGAATAATAAAGATCTTTGAGAAGATGTTCATCCGTAGTTTTAACTGGCCTAACTCTTATCTTTAATCCTTCCTTGGTTTTGAAATAAGTTTCATATTGTTTGGAATACATACAAATATTTCCTTTTTCATCACATGGAAGGATTTGATCTGAGTAAATATAATTTAAATTTTTTGCCTCCTCCAACAATTGGTTTCTGAATTTTGGGTGAGAGATACAGATTAATTCAATAACTCTTTCTCTTATTGTCTTCCCATGTAGATACGCTACACCCCACTCTGTTGCCACATAATGAATATCTGCACGAGATAATATTACACCTGCCCCTTCATCAAGATGTGAGACAATTGTAGATTCCTCTCCGTGATTTTTTGTCGATGGTAAAACTATAATCGGTTTTCCTCCTTTTGAGAATGCAGCACCCCTCATAAAATCCACCGTATCCCCTATTCCGGTATAAAAATCATAACCTTTTGTTGAGGTATTCACTTGTCCAGTTAGGTCGATTTGTAACGCTTGATTTATAGAAACCATCTTTTTATTCGTTCCAATATACTTTGGATTGCACACATAATCAGATGGAAAAAATTCGATGTAAGGATTATTATTGATGAATCTATAGAGTTTTCTTGTTCCTAAAGCAAAACTTGTTATTATTTTTTCTGGATGGAAATTCTTTTTTCTACATGTGAGAACGGTCTCTTTAATTAAAGGAATAATATTGTCGGTGATAAAATGACTATGCATCCCTAAATCTTTCTTTTCTGTTAGGTATAATAAGCATTCATTCGGTAAATATCCATTCCCTATATGAATCGTAGACTTATTTTCTATTAAATTTGCAACATTTTTTCCAATTCTTTTTGCAACATTATTCTCCTTCTTTTTAAAATGAAATTCTAAAAGTTCCGTAGAATTAAATATATAATAATCTAATTCTTTCATGTGGATAAATGAATTACCCAATGTTCTCGGCATTTCTGGATTGATCTCGGCGATTGTTAAGTAAGCTGATTGAGCCACTGGTTTAGCAACATCTACATTAATACCAAGAGAACAGAAACCATAAGGATCAGGGGGGCTCACTTGGACTAAGGCAACATCTATATGTTTTCTTCCACTTTTAAAGAGTTTAGGAATTTCACTGGCCAAAATTGGAGTGTAATCAGCTTGACCTTTATTAATTTCTTCTCTAAGAGTTTTTCCAATATAAAAAGCATTATGTCTAAAAAGATCTTCTCTCTTCTCTTCGAAATATTTTTCAGGACCAATCGTATTATAATGGATAATCTCAGTATCAATTAATTTTTCCGATTTCCTTATTAGTTCTGAAGTTAATGCTTGTGGTTCTGAGCAACCAGAATCAATAAAAACTCTATTTCCCGGAATTATCATAGAGATTGCTTCTTCCACGGAGATCTCTTTATCTCTCCATTTTTCTCTCCAATCCCAAGATTTCGAATCAATGTCTTTCATTTTCGTTATTTTTTTGGATGGAATTCTACTAATTTTATAAAAAAGATATGATTTTTATTATTATTTTCCTTATATATATAATTTCTTTTGTAATAATTTAAAAATATAAATTTTAAAAATAAATCCGACTTATTGATTCTCGTTAAGATTTTTACTGGATTTGAGATAAAATTAATCAAACAATAATATGATTAATCATCCATTAAGAATCTTTAAAATTTTTAGAATATTCAAAATCCTATAAATTGAAATTTAATTAATAAACAAAACTGATTACGAAGTAGTGAAAAATAATGTCGAAAGAAGAAAAAATGGAAAGTATTCTCACGGAAAATCGAATCTTTGACCCTAAGGATCTAAATCCTGAATGGGCTAAAACGGGAATGTCTATGGAGGAATACAAAAAACTCTATAAACAATCAATCGAAAACAAAGAAGAATTCTGGGGCGAACGAGCTAAATCTTTAGATTGGTTTAAACCATATGATAAGGTGTGGGAAAAATCTGAATTTTTCCCGGGAAAATGGTTTAGTGGCGGTAAATTAAATGTCTGTTATAATTGTATTGATAGACATATTAACAATGGAAAAGGAGACAAAGTTGCGATAATTTGGGAAGCTGATGAGCCTGGAGATGTAAGGAAGTTCACATTTAATGAGCTTAAAAAAGAAGTTTGTAAAGTTGCTAATGGAATGAAAGAGTTAGGGTTGAAAAAAGGAGACAGAGTTACAATTTGGCTCCCAATGATTCCCGAATTAGCAATTATTATGCTTGCGTGTGCTCGAATTGGTGTAATCCATTCTATTGTGTTTGGAGGATTTTCTAAGGAAGCGGTTAAAGACAGAGTAGAAGATTCTGATTCACGATTATTGTTTACTAGTGATGAAACAGTAAGAGCGGGAAAGTATTATCCAAAAATGGCTGATGTTGTTAAAATAATTGATGAAGTACCGACCATAGAAAAAGTAATTGTAGTAGAAAGGTCTGGGAGGGATGTTCCTCACACGGATAAGGATATTTGGTATCGAGAATTTATCGATGGAATGGAGGAAGAATGTGATTGCGAGGAAATGGAATCTGAAGATACTCTATTTATTCTTTATACAAGCGGAACTACAGGTAAACCGAAAGGGGTAATCCATACCACAGCGGGATATTTACTATATACTTCTTATACTCATAAAGTTGTGTTCAATTATAAACCTGGAGATATTTGGTACTGTACAGCAGATATTGGATGGATTACTGGTCATAGCTATATAATTTATGGACCTTTAGCAAATGCAGCTACAACCTTAATGTTTGAAGGAGTTCCGACATATCCGGATGTAGATAGGTTCTGGGATATATGTGAAAGACATGGGGTTACTCACTTTTATACTGCTCCAACTGCTATAAGGGCTTTAATGAGGTATGGAGAAGAGCCAGTTAAGAAGCATGATTTAAGCTCACTAAAAGTTTTAGGAACTGTTGGAGAACCAATAAATCCCGAAGCTTGGACTTGGTATCATAGAGTAATTGGTAAAGAAAAATGTCCGATAGTGGATACCTACTGGCAAACTGAAACAGGAGGATTTATTATGACCCCTATTGCTACAGTAACTCCCACTAAACCCGGTTCATGTTGTTTTCCCTTCTTAGGAATCGATCCAATTATTTATGATATGGAAGGAAATGAAGTTACTGAACCAAATGAGGGAGGATATTTCTGTATGCAACAACCTTGGCCAGGAATGCTTCGAAATGTTTGGAGAAATCCTGAAAGGTTTAAATCTACTTATCTTGATAGATATCCTGGGAATTACTACACCGGTGATGGAGCTCGAAAAGATGAAGATGGATACTATTGGATCCTTGGAAGGCTTGACGATGTAATTAAAGTTTCAGGTCATAGAATCGGAACAATGGAAGTCGAATCTGCGATTGTTAGTCATCCAAAAGTAGCAGAAGCAGCTGTTGCGCCATTTCCACATAAAATTAAAGGTCAAGCAATATGGGCTTTTGTTACCTTAATGGAAGGAATCGAAAGCTCTGAGGATTTAAAAGCCGAGCTTAAAAAGCACGTTAGGAAAGAGATTGGCCCGGTATTTCAACCAGAAGTTGTTCAATTTGCTGATGCACTTCCTAAAACTAGAAGCGGTAAAATTATGAGAAGAATTCTTAAAGCCATTGCTTCTGATGGGGATATTGGAAATGTTACGACCCTCGCAAATCCTGAAGTTGTTGACGAGTTATTAGAAGAAAGAAAGAAAATGGATGTATAAGTGAATTCCATTACTTATCTCTAATTTTTTCTAATTTTTTATTTTTTTCCGATAATTTTAATTTTCCCTTCTTTGTTATAGTTTCATGAAACGTCTTTTTTTATTATTTCCTTTATTAAATCAATAATTTCTCGTCTAAACTCTTTGGGACGATTTGGAATATATGCTTGTGCGTTAAAGTTACTTCCTCCTCCTTTTCCTTCATACTTCAATATTATTTGCTGAATTAAATCATTCGCACTTAATTTTTGTAGCTTAGATACTATTCTAACTTTATCCTCCTCAAAAAATGCTATTAGAATACTATT
>CAZZIC010000101.1:0-15215 GCA_964653985.1 uncultured archaeon | reverse complement strand
ATAATAAGTGGAAATAAACATTAAGTAAAAGAAGTTAAGAAGTGCGCCCGCCGGGATTTGAACCCGGGTCGTTGGCTTGGAAGGCCAAAATGCTACCATTGTGCTTTGAGGTTAAGTACCACGATAAAACTACACAACGAGCGCAGACTAAAAGAGGATATTTTATAGAATGTAAGATCTAAAAAGTATCATTTTTTTTTAATTTTACTGAATCTTTTCAATTTTATTACAAAATAAATCCTTGTTATCTAATATCATGAATTAATTCATAAAAAGAAATAGCCCTACTAACGACCACCCAAGAATTTAACTTAAATTTTGAAATTGAAACCAATTGCTGGGAGAGTTCCAAAATTTTAGGTGAGAATGTATCTTTCTGAAAACCTCCAATTATCGCAACATAATTTTTAGAGAGATCCTTAGAAAAGAGATCTTGATAATGTTTAATCTGATCTCCCCTACTTGAAAGTAAGAGGACCTCGGGTTGATCAAATGATTCAATCAATTTACTCAATGGTTTCTTAATCGAAGAGAAAAGATGCTTATCTTCATATGTAATTTTACCATCAATAAGTAGTTTTGCCATTAGACCCTTGAACCGATTATAATTTTTGGCTATTCTTACTTCGGGATTTACCTCAAATATTTTATTATTTATCGTTTGAATATATATTTGTAGATTCCCACTTTTATTTAAAGGCGAACCCAGCGCATTTAGTAATCCGAGATGCAAAATGTCGGGTCTTCCCCTCTTATTGTGATTTTTCAGTTTTTTCATAGCGGAATGGTGAATGGCAGAATCTAGTAGTTGAGAAGAATAAAGTTTTTTATTCATATTTCTTCTCACACTTGGGTGTCTTCTTATCTTCTGAGGGATTATTTCCAATCCACACTCAGCGAAAATTAAAATCAATGGCATATAGTATACTATCAAATCTAATGTTATAAAAATAAATGCGTCCAGGTTATTAAGAAAGAAATTTAAAGATCAACAAAATATCGATTTACATTTTTACATTTAAAACATGTTATTGATATGTGAGAGCCTTTACCTTTTCGAGATTGCATCCTTACTCTACAATTAATTCCCGGATATAAAAAGGCTTTACATTTATGACATATCCTTCTTTTCCATTTTTTTGGAAGCTTAATTCTTACTCGTTGGGCATAGAGTTGAGCAATTTCCACGTATCTTTGGGCCAATTCCTCATTTTCTGCAAAGACTTCATCTGCTTTATTAAGAAGATAATGAATACGAGATCTTGCAATCTTTTCTGCGATTTTCTTATAATTTGGCATAATAAAAACGAGCGATTTGGCAATTAAAGATACATACTATGAATCCTTTTACTTTTGATTTGAAAACTTTTTATACTTAATGAGAATACTTGGAGATCATAAATGTCTTTCCTCGTACATCTATTAAATTGGTATTTGTTTTTTCTGCTACTTCTTTAGCGATTAATTTAATATCGGTCCCAGCAACTGCCGATTTCAATGCTTTGACTTTGACGATTTTTTCTCGTTTAATAATTTTTTTGAGATGATCAATAAAATCTTCGGTTATCCCCTTTTTTCCCAAGATAACGCTGGGTTGAGATAAAAGCACTTCTTTTTTCTTTTTTTCCAATCTTTCTTCTTTAATCATTTAGTATCGACCTTTTAAGTATTAATAGAAACAAAATTTACTTTATATTCTTAATAAGGAATGAAGAAAGAAAAAAATAATGAATGGGTATAGAATAAAACTAGCACGTAAAGAATTTTTATCATAATCAATCTTTTTTGAACATCTTTCTTAATCTCATAATTCATTTTCTCAGTTTTGCACCTTTTAATCCTACCTAAAAAAGAGCGAGAACTTTAAGTACCATCGATTATTTTTACATACTTTTTTTTATTAATCTAAAGAGACAGTTTTATCAAATAGTTACTGTTAAATTTGAATAATATATTTGGAAAAAAATCCTTTTTGAGAAAATCTAACCTAGAAATCTCCTTATATTTGCAGCAATAAGAATTAGATCAGAAAGATCCTCTGAATTCATCTTTTTAACCGAATTTCTAATTTTTGTTGTGATTTCGTTATGTTCTTCATTTCGCTTATAATCTAAATTTAAATTCTTGATCTTTTTAAATATATCATCTAATAAAAAATCAGATTCGGGATTATAATATTGAAGAGCATCTTTTAGATCCTCCTCAAAATTAATATAAACTTCATTGAGTATGTCGAAATCCTTATCCTTTAAAGCATTAATGCCTAAAATTTCGGGCGGGATCCCTAATGAATATAAAGACGCCGTAAATGTGATTGCTCTTGGTAATTTTATTTCACCCATATTTCGAGAGTAACCAAATAGACCAATATGTAATTTTCTTTTCCTCCGTTTAGGAATATATTTTGCTACACCGTTTATTAATGGAGCAAGAGAAAGGATTTGTTTAGTATATTCATATTGATATCTCTCAATTAAATCTAAACATCTCTCTTCATCAACTTTATGTGGGGGAGAGCATTTTCTTTCTCTTAAAATCTTGATTGCTTTAACAACATCTTCGGGAGGATTATCGTATTTGAATGCTGATTGAACTGTAAATGTATGAACACTTGGATATTCATTAGAAACTCTTTCTACGGTGTCTGGTCTAAGATTTCCACGGAATGGCGCGGATCCAACCCCTATAATAGGATAAACTTCAATTCCAATCTCCTCAGATAATTGATAAATTCGCTGAAGAGCAATTTTATTAATTAAAACCGCAGATACCAAACCATAATTCATAGCAGGATCGGAACGAGCAAAAAAAATTCGATGATAAGTGTGATTTTTATCCGAGAGGTATTTTTTTAAAATCATATGTGCATTCAACATGTTTTTTTTATCCTCAACTAAAGGTATCACATTGATTTTCTCCGGATTGTATTTCCCAATCCATTCAGCGATTGTGATATCTCCTTCTTGAAAGGATTTATATTGCTTCCCTACAATAAAATCTCTATAATATTTGTAAACTCTATCAACACATCTGGCTGAGGTGGTCATGGGAATTATGACTTCAAAAATTGGGGGGATGTCATCTTCAAATATTAAATTAGAAGCATCAAATGAGCGGGGAATACTTTCTAACGTTTCTAATAAGATTTTAGCTTCAGCCTTTTCAATTGTGGGATTAGGTACTCTTAATGTAAGAAAAAGTTGTTTACCTAACCGATGTTCTGAGAAAAAATTATTATATCGCGTGAGTAATTTTTTTACAACATAATTATCAATTTCCTTACCTTCACAATCCCACATCTGCTCATCGCAGTAGAGGTGCGAAAACGCATAATAAGCTTCCATGATTTCATCTTCTCCAGAAATTTCTGAACTATCTGTAAAGAAAGGGGAAGAAACATTATCAGGATGTTGGGTGCTCATGCATTTAGGAATATTCATATTCAATTATCTCCTCAACAATTATAATTTTTGTAATACTCATTTTTGGTATTGAAATCTTTTTTTATAATTACATTAAATAGTGAAATTTGTTTTAAAAGAATTAGTATAAGTGAACTATTTTTATTATTAGAGATTTTTTTTAAAAAGATTTTAATGCCGTATTTTATATTTTAAAAAGTTTATTTTTTCTCTTGAAATTTGTTTAAAGTCTAAAGGAAAGTTATTATTTGGAGAAATTATTGATATTTCCAATAACTTCAAAAATGCAAGAAATCTCACTTCGTTTTTTTATGCCATTCTTTTCTTAATATCTTCTATTCTCTCCAAATCCCGCGATTAATTAGAAATGTTCAATAATTAAAAAATATAATAAAAATCAATATCCTTCTTAGCAGATAAGGAAATTTCTATCATAATATTTTAAGATATTAATCTCCACTCCTTTTAGAATACACAAATCTTATAAATCATAAGGAGTATTCTTTTTAACTCTTATTTCCAAAATATAGTTAGGTGAGAAAAATATGAAAAGGAAAAGAAATAACAAAGAAATGGAGACAGATAGAAGGAATGAGATCCTTAGGAATCTTGAAGAAAGTGAAACAAGAGCAAGGGACAAAGACTGGAATAAAAAAGAGGATGAAGAAAAAGGAGAATATGAAAATGAATTCCATGAAGAAGTATATGACTCTTCTCAAAAGTGATTCTAATTTTCCTTTTGATTGCTTCTGAATTGATAAAAAGCAATTTATATGATGATCTGTTTTGATTTAAAAAGCTAAATAATCCTAACTATTAGTTCAGATAAGATTTTCCTAAGTGATGAGGTTTTACTGAAGTTCCTAATAAAAAACTTACCTTCCACAAGTTTGAGTCTGACCAAAAGCGGATAAGCATTTTAGACTCATATTCCTATATTTGATAAAAAAAGTCAATTCGAACAAGAACCTCGATTTCCTCCTTCTTTTTATCTCCTTCTCAGTTTAGAGTAAGCTTCAATGATTATTTTTTCCTAAAGAATGCTTGATTTCGGTTAAGAATATTAAGTAATTAAAAGATAAGGAATAATCGTCTATTTATATTAGATGGTTCCTTACCAAAAACCCGATTGGATAATTTTAGTTTATATTCATTATAATGTTTAGAGAAAGAAAAAAATAATGTATAAAACTCATTATGATCTGAACCCTACCTTTATCACTCAAATCTTATTTAAACCTAAGAGAATAAAATTTTTAATTTATAAAACACTTAATAAATCCAAGAACTTAGAAATTAAAAAACAAATTAAAGATTTTAGCAATGTCAATTTACGTCGTAGAGCCTCAAGCGTTAATCGAAAGATTGGCTCAAAAATTAAAAGAATTTACTGAGATAAACCCACCTGAAGGTGCGATTTTTTGGAAAACTGCTCACTATAAAGAGGTGGCGCCTGTTGATACTGAAAATTTTTGGTGGATTAGATGTGCCTCGCTCCTAAGAAAAGTAAAAAAATATGGACCAATTGGAGTAAATAGACTTCGTAAGCACTATGGAGGGAGATTTAAAAAAGGATCTGGTAAAGCGCACAGTGTAAAAGGAGCAGGAAAGATTATAAGAGTAGCTTTGCAACAACTAGAAAAAGCTGATCTGCTTCGACAAACAGAAGAAGCCGGAAGGGATTTAACTCCAGAAGGGGTTAGTTTATTAGAAAGAACGGCGTATGAAATTACCAGAAAACAAAGTAAATAATTTTATATTTTAATTGAATTAGAAAAAATAATTGTGGTTTACCTTGAGTGATGAGGAAGAATTAGAGGAAATTAGAAGGAAAAGATTACAACAGCTCCAACAGCAAGCTGCCCAAAAACAGATGGGAGAAGAGCAACAAAGGGCTTTTGAACAACAAAAATATCAATTAATGAGAAAAATATTAACCCAAGAAAGTAGGCAACGCTTGGAAAATATAAGGATGGTTAAACCTCAAATGGCACAACAAATAGAAATGCAATTAATTCAATTATACAGAGCTGGGAGATTAAAGGGTCAAATACCTATCCCCGATAAAAGTTTCAAAAAAATATTGAAACAAATGACTAAGTCCAATAAAAAGGATTTTAAAATTAAAAAATTTTAAGGAATTGATTAAAAATGGCAAGAAATAAAGATTTAGCATCGAAAATCAGACGTGGCAAAAAACTTAAGCAAAATAAAGGAGTCCCCAATTGGGTTATTATGAGAACTAATAGAAAAGTTAGAGAAAGCCCACAAACCCGAAGACATTGGAGGAACTCTAAATTGAAATTAGATTAAATTTTTTTTTACTTCACTATTTTAACTATAAAGATAATTGATGTTCATATGGCAAAGAAAGGAAAGGAAATCAGCTTAGATGAATTAGAAGATGAACTGGCTGATGTAGAAGAGTTTGAGGAGGAAGAAGAAGAGGAAGAGATCCAAGAGATCGAGGAATTCAGTTTAGATGAGATCTCCGAAGAGGAAGAGATTAGCGATATTTTTGCAGAGGAAGCGATCGAAGGATTTGAGGAATATGAAGAAGAAGTTGTTGAAGAAGTTGTTCCTGAAGAGGAAATAATAGATGAAAGGCTTTACACTGTTCCATTAGCAAAAGCTCGAAAGGGTCCGAGAAATAAATGGGCAAAGAAGTCGGTAAAATATCTTAAAAAGTTCATGACTCAACATTTTAAACCCGAATACTTAGTTATCTCTCAGGAAGTGAACGAAAAGATATGGGAACGAGGAATACAAAAGCCTCCAAGGAAATTGAAGGTTAGAGCTACGAAAAATATCGATGGACTCGTGGTTGTCTATTTAGCATAGTTTTCTTTTTCTTTATTTTAATTCATACTAAGAGTGTATAATGGCAATTCTAAAATCTCAAGTTTTTGGGAGTCCACTCATCGGGATTTATCTTGAAATCAATAATCAATTTGCATTATATCCCTCTAATTTGCTAAAAAGTAGTTTATCCTCCTTTAGAGAAATATTCAAAAAAACTAGTTTTCATAAATTAACGATTAATAATTCAAATCTTGTTGGAGTGTATACAGCAAGTAATCGATATGGAATTGTCTTTCCTGATATTTTAAGAGAAAATGAACGTGAAGATTTGGAAACATTTCTTGAAAATGAGAACGACTCTTATGAGATTGGGATTATAAAATCGATTGATAATGCTTTTGGAAATTTAATTCTATGTAATGATCAAGGCGCGATTATTAGCTCCCTTTTAAGAAAACATAAGGACGAAATTGAAAATACCCTCAACGTAGAAACTGTGGTATTTGATTTCGCAAATTCGTATTTACCAGGATCTATTGGTCTGGCGAATAATAAGGGATGTTTAGTTCATCCCTTGTCGAGTGATGATGAAATTGATTTCATTTCATCCATTTTGAAGGTGGAAACTGATGTATCTACTATTAATCGAGGGATCCCGTATTTAAGTCCCTCCGCAGCGGTAAACGATGAAGGAGGGATATTTGGAAAATATAGTACGGGCCCAGAGATGATGCGACTAACTAATGTGCTCAAGTTATAATCTATTTTTCTTCTATCTAGTTTTAATCTTTTGATTTAAGATTTTTAATAAAAAAACTTAATATATTTAAACAATTATCTATTTCAAATAATCTGAAATAGGATAAGTCGTATGTCAAGCGAGATTAAAATTTATCAAGTAATTGGAACCTATAAAAGGAAACATAAATCCTATTTATTTCGTAAGGAAGTCAGAGCTTTAAAAGAAGAGGATGCTTTAGAAAAAGCTCTGAGTCAAGTCACTTCTATTGGAATTTTTAGATCTCAAATAAATGTTAAAGAAATAAAGGAGATCAGCCCAGAAGAGGCTCAAAACTATCTTTTACGTGAATTATCTAAATAGTCGAAATAAATACTTAAAAATACACATAAGAGGAATACAAAATGGAAAATCAACAGAACTATCAACAAAGTCTTTATCAGTTTCGCGCATTAAGAGAACAAAGAGAGATGTTTGAAAACCAGTTGCAAATTGTAAATGCATCTCTTGGAAATCTGAAAACAACCAGGACAACAGTAGAAAACTTAAAAAATGTAGATGAAGGAGAAGAAATTCTTGTCCCGATCGGTGGGATAATAAATGTCAAAGCTAAAATTCAAAAACCCGAGAAAGTCCTTCTTTCCATCAGTGATGACATAGTCGCTGAAAAAGGATTAGATGCATCATTTGAATTCATAGAAAAGCTCATCGAGCAACACAATGAACAAGTTCAATATATTCAAGAGCGGATACAAAAAATTGATGCGAATTTACAAAGTTTATCTCAAACCTTACAAGCAGCTGGAATGCAAGGCGCTCAAGGATAAACTTATTACGATTTTTTAATTTTCTCTTTATATAGATTATATTAAAATTAATGTTATTATCATTTTGAGGCTCGTAATTTCATGTTAGATAAACTAAAAAGTTCCTTGTCTAGTTTTGTTAAAAAAACATTAACCGAAGAAAGAATCGAGGATTCTTTAGAAGAATTGAGACTCATGCTAATCAAAAACGACGTTGCTATTGACACAGCCGATGAAATCTGCAATAAAATAAAAGATTCTTATAAAGGTGAAGAAATAGGACTTCTCTCTTCCAAAAAGAAATATTTAGGCGATGTTTTGGAAGAGGTAATTGAAGAGATTTTAACTCCCGAAAAGCAAATTGATCTTATTGAAGAGATTGATAACAATGGCTCTGAACCTTATATCATGCTTTTTTTAGGAGTGAACGGAACAGGGAAGACGACAACAATGGCAAAAATTGCCCATTATCTAAAAAATGAAGGTTATTCTGTTGTAGCAGCTGCATCCGATACTTTTCGAGCTGGAGCAATAGAACAATTATCATACCATATGAATAATGTAGGCGTAAAGGTTATAAAACACAAATATAAAGCCGATCCCGCCAGTGTTGCCTATGATGCCATAGATCATGCTAAATCAAAAGGAATTGATGTAGTATTGATAGATACAGCTGGTAGGCAAGTTTCAGATAAGAATTTAATGCGTGAGATCGAAAAGATCGTAAGGATAGCTCAACCGGATTTAAAGATATTTATAGGGGATAGCTTGGCAGGAAATGATGCTCTATATCAAGCAAAGGAGTTTAACAAAGCAGTGGGGATTGATGCTAATATTTTAACGAAGTTAGATGCAGACGCGAAGGGTGGTGCGGCGCTTTCGATCTCCTATGAGACAAGAAAAGCAATTATATATGTAGGTGTAGGACAAGGATATGATGATCTTAAAGAATTTGATAAGGATTTTTTTGTTTCAAATATATTGGATTTGGATTAGTTCAAGGAGAACTAAGAAATTCATTTATTAAAGGTAAATTAGAAATTCTTAACTTTATTCATTTAGTCCTCATTTCATTACTTTTATATACCCATGTAAAATGGAAAAAATTTTTAATCTATCAAATATTAAAGATTCTGATGTCAAAACAACGCTATCCCAAATATGAAAGTATGAAAAAAAAGAATAAGAAAAGCCTTTATGAGCGATTTATAGGTCTGTTTAAAGATATGAGACGGATTCTAAAGGTGGCAAACAAACCCGACAGAGAGAACTATTTTATGACCTTTAAGATATGCGGGATAGGTTTACTTATCTTAGGAGTTCTTAGTTATGTAATTCAGTTGATCTTTACCATTATATCCGAGATTTTTGGATTTTAAACTCTCTTTTTTCTGGGACGAATCTTTTTTTAAGTATAATTGAATCTAATAATTCAATGAAAGTAAAAATTGATTATTCAGAGAAGTTACATTTTAAAGCTCAAGCCCGACATTTTAAGAACCTTCATATCGATGAACCAGAATCATTTAATGGTACAGATCTAGGACCCAGTAGTGTTGAATATCTTCTAATTGGTTTGGGCGGATGCATTGGATCCTCTTTCTCTTTTAGTCTTCAAAAACATAATGTTGAGATTGAAAATCTCGAAATCATTGTAGATGGGAAATTAAAACACCAGGGGCCAACCTTTAATTTAAAACTTATTGGAATTACTGTACAGATAAATTTAGTACCGAAAAAAGAAAATCAAGAAAAACTAATCGCAAAATGTTTTAAACTCTTTCAAGAATATTGTGTAATACTTTATCCAATTATTAACGGAATCCCCATCGAATTGGATTATTCTGTAAAAAAATAAGATAAAAAAATTAAAAAAAGAAAATATTAAAAGTAAAGTTAAAAGTAAAATACAGAAATCCTATTTGGAATTCTGATTTCGTCGTCTTTATTTTTACATGCAATAAATTTAATATCTTTTTGAAGTGCAAGTCCCAATAGACGTTTTGATAAAACGCCATCAAATATTAAAAAATCACATGCTTCCGAATCTTGAATCTTTTCAAAAACTTCACTTACATGTGTATCAAATACCTTGTTTATCTCCTTATCAAAAGCAACCGCTTGACCGATCTCAATATTTTTGATTGTCTCAAAAATTTCATCCTTGTCATGTACTTTAAGCTCTTTAAGCATTTTAAAAAGAACAGCATCTTTTCCGGTATATTTCTCTTCCGGAACTTCTTCTCGGATCTCTTCTTTTTCTTCCTCTTCTACTTCGGTTTCTGCTTCTGATACGGGTTTCTTGTTTTGAAGTGCTTTAATCATTTGTTTTCGAGTTAATTCCTCTACTTCATATCCCTCTGGAGCACGAGCTACGTAATCAATTTGTGAGATTTGTAATATTTCTTTCAAGATCAAGGTTCCACCTCGATCTCCATCTAAGAAGCAAGTAACGGTTGATTTATCTTTAATTAACCCGACAACTGAATCTGGAACATGTGTACCTTGTACTGCGACTGTATTTTTCACTCCAATTCTAAGCAGATTAAGAACATCTGCTCTTCCTTCAACAATAATAAGGTCAGGGCTTTGCTCAACATCGGGTCCTGCAGGTAAATTGTCAGGCCCCCATGAAATGATTTCTCCGAGCTTTATGTCTGTATCAATCTTTTCTTCGATCTCACTAGATTCCATTGATTTTTGATCCCATTGTTTTAATAATTCTGCAGCCCTTGCTATTATCTTTTTTCGTTTTCGTTCTCTGACATCCCTAATATCCACTAGGTTAATCTTAGATTCACATGGACCTACACGAGTTACTGTTTCTACTGTAGCCGCTAATAGAGCGGTCTCCTTTCGAGTTAGTGAAGAAGGAATTTTTATCGTTCCTTTGGAAACTCCTCCTTTGGACTCATTCACTACTTCAATTCTTCCAATTCTGCCTGATTTTTGCAAATCTCGCAAATCTAAATCCAACAGAAGACCCTCAGTCTAGCCGATTAAGCCGAACTGACTTGAAATTAATAAATCATTGGCCAAATATAGCGCCTACAATATCTGATTTTTCAACAACGCCTTGAATTTTGAACTTGGCTTCGATCACATATTTTGTTGTGAAGCTATTTTCGTTATCATCAGTAATCTTAATCACATCCAATAATTTGTTCAACTAACAATCTTAAATATTATTTCAATTATTTATATTGATTTTAAACTATATTTTAAAGTGTTAAATATTGATTTTAAACTGTTATTTGATAATTAAAACTATTTTAGTTAAAATCTTAAATCTTAATTTAAATAAATCTTAGACTCATTTTATTTTTTACTGTTAAAAAAAAGAATGAATGATCTTTTTTATGAGAATGTTATTCTTTTTCCTAATAGAAAAAAGATTTGTCGATTATATTAGTGATTATTTAAATACGGATTCAAGGTAATGACATTTATTTGAAGAATCTATATTTGAACAATATTTTCGATATTTTTAGAGAAAAATATAATAAAATCTCTAGGATAATGTTTAAGCTGTAAAACCAATATTTAAAGTTATATATTGCTTCTCTAAAAATATGAAGTTAATATTATCAAAATTTGATTTACAAAAAAAAATCATTGTTCTCCATTCCTTTCCGAATCAAAATCTGTCGGATGAAATTTACAGAAATTTAGAAAAATTTTATGATAGATATGAAGATGACCCTCAAAAAGAGATATCACATAAAGATTTCGGCCCATATCTTTCCTATATATTCCAAATAGACTCTGCATGGTTCCCAGATACGAGAGAAACATTAATGCTCACCTTATATTTTGAAGAGCATGAAAATACGCATTTATTTAAAAAGGAACTTAAAGATGCAGTATTAAAATTAAAAGAGATACCTCATCTCAGTAAAATATCATACGTAAACACCCCTCATGCAGATTCAGAAGCATATAAAATCTACGGAAAAGTTATTAATCTTCTTACATCTTGTCTTTTCGAGGTCAATAAACTTCATTCCACCTATAATTTAGGACTCGCGGAAGTACTAATTTTAGGAGATGCAGGAGGTGGAAAGACCTCAATCGTGGATTATCTAATTCACGGAAAATTCATTCCTCAAACCAATCCCACTTTAACCCCTCAGATCTACGATCTTGTCTATAATCAAATAGATTTTAGGGTTTTAGATGTATGCTGTGATCATCATATTAAAGAAGTCTTTGAGGAACATCCTTTAGACCCCGGAATGTTACCTCAAGCGGTTGTATATGTGGTAGATGTATCTTTAGATGAAGTCAAACAGAAGGAATCAATCAAGAGATATCGTGAATGGATAGATTATTTATATAACCAATATCCTAAGGGAAAATTCCAAAAAATACCTATTCTGATTTTGTTTAATAAAATTGATATTTACCCCCAATTTGATTTTCAAGAATATAAGAGATTATACACTCCGAAAGGTTTAAAATTAAATATAAAATACTCTGAAAGCTCAGTAAAAACTGGCCAAGGGCTGACTGAGAACTTTTCCTGGGTTGTAAAAGGAATAAAAATTACAGAACAATATTAGATTTTCATTGTCAATTACATATTTCTTTATTAGTATCATTATTAGTAATCTTTTTTTTATTGTAATGATTAAAATTTCTTTCAGAGCCTATTTGATTGTTTGAATCTATGATGCACTTTTTAAGAGGCAAATCTCAAAAAATTATAATGATTTTTTTATGATAAGAAACGTTTTAGTAAATAATAATTAAGGATTCAACTGAAAAATAGGTATTAATACAGTGAATCCTGATAAAAATCGAATTAATCATTCTGGGAAAAAATGGAACGCATTATTATCTTGGGAGGAAAAGGCGGAGTAGGAAAAAGCTCTATTAGTGCCGCTACTGCTCTATTATTATCAAAGCTTTTACCCAATAAAAGAATCTTGACAATTAGTTTTGATATGGCACATAATTTGAGTGATCTCTATGGAACCCAAATAGGAAATAAGCTTACTCCTATTACTAATAATCTCTGGGGAATCGAACCCGATCCCGATGAGTATGCGGAAGAATATACAAGAAATATTGTCGAAAAGATGAAAAAATTGTTTAAAAAGATGCCTATCGTGGGATACATCCCTCAAATTGAAGAATTCATTGATAATACATTTACCGCAGATTCAATTCCCTTAGCTTTAAAAAATGCTATGTTTTTCCAGAAAATTTTAGATGCCGAGGATCTTACCCAAGAAATTCAATTTGATTTTATTGTTGCGGACTTCCCACCTACAGGAAATATGGTCGCCTTATTTGAGATACCAGAAGATCAAGTTAAGGTAGTCTTAAAATATTCTCTAAACTTCTACAATTCTATTAAAGAATCATTAAAAAATGTATCCCGAGTATTTAGGAATATCATCAAACCATTTGGAAACAATGAGGAAAGAAAAGAATTAAGCGTGGAAGTTTTTAATATGCTACAGGATTTAGAGAAAAGAGGGGAGAGGATTACGGAATTAATTCATGAGATCGGGAGTTTAAGGCTAGTAACCATCGCTGAGAAGCCAAGTTTCGAGGAGATCAAAAGAGCAAGGGATATGACTAAAAAATACGTATCTCTCGATGGTGTACATATAAATATGCTCACTCCAGAAAAATATTCCAAAACATGTGAATTTTGCAATAATATGCGAGAAATACAAGTAAAATATGCGGGATTAATTGAACAAGAGTTCGAGAATTTAACGATATGGAGATCTAAAAAACTAATTAAAGAGCCTATAGGTTTGGAAGGTTTAGAGGAATTGGCAAAAGAAATATATGGAGATAATATTACTCCAGGAGAAATTTTAAACCCATAATAATTAATCTAAAAATCTTCTTCATAGCTTTTTTCGGTTAAAAATTTTTTAAAATTATAACCAATAAAGAATACTGCTTGTTTTACCACTTAAATCATAACACTTAAATTATAAAGATTGTCCATCAAATTGAATACCAATATTAGATATTAAAAAAAGATAATTAGCTGGTATTCGAATAAATACATTATTCTTCATCCTTAGAGAGGTAAGATTAAAGAACTATAAAAAATAATAAAAGATTCAGTTATATAGAATTATAAATTATTAAGTACCTTCTTCGAATCCGTGGATATAATTGTATTGTTCTTCCGTAAGTTCGTCAATTTCTATACCCATTGCTTTTAACTTCAATTCGCCAACTTTATCATCTATATCTTTTGGAACCTCATACATTCCCGGCTCAAAAGATTCACGATTAGAAGTAATATATTCAGACATAAGTATTTCAGTACGGTCCCTACGAGCCATTTTATGAAAAGGCATTACAACCCCGCTTATATCCTATTAAGAAATAAAAAGACCGATCTGGTCTACGATGGGCATCCCGACGAGAGTGAATTTGACGGAATTCGCGAATACGCAGACCCCGAAGGTGAGGCGATCAGAAATGTAAAGGATTCATTCAGAGTAACCAGTTACGGGCAAGTACACCATAACGAGTTTATCGAAGCCATTTTCGAGGACGGACATAGGACCGGTGTGTTTGCCGTCGAGATCCCCGTCTGGTATTACGATGAGGCTTCGGGCTGGCTTATTACAGGGCACATCGACACCATAAAGATTGTAGGAAAAATTATATACATCGTGGATTATAAACCCGATTACGTAATTAACCTTAAAAATCCCGAATATGTGGGGACGCCTTTCTTTGATGCCGTCCCACAGCTCGCCTCGTATGCTATTATGTTCGAGAAATTGTTCCATGATGTCTTGCAGAAGTGGGGCTACGAGGTTCGCTGCGCAATCCTTAACGAGAATGCCGTGAAATTATTTAACCCGAAAAACTGCTTAGCGCTCTATACCGCCATGTTTGAATTGAAATGGAAAAATAATACCCCGCCATGGAAACTTCTCGTTTCCGACGACCTCGTAGAGTATTATAAGGACGCTTATCGTAATGCGCGGTAAAAAGGGTTCATTTAAATAGGTTTTTTCTGATATACTATTAGCAAAGAAAAAATACATGAAAATGAAAAAATACTTTAAAATAACAAAAAGGTGATCGTGTATGGTATCGAAAAAAGTTTTATTCCGAGGGGGGGAACTTTACGAAGAGGAGGTCGAAGCGCTCCGAGAGTTGGAACAGATTACGGGAGAAGAGTTTTTTGAAAAGGATCCAAGAATTGGTGCCCCAAAGCTTACCTTCGCTCATTCTGAAGGGCATGTCATAGCCTTAAAGTTATATTCGTGCGGGTTGACTCACTTCCCCGACTGTATTGAGAGATTTCCTCGGTTAGAAAAGCTTCGGGTCGACGAAAATGAATTTCAAGAGATCCCCTCCTTTCTTGGGAATCTTAAATATTTGAGACAAATAGATCTCATGAGCAATAAGATTACCTCTGTTTCGGACAATTTTCGTAATCTCAAGAGTTTAGAG
>CAZZIC010000100.1:7814-15312 GCA_964653985.1 uncultured archaeon | reverse complement strand
GACTAATCTATGCGTTTCACTCCCTATCGAACACAATACCCTGCAAGCGCTCAAAGAGACTCTAAATAGAATAAATAAAGAAAATCCTAAATTGATAGAATTTAGATTAGATTATATATCAAATGTGAATCTGTTAAACTACAAATTTTTAAAAGATCTTCTTACTTTTGTTCCAAAAAATGTTGAAACGATCTTAACTTTAAGAAGTTTCACAGAAGGAGGATGCTTACAGATTCAAGAAGATGTAAGAATTGATCTTCTAAAGTTAATAATTAAGGCTCAACCAACTTATGTGGACCTAGAATTAACTATTAAAAAAAACAAATTAAAACAACTTTTGAATATTGCTAAAGAGAATAGTGTTGGAACAATTTTATCTTATCATAATTTTAAAGAAACACCTTCTTATCAGGATGCATTAGGCTTAGTAAATGATTATTATAAGATGTTAACTAATAATAGTGATACTGATAAACAAATTCTTAATAATTCTATGTTCAAATTTATATTTAAAGCTAATACGTTCCAAGATAATCTAGTCCCCCTAAAACTATGCAAAAAATTCCAAAAACAACTTCCTATCATCAGCTTCTGCATGGGTAATTTAGGAATATTTTCTCGTCTAATGTGTATCAAAATAAGTTCTCCATTTACTTACGTTTCATTATATGAAAGAACAGCTCAAGGGCAGATAGATATCAAAATTGTTAATATTATTTATGACCTGTTATTTGAATAGGATTTGTTTAATTACTATTGAATAGCCAATTGGAATATTAATAAAAAATACTTGTTTAAATTTATTGGACTTTCATGGTTCAGACATGTGAGGATATTCCAATTTTTTAGGAGGCAATAAATTCTCTTTAATTGCCCTTGGTGATACCCATCGTATAAGATTCCACATACTACCTGCCTTGTCATTCGTACCAGAAGCCCTCGCTCCTCCAAAAGGTTGCCTTCCAACTACAGCGGCGGTAGGTTTGTTATTGATATAAAAATTTCCGGCTGAATCGCGCAATATTTCCGTAGCCATTATAATTGCCTTACGCTCTTGTGCAAATATTGAACCAGTTAGTCCATACGGTGAGGTTTCATCACAGAGTCGTAATGTTTCTTTATATTTATCATTGGGGTAAACATATAAAGTGAAGACGGGACCAAAAATTTCCTCGACCATGCTGAAACATTTTGGATCAAATGTCTGAACTATCGTTGGTTCGATAAAATATCCTTTAGAATCATCATATGATCCTCCAGCAAGGATTTCTGTTTCCGGTGCATTCTTAATTTCTTCTATATACTTCACAATTTTTTCATATGCACTTTTGTCAATCACAGCCCCCAGCATTGTCCTAAAATCCTTGACATCCCCCATTTTTATTTCAGATACTTTATTTAACAGTTTATCTCTTATTTCTGGCCACAATGATTTTGGTATGTAACCTCTTGAAGCTGCTGAACATTTCTGTCCACTATATTGAAAAGCTCCTCTGACAATAGCAGTGATTAATGAATCAATCTCAGCACTTTCATGGACAAAAATAAAATCTTTCCCTCCAGTTTCTCCTACAATGCGAGGAAAATTTTTATAATTTTGGAGATTCTCACCAATTGTTTTCCATAAAGTTCTGAAAGTGTTTGTACTGCCAGTAAAATGAAGTCCTGCTAATTCTGGATGCCTTAAAATGGGATCACCCACTTTAGATCCACGACCTGGCACAAAATTGATAATCCCCGGTGGGAGCCCTGCTTCTAAAAGTATCCGCATAACATGATATGATGGATAAACGGCAGATGAAGCTGGTTTCCAAATAATGACATTGCCCATAATAGCTGGGGCAGTAGGAAGATTCCCCATAATGGATAAAAAATTGAATGGCGTGACAGCAAATACAAAACCTTCTAAAGGTCGATAATCCATTCTATTCCACTCGTTTGGTCCATTATTTGGTTGATGATCATATATTTTTTTCATATAAAATGCATTAAATCTCAAAAAATCAATTAATTCCACTGAATCAATCTCTGCTTGATAAACGGTTTTTCCACTCCCTAACATTGCTGCTGCGTTTATAGTAGATCGATAAGGTCCTGAGATCAAATCGGCAGCTTTAAGAAATACAGCCACTCTATCATACCATGGAGTTTCACTCCATATCTTTCTAGCATTAAGGGCAGCATTTACAGCTTTAATTACCTCTTCTTTACCCGCCTTATGATAATCAGCTAAGATATGTTGATGATTATGTGGTATAACACAAATTTCAGTGTCTTCCGTCCTTATCTCTTCATTTCCTATTATTAAAGGGATATCTAACCTTTTATTCTTAAGTTCCTTCAATTTTTTCTTTAACGTTTCTCTTTCTGGACTACCTGGCAAATATTCAAGTTTTGACTCGTTTTTTGGTTTGGTTATATTAAATCTAGTTCCCATTAGTATCTCCTTGGGTTGATATTTAAACTATATATTAAGGGATTTCATGCTCTTATTTAAAATTTCCATTAATTATTTAAAGATTCTTGAAATCCTAAGAGCAAATTTGATAGCATCTATGGAATGTCCTTTTTACCTTAGTTGTGAAAATTAATTCGTTAACTTTTTTCTCTTTTTATTCCCTATAGTAATTTATTTATAACTATGATAACGTGTCTTAAAAAAACTAAGAATAAAAAATTTACAAAAAAGTAGAAAAATAATCAGATTGAATAGGGCACATTTACTCTTTAGTTTTCATCCTTCATAAGGTTTCAATTCCCATGATACGTTTTATCTGGACATTCCCCATCAATATTGTCAATACCATTTCCTGAGAAACCTCTGGAATCATCTGAGGGCATTAGACAGCAACGTATATTTATCTCTCAGAAAATTCGTCAATTCCCTTTACATACATTCTGCTTAGAAAAGTGCGAAGGTCAAGTTTGAAAATATAGGTTTAGTTTAAACGAGAAAAATTTATTAATCTCAAAAGTTTTATATATTTTCAAGTATCTTTATTTCATAAAAAATTTATGATATTCCTTGCATTTCTATTTCATATCTATCAGCCTCCAACACAAATTGCTCCTGTTATTAAGCAGATAGTAAATGAATCATACCGTCCAATAATAGAAGCATTACGTAATCACCCTCAGTCGAAGATAACATTAAACATTAATGGTACGTTAACAGAACAGTTAAATGATTTCGGTTATAGGGACTTAATTGAAGGAATTGCTACTCTCTCTTCAAAAGGACAGATAGAATTTACAGGGTCAGCCAAATTTCATCCTCTCCTTCCCTTGATTCCGGAACCCGAGATTAAACGGCAAATTCAATTAAATGATGAAACCAACAAAATGTTTTTCGGGGATGTGTATAAACCAAAAGGATTTTTCCCCCCAGAAATGGCGGTTTCAGAGGAGGTGTTTAAATCGGTTAATGATTTGGGCTTTGATTGGATTATTATGAGTGGTATTGCAAATACACTTCCCGATTTCCCGACAAAGTTTATCTCTCAGCATCCTAATGGACTTGATCTTATTTTTAGGGATGATTATATCTCAATAGACTGTGCGTTTGATAAAATTAACAATGTTCAAGCTTTTGTAGAGAGGTTGTATTACCAAAATACTTCTGAGGATTATTACGTTGTATTGGCTATGGATGGTGAGACATTTGGCCATCATGTATCGCATGCTATAAAAGATTTTCTTGTTCCTCTTTTTCAAGCAGTTCCTAACCGAGATGACATTCAAATTTGTACGATATCTGAAATCATCGAGAAATTCCCTAATCACACAGAACAGAAACCAAGAGATTCAAGTTGGTCAACAATGCCCTATGATCTGGCTCACGACGTTCCATATCCCCTCTGGTTCGACCCGAATAATGAGCTCCATATTGAACAGCACAAATTCTTTATGTACGCACTCACTTTGGTACATCTCGCTTTTAAATATCGGGAAAGTATGGGGGATGAAAGAAAAAGAATATTTGATAATGCTCGAAACCTTCTAGATAGGGGTATTCATAGCTGTCAGCAGTGGTGGGCGTCCAAACGTCCATGGTACTCTCCTGATATGATTCTAAGAGGTTTAAATGAAGTATTGATGGCATCAGTTAATGCTAAAAGAAGTATTCCCGATAGAAATACAGATATAAAGGATGCAATGGAACTGATAATGGAGGATATGCTTAAAGCACAAAATAAAATTATCTTATCTCTCTGATCGGTTTTAAGATCGATAAAAAAGCTATTTGGATGTTTTATACGAGAGATTCTTCTATATGAGGTTCTGTAATTTTGATCGCTATTAAGAATACAGGAATTAAAAACCATTCAATCAGAGCTGACCATATGAAAGGTGCCGTTTGAGAGATAAAATCAAAAAGAAATCCTCCAGCAATTGCCCCTATGATGTATCCTATACTATTTAAGCTTGAAAATAGACCAAATATTTTCCCTCTATGAGAAACTGAGATTCTACTTAGGTAATTTCTTATAATAAAATAATTGAAATATATTATAAGAGAATCTAATACACTTAAAATTACGAAAATCCAAAGTTCCTTACAAAAGATCACCATGAATGTTATCAACCCTCCAAGAATACAAGTTATTGAGATTCCGATATATTTATTAAGATTATCTCCTAATTTACCTAATTTTGGAGCCAGTAACATACAAACTATCGTAGGGCTTAAGAACACCCAGATACTAAGTATTGCAGAGTTTTCTATATTTATCAAAATATAAGGCATTATAAACGTCGAAGCGATAGCCCTATTTAGAGCGAGTAGAAATAAAACAGCTAATAAAAATATTAACCCTAATTTATAACTCCCGGGAATTGACTTTTGCTCTCCTTTCTCATCTGGGATCATTTTAGTATCAATTTTATCGTTATAAGTCTGATCTTCATCTATTATTTCTGAAAATTTATAAAATGCATAAAAATTTCCAATCCCATAAATGATTATTGGGCTATAAGCTAATATGAGATTATAATCTTGAACATTGATAAATAAAATGTAGATCAACAGCCCTAAAATTACGCCAATGACTGACCCGAAATCCCTTTTAAGACTTTTCTTTGCAAATGCAGTAGATCGATAATATCTACTTGTTTTCTCAGAGATTAAGGAATCAAACGGAACCCAGAAAAACCCGACTGCTATTCCCAACAACAAGGTGCTTATATAAATTCCAAATATTGAATAGAAAACTATTGAAACATATATTCCGAAATAGGCTAATCCTCGCAAAAGACAGCCTATTCTTACCAATACTTTTTTTGAATATTTATCAGCTAAATATCCAATTAACAAACTCGTAAATAAACTTGATCCAGTGTAAAAAGAATAATAAATTCCTAATTGTAAACCTGATGCGTGAAGGACTTGATTTGAGAAGTAAATAATAAAAAAATCTGTAAAGAGAAACCCCAAGGATACTATAATTATGTGATTTGTAATCCTTTTGAAATCGGAAGTAAATTTTTCTTCTTGTTTGGTTTGATAAGTTTTTATAGTTTTCATTTTCATCTATGTTTATTTTAATAATCTTAAGTTACTTCCAATCAAGGCTATTTAAAGCTCTTACAATATTAAATTAGAGTTTTAAGCAGCTTAATATAAGTTCGATCTAGTAAATTTTGAAGTTCTCAAAAATGCATTCAAAAATTGAAATTGTTAAAGGAAATCTAACCTTTAAAGAAAAATCAAAACTTAATTCATCGGAAAAATAGTTATAAAAAGGTAAGGATAAAAAGATAAAATTTTAGCTCTGGTATTTCATTTATCCCAAGTATATCCACAATTCCCGCATTTCATTTTTTTTTTATAGACGGGAGTCCCCTGCATACTATAATAAAGTACTTCACTCTTGTCAGGTTCCTCATGGAGCTTATTTTTGTTCTTCTCCCCGCATTCTGGGCAAACTATTCGTCGAGTATCGCTCATTTGTAATATTCAGTTTCAGTTTTTTTTATTAAATTATACAAATAAATTAATTTAAATTTAGGTTTTTAAAAAAACTCAAAAAATGCTTAAATTAACGATCTACTATCATCTCCAAAAGAGATTGGAAATTACGATATTCATCTTTTTTAATACAATATTTCCTTGTAGAAGGACCCCATTTCTTATTTTGTTTCATTAAATTCATAAAAAAGGAGGAATCTTCAACAAAAGTACCTCCAATAACATCTACCCCCTTCAAAAAGAGCGGATCGGGCAAAAAACCTCCTGTAGGTCCTATAAATGATATCTTAGATGCATTTTTGGAATAATGTAATATTTCATCAACTGTATCGTTTATAACAGTCGTGCTGGTGCTTAAAATCTTAGTGCATTCTTTAAGCTTTTTAGGGTTCATCGTTACTTCCCAATTTTTTGTTTTCTTTATGAATTGTTCTTTTTTTTCAATAATAATAAGCGGAATTCCTAATTCTTCGATTTTTTTTACAAGTGGGGGAAAAAAGCCAACCATGCCTACTTTGTCCTCTGAATTTAAATCTAGCAATCCCAATGAGTTTGTTGTGAAATCTAACTTAAATTTCGAGGCCCTAAATATATGCTGAGAAATAGCATTAATCGCTCCGAGAGATAGTGTCTTCTCAAATAAATCATCTGAGAAAATTTCCACTAATTCAAAAGGATTTCTCCCAATTAAAGAATTTGAATCATATCTTTCAGCCCTTCTTCTAACTTTTTTGGAGAGGTTTATGAAGACAATCCCATTAGAATCATCCTCTAATCTTATGGCTCCAAAATTTGATGCTCTCTGAATTTTGGAATTAGAATTTTGGAATTTCTTAGGAAAAAATACTTCTTTTATTCTAGGGATTTCAATAATATCATCTATTGTCTTCATTATTTGCCTAAAATCACTCATTAATGACATTATAATCAAAAATTTTCGAAATTTAATAGCATATATTTAATAGCATATATATTTATTTTCCCTTCATTTTGATAAATGTGTTTTTTTGATAATTTCTTGAGTTATTTCCTTTTTACTTTTTTTTGAGGTTTTAATGATGATCTCTGCTGCTCTTTTGTAAAAAGGCTTTCTTAATTCCAACAATTCTCTTATGAGTTTCTTTGGATTTTTATTATTGATCATTGGTCTTTTTTTTATTCCCTCTTTTAGTATTCTCTCATAAATCTCTTTGAAGCTTGCCTCCAGTAAAACAATATAACAATTTTTCTTTAAATAATCAATATTAATTCTGTTAAGTACAATTCCTCCGCCACAAGACACAATTATTCTTTCTAATTGGGAAAGTTTCTTAGAGATTTCAATTTCATATTCTCTAAATCTTATTTCGCCCTCTTCTTGAAAAATCTGGGGAATTGATTTTCCTGCATTCTGAACAATTAATCTATCCATTTCTAAGAATTTATACTTGTTTCCCAGTTCTTTAGCCAATAATCTCCCGATTGTCGATTTTCCGGTTCCCATGAACCCAATTAAAGCAATGGAATCTTTCTTTTTCATGATGATTGTAA
>CAZZIC010000100.1:0-7714 GCA_964653985.1 uncultured archaeon | reverse complement strand
AAGGCATTTAATAATGAAAAAGTTCTTGTGACCATGGAAAGAAAATCTTAATTTTATCCCTATTACAATTGTTATGTAATGGAGAGTAATGAATTTTTTATTGATGCTAACACCAAGATCTACTGTATTATAGGTCATCCAATCTCTCATAGCTTAAGCCCAATTATGCATAATTATTGGTTTAGAAATCAAAACCTCAATTCAGTTTATCTGGGCTTTGATATCGTTTCCAATGATTTGGAAAGGAGTATGAAAGCATTTAAAACCCTAAAAATTCAAGGGTTGAATGTAACTTTACCTCATAAACAACAGATTATTGACCATCTGGATGAAATTGATCCATTGGCAAAAAAGATTGGAGCTGTTAATACACTTAAAATAGAAGAGGGAAAATTAAAAGCAAAGAACACGGATGCACTTGGTGGAAAGCAAGCACTTGAAGATGCGGGTTTTAGCCTTTCCGGGAAAAATCTTTTAATCTTAGGGGCTGGAGGGGCATCCAGAGCTTTAATTTTTGCTCTTTCAGAGGAATTAGATAAAATAATTATCGCAAATAGAACACGATTGAATGGAATAAAATTAGTAAAGCAATTGAGACCCTATATAAAGCCAAACATAGATGCGATTCCCTTAAAAAAAGAGCATTTGAAACAAGTGATTTCTGGTGTTGATATCATAATCAACACTACTCCCGTTGGTATGTATCCAAATATAAATGAATCTCCGATATCGATGACTTTACTTCGAGAGGGTGTATTTGTATTTGATATTGTCTACAATCCTTTAGAAACAAAACTTATTAAAGAAGCCAAGAAATTAGGTTGTAAAACATTGGGGGGCTTAGATATGTTAATAAATCAAGGGGCTACGGCTTTTGAATGGTGGACAGGAAAAATTCCAGATAAAAAATTAATGAAAGAAAAACTAAAAACCCACTTGGAAAAATCATGAACAGGAATAAACGAATCACTATCATTGGAGCAGGCGGGATGGGAAGCACTTTCGCTAAGTTCTTCCGTGATCACAGTTTTAATGTTCTTTTATATGATTCAGATAAATCGAAATTAAAACAAAAAGCAGAGGAATTAAATGTAGGATATGAACTCAATATGAAGAATAGTGTTAAAAACGCGGATTTAGTCATGATTTCAGTTCCTATTTCAAAAACTCCGCAAATAATCCGAAATATCGCAGCTCATTTAAAGAAAAACGCTCTCCTATTTGACATAACATCATTAAAATCGGAAGTCTATGAAGAATTGCAAAAAGTAGTTCAAAATTATCCCGTTAACTGTCTCTCCTTACACCCTATGTTTGGACCGGGTATATCTAAATTTGAAAATTATGTAATGATATTTCTTAAAGTAGGAGGTACGAGAAATTATAACTCTAAAGTTGAAAACCTAATTTCATTATTTCAGAATAACGGGTTAAAGATTACGGAAATCAAAACCCCCAAAGAACATGATAAAATGATGGCGTTAACTCTTGGAATTCCCCATATGTTAAATATCATTTTTTTAAATCTTCTAAAAAGGGCAGATAAATCATTGGATGAATTAACTAATTTTACAGGAACGACTTTTTTACTCCAGAAAGTCTTCGCAGAAAGTATAATTCAACGAGAGATGAAAATGTTCGGTGAAATACAGATTGGGAATAAGGAATTTCACAAAATTTTAGATATTTTTGAAGAGATAATCCATGATTATAAGAAAGCAATCCAAAATGAAAATTATTCTCAATTTTATAAATATTTTGAAAATGGTTTGGATTATAGTAGAAAAGATAAACATTTTGAGGATTCATATAAATATTTCTATGATTTCATGAAAATTTTAAAAAAAGAATAGAAAAAAATTATTGGGTACTTGAACCACAATATGGGCAGAAGAGAGCTTTGTTTCTGTTAGCTAATTCCACACCGCAGTTTGGGCAAAAATTTGCTTTTTCTGAATCCTTAGTTTTAGTTTCTATTAAGGCTGCTTCAGTTTGAGATCCATTATTATACCGATTTCCATTCACCTGATATACTAACTTCTTATTTGAATAAGATTGTGCTTTTGGAAGATATCTCTCAACAACTGAATTACAATGAACACATCTATTTTCTTCCTTTGATAAATGAATGATAGCATAAATAAGAGCACCGATACCCGCGGTAAATATGAATAATATAATCAATAGACCGATATCCATATTTTCCCTTTTCAATAATACCTGTTCTTTACAACTTGGACAATAACCAGTTGACATAAATTTTGACTCCATTTGTTTAATTCTTTATTTATTATCTTGAATAAAATGAAGTTATAGCATTATTAAAAATATGTTTAGACCAATTTTTGATATTAAAGTCGCCTAATAAAAACAAAAGGGATTGATAAAAAATTATAATTTACTACCACAATTGCCACAGAATCGAGCTCCACCCTTTAACTTATCTCCACAGAAAGGACAAAATCTAGGTACTTCCGTTTCGATTTTATGAACTTGTTTTTCTTCTGCTCTTTCATATTGAAATTCATCGGGGGTATGTTGATACGTTATTTCATCAGTTGTTTGGGTATAAGGACTTTGTAATCGATTTTCAATCACGGTTCCACAATGAATGCAGCGATTTTCAGACTGTGAGTAATAATAGATAAGATAGATGACAAAACCAATTCCTGCCGTGAATATTAGTAAAATTATTGCAAGACACCAATCTATGTCTTTACGGGTAAGAAGAACTTGTTCCCGGCAATTTGGGCAATATCCGACGGGGTTGTTAGTTACCATGAAATATCCACTTAAATTAATCAGTTTTATACTAAAAAAATAGCTATTTTTCTTTATTTAATTATTGTTTTCTCAACTAATATTATTTTTTATTGATCAAAATTTATTCCTCAGAATCTTTAGTTTGGAATTGAAAGTGAATTCTAATAATTAAAAATCGATTTAATTCAAAATGATGAAAAAGGTTTAGGAGAAAAATTACGATTCAAATGATTCTGGACTCAAATCAATTCCACAATATTCACATATTAATGCATTTTTTTCAATTCTTCTCGAACAATTGGGGCATTTTATATATTCAGTCTCTTTTTCATTGTATCGTTCCTCTCTTTCTTGAAATAGCTTCTTTTTTTCTTCTTTTTCTTTCTTTTCCATCTCAACTCTTTCCAGAAGATTATGAGGTGGCACTTTAGGAGGAGGATAATCCTCAGGAGAATCATAAAAAACTAACTTAGCCCCACATTCGGGACAATATTTTTTCGGTCGTATAAAGTAATGGTAAATGAGGAATGGTATTAAACCAAGCCCAAGTGTGGATATAATGATCAAAATAATTATATGCAGATGGAACCCTTCATATTTTTTTCTTTTTGGATTCTCAATTGGCTTGTTACATTCCTTACAGTAAGGATATTTTTCTTTAGCCATACTCTTCTAAGATATTATGAGATCTTAAAGTATATTAATTTATTTAATATAGAACAAAAGAAGATTAATCCCCCTTTTAGGCTTTCTCTGTCTATTTTTATAACGAATAATAAATGAAAACTTCTCCGATTTTCTGTTGCTTTTCCTAAAAGAATTTGTGAAAAATTAAAAAATTAAAAGATATTTCAGAACACAATCGAAAAACAAGAGAAGATACTAGATAAAATTTCTTTATTTGCGACTTGTTTAATATATTCTATTCATAGACAAAGTAATTCTACTCCGATATCAATTCAAGACTATTGTAAGATCCTTCAAGAGCAAGATCTTAAAATTATACCCAGAGTCATTTTAAGAGATATGCTAAAGTTCAATAATTATATGAAATAAATTTAAAATAATTCTTTCCCTTTTACTTAAATAATAATTGAAAATTTAGATATAAATATTAGATTTAAGTTAGATAACCTAAATTCTTGTAATTAACTAGTAAATATTTTGGAGAATTCATAAAGGAATGGAAAGTAAAGGATTATTTATCGTATTAGATGGAATTGACGGTTGTGGTTCAACAACTCATAGTCGCATCCTCGCAGAATATTTAAAAGTACAAGGAAATAAAGTCCACCTTACACATGAACCTACTGATTATGATATAGGAATTTTAATTAGAAAATATCTTAAAGACGAATCCATCCCTTCATATACAGATGCACTTCTGTTTGCCGCAGATAGGGCTTTACATTACCACATTGAGATAAAGAAAAAATTAGAAGAAGATTATATAGTAATATCAGACCGTTATATTGAATCTTCAATTGTGTATCAATCCGTTCAATCTCATGAAATATCCATTGAATGGGTAAAAACGATAAATAAATTTGTAAAAAAACCAGATCTAACAATTATACTGGATGTCGATCCAAAAGTATCTTTAGCTCGGAAGCATGATAAAAATTTAGAAAAATTTGAAGAATCCACCTTTTTAAAAGAAGTAAGAGAAGTATTTCTCAAAAGAGCAGAGAAAGAAAATTATTTTGTGGTTAATTCTGACGATATAATTGAAATAGTGCAAGATAAGATCCAAAATATTGTAAAAATCCAAATTAAACAAAAATAAAGAGCAGATTTAAAGTTAATAAGAAATATAAATAAATTTGAATAATATTTCTAAAATTAGTAAGTAATAAACTTAGTAGAGAGAAAATGAGAGAAGAGATCCCCTCTCCTGAGGAAAGACAGTTTAAACAAAAGAGACTTTTTGAATGTGTAAAAAAGTTTAGTTTCCCCAGGTTACCTGGAACTAAGGGTGAAAAGAAAGCGGTTAAATTATCCGAAAAAACTTTTAAAGATATCGGCTTCGATGATCAAGAGATATATAAGGAACCTTTTGAATTCTCAGATTTTTATTCCACGAGTCTTATCAAATTGTTGATGACTATAAATTTAACATTCTATCTTGTTCTTTTATTATTTGTCTATATCTATCCGCTCGTTACCCTACTCATAATCATCTTTTTTTCATTAATAATTATGTTAATTATACGGGGACTTAAAAACCCAGAGAAACCAGGATTCTGGGGGGAATATTATGGTGAAATGTTAGAAGCAACTAATATATACACGAAAGTTCCCGCAAAAGACCTCTCTGATGAGAAAGCGGGAAATATCCTTGTTTCTGCCCATTTAGACTCCAAATCTCAATCTTATCAAACCGCATGGAGGGTTGTCGTCTATCGAATCTGGTTATTTGGGGGAATAGCTCTTGGGATTTTTTTTATAATCTTTCTTTTAGATGTCTTTACTCCGATTAATATCCTTGATTCACTTATTATAGTTGGGATATGGACTTCCACTATCACGGTTTCAATTTCAAATATTTTGTTAATGTTCTTAAATACTCATAATAAAAGCCCTGGAGCAATAGATAATGCATCAGGAATGGCAATTGTATTTGAATTAAGTTCTTATTTTCGGGAATATCCATTAGATAATTTTAATTTGTGGTTTGTACAGTTTTCCGCTGAAGAGTTGGGTACTATGGGTTCAAGAATATTTTTAAATGAACATGAAGAGAACTTCGAAAAAGGAAAGGTCTTTCAAATCAATATGGATATGGTATCATCTGCCAAACATTCTCCAAAAAAAAATCGTGTAGAATTTTTGAAATCCTATGGAGTTTTTCCCAGAAGGAAAATAGCTCCATTACTAGCTAGATATATGGAAGAAGCAGCAAAAGAAGAAAATATTAAGCTTAACGGATTTCATCTTACAACAGGAGCTCATTTAGATTCGGTAGCATTTCACCAAAGAGGATTTGATGCAATCGATATTACTACTCGAGCAGCAGCTCGTTGGGCTCATAGTGAAAATGATACTCCCGATAAAGTAGACCCAGAAGTTTTGTTGGAAGCTTGCATAATTGTTAGAAAAACCGTTTTAAAATTGGATAATCAATACAAACGACTTTGTGCAGAAAACGAGGAGTGAAATATGGGATATACTATCGCAGAAAAGATTTTATTAAATCATTCTCAAGAAAAATCAATTTCTTCTGGGGATTTCGTAAATTGTGAGATTGATCTCATTATGGTTCATGAACAGCTGGGTGGGAGAATTCATGAAGAATACGAAAAACTAGAAATTGATTATGTCTGGGATCCGAGTAAAATATTTTACATTCTGGATCATTGGGTACCAGCTTCGACAGTTTCGGCAGCAAAAATGCACCAAACTTGTAGAACTTTTGCTGAAAAGTATGATTTCGTTCATAATATGGGGATGGATAAAGGAATATGTCATCAAGTTTTACCGGAGTATGGATTTTCAAGACCTGGTATGTTAATTGTAGGTTCAGATAGCCATACTACTACTTATGGGGCGTTTAATTGTCTTTCCACCGGTATAGGGGCTACAGATGTAGCTGTAGTGTTTGCCACTGGAAAATTGTGGTTTAAAGTTCCAAAATCTTATAAGATAAACCTCAATAATAATTTAAGTAAAGGAGTAATGTCAAAGGATTTTATTCTTACTCTTATTGGGGATTTAACCACAAAAGGAGCTATTTATAAATCATTAGAGTTTCATGGGGAGGGAGCAAAAAGCTTTTCTATTGATAGCCGAATGACTGTCTCAAATATGGTTGTAGAATCAGGTGCTATGTGTGGTATTTTTATTCCCGATGAGAAGCTTAAATCTTGGTTGAAGAATAAAACAAATGAACCTTATGAATTTATTTCTCCTGATGCAAATGCGTCATATGAGAAAATTATGGATTATGATCTTTCAAAAATAATACCAGTTGTAGCAAAACCTTCAAGTCCAGGAAATGTCGCACCTATTGAAGAAGTAGAAGGTACTAAAATAGATCAAGCATTTTTGGGAAGCTGTACAAATGGTCGATTTGAAGATTTAAAAGTGGCAGCAGAAATTTTAAGGAAAAACAGAAATGAAATTAAATCTCGTCTGATTGTAACGCCTGCATCCAAAAAGGTTTACAAGAAAGCGATAAAAGAAAATCTTATAGATATTTTTCTCGAAAGTGGTGCGATTATAACTAATCCTACGTGTGGAGCATGTATAGGAGGGCATTTGGGAGTACTAGGACCTAATGAAATTTGTATTAGTAGCACAAACAGAAATTTTGTTGGACGGATGGGAGATCCCACTTCCAAGATCTATTTAGGTTCTCCCGCAACAGTTGTAGCATCCGCTATCAAAGGAGAAATTACCGATCCAAGAGAGATGATATAATTGAATGAATTAATTAAGGGCACAGCTTATCTCTTAGGGGATGATATTAACACTGATGATATTGTTCCAAGCCATACTCTTACTATGAGAGATGCAAAAGAGATGGCAAACTATACCCTAGAATACATAGATCCTAATTTTGTGAAGAAAACAAAAGAAAGAATTACTATTATTCTTGCCGGAGATAACTTTGGAACAGGAAGTTCGAGGGAAGAGGCTGTAAATGTTTTTAAAATTCTTGGAGTCAAGGCTATAATCGCTAAATCTTTTTCGAGAATTTATTTTAGAAACCTAATAAATTTGGGAATTCCTGGAATTGTTTTAGAGTGGAGAGAAAATCAATTTTCAGAAGGAGATCTCTTAGAGTTAAATCTAAACAAGGGAAAAATAGTTAATAAAACCAAGGACATAGTAATTTCCTTTCCAAAATTACCTAGTTTTTTGATGAAAATTATCGAAGCAGGCGGCGCAATTAATTTAATTAAAAAAACATTGGATAAAGGAATATAGTTTTTAATTTTACTTAACTTAA
>CAZZIC010000099.1:0-15638 GCA_964653985.1 uncultured archaeon | reverse complement strand
ATTAAATTTAAATAATAAAAAATTATTTACTCTAATTTTTTTCCATATCTCTTTTTCAAAACATTTTTTCTATCGATCAAGACTTTACAAACTAAAGCAGCTTGGTGAGGTGTATAGAATACTGGAGCTTCTTGTTTAGTTGCATAATCTCTAACGTTATCAAACCTCTCTCCACCCAATGTCAAGGGAATAATCGGTTTTTTCCTTCCAGTGTCATTCCAAGCTTTTATCATTCCCTTATAATGCTCATCAGTTTTCATCTCTAAAAAAGGAGGAATTACAACACATGGAACAACAATATCTATATGTGGATCTTGGAGCATGGCTTTTGTAATTTCATAATATTCCTTTTTGCCAGCTCCAGCTATCATGTCCAAGGGGTTAACCATTTTGACCAATGGAATTAAGTGTGGTTTCATTTTTTCAATTAATTCTTCAGAAAATTGAGCGAATTTAAGATCAAACTTATCAATTTGATCACTAAATAAAACAGAGGTCCCTCCACTATTGGTTGAAATCCCAATATTATCTCCCTCTGGTAAGGGTAATGTACTTAACGCTTTAAGGGCGGTTAAAAAATCATCAAAATTGTCACATACAATCGCTCCTGCTTGTAATGCAGCTGATTTTAAAATCTCATAGTTCGTTGCCATAGAACCAGTATGACTACTTGCAGCTTTTAATCCTGCACTAGTCTTTCCACCCTTCATAACAACAACGGGTTTTTTAGGAACTATATTTTTTAGAATCTTAATAAATGCTCTTCCATCAGATAAGTCCTCCATATATATGGATATTATTTCAGTATTTTTATCTTGATTGAAATATTGCAGAATCTCATCAAAAGAGACATCTATTCGATTTCCTATATTTGCAAATTTAGAACACCCAAGGTTTTGACGCTCCATTTCATAGAAGGTGGCACATCCGAAAGATCCTGATTGGCTTATCATGCTGATATTTCCCTTAGGCGGTAATTGAATAAAAGAAGCATTTAACCCAATATCCACGTTTTGAATACCAACACAATTTGGACCCATTACTCTTATTCCAGCATCTTTGCATTTTTTAGCGATCTTTCTTTCTTTTTTTTTTCCTTCTTGGTCTACTTCACCAAATCCTGCAGTAACAATTATTATTCCTTTTAGTTCCTTTTTTATGCATTGATTGACGACTTCATCTACATATTTAGCGGGAACTAATATTATGGCAATATCAATCGGATCTGGAATGTCCAAAATTGACTCATAGGTCTTTTTTCCTTCAATCTCTTTACTTCCATGTGAAACAAGATAAATTTCAGCCTCAAGGTTTTCATTTTCTAGTAGATTCATTGTTACAGCGTTTCCAAATTTCTTGGGATTAGCCGTAGCACCAATAATCGCGATACTTTTAGGGTTGAAAAATTTTGAAATCATATCTAAATTTCCTCTTCGTAAATAGCTCCTTGCGGACATACACTTTCACAAACTCCACATCCACGACAAAGAGATTGATCTATATATGCTTTCTTTTCTTCCACATCGAATGTGATCGCTGGGCAACCAAATTGTTTATAACAAATTTGACAACCCGTGCAAGCTTCTTTATCGACCTTGACTGTTGGGGGCGTGATACCTTTGGTTTTAAATTCACTCATTTCAATCAAAGAGCAAGCATGTCTTGAAATGAAAACCCTAACTCCCTTTGCTTTGATTGCTTCTTCCAATTTTTCTTTCATTTTTTCGAGATTATTGGAATCTTCTACCCATATTTTAGTGGGATCTACACCGCATCCTTTTACTAAATCCTCAATAATTATTCTTTTACCTGGTTCATTTGTGATTTTTACTCCAGTACCTGGATTATCTTGAAATCCAGTCATTGACGTTGATCGATTATCTAAAATGATCACTAACAAATTATTTTCATTATAGACCGCATTCACTAGAGGAGGTATTCCAGAATGGAAAAAAGTAGAATCTCCTAAAATTGCCAATATAGGTTGATCATGAGCTTTTACTTTAGCAAATCCATTTGCCATTCCTATTGATCCTCCCATACAAATTTGAGCATCAATTCCCTCAAGAGGTTTATAGACACCTAAAGTATAACAACCAATGTCTGAGGAATTAATAAATTTAGTCTTCAGTTTTTTTTCTATTTGTTTAATTGCATAAAAAGTTGCTCGATGGCTACAACCAGGACATAAAAGCGGTAGTCGAGGGGGAAGAGAAACATCCGTTTCAACTTCTGGGATTTCCTCTAATTCTAATCCTAAAATTTTTGAAATATTTTCTAAATAAATTTCTGCGGGAAACTCTCCTTGTTGAGGAAAATAATCTTTTCCATGAACAGTTAATTTATCGGATAGGTTCTCTTCAAATGCAGTTTTTTTGACAAAATCTTCAAGAATGGGTTCCAATTCTTCCACAACAACAACCTCATCCACATTTTTTAATAGTTTAACAATTAATCCTCTGGGAGGTGGGTAAACTAATCCCAATTTTAATGTTGAAACTTTTTCTTTAATTCCAAAAAAGTTTAAGGCATCCATTAATTCAGCATAGGGAACACCAGCGGAAATGAATCCATATTTTTTTCCTTTAATTTCTTCCGAATTAAGTTCAAGTGAATTAAAGGGAAAATCATCAGCTATTGATTTTATTTTTTCTAATCTCTCTAATAATTTGCTTCTTAAAACCCGTGAATGTGAAGGGATACAAACCCATCTTTGTCGATCTTTGTCAAAACCTTCATTTCTCTCAAATTGTTGAATCTCTCCTAACGTTACATCTCCGCGACCATGGTTCAATCGTGTTGTAGTCCTAAATAAGACCAAGGAACGGTATTTCTCAGAAAAATCAAATGCGTATTTTATCATCTCTTTTGCTTCATGGGGAGTGGATGGTTCAAAAACAGGAACCAAGGCATGCATCCCATAATATCTATTATCTTGCTCATTCTGGGAAGAGAAACAATTAGGATCGTCTGCGGATACAAGTACCATTCCTCCTCGGGCTCCAGAGTATGCTGCGCTCATAAACGCATCAGATGCAACATTAACCCCAACATGTTTCATACAAGCTACCGATCGAATGTTGGACATTGAACCCGCAAAAGCTACTTCAAATCCAACTTTCTCATTAATACTCCATTCTAGATTAAGATGAGGAAAATATGGTTCCATATCGGCTAATGTTGATAATATTTCTGAGGAGGGTGTTCCAGGATATCCCGCACCAATTTCTACGCCTGCCTCTAAAATACCTCGAGCAATAGCTTCATTTCCCAGCATAATAGCTTTCTTTCCTGGTTCATCTTCTGCAAAATAAGGTCTACTCATATATAATCTCCTCCAATTTTTTTCCTTTATTTATTCCAAGATCAAATGCAATTTCATTAACCTCTCGGGCTTTCTTTGGAACGAACCGAAGGATAGATTCTTTTAGGGTATCTTTTTCTAAGTTTAACTTATTTAATCCATATAAAACTCCAATCATTACAACATTTAGTGTTCGTGGATTTCCTGCCTTAATAGCTAGATCAGTTCCATCAACAATAAACACATTTTCTGATACTTTTTTTAATGCCTTCTCAATTTGATCAATTTTGGGATAATTTTCAATATCTGTTACCGTAGGCGGAATCATTCTCCTTTCATTTACAATAATATATGTGTCTGGACCAGCATAATCTAAATATCTTAGGGCTTCACTACTCTCAAATGCGAGTAATACATCAGTTCTCCCTCGTGGTATTAAAGGTCCGTCTACTTGAGTACCAAACCGTAAAAATGACGCAACTGATCCTCCTCTTTGTGCCATCCCATGGGTTTCTGCAGTTCTAACTTGATAACCATTTTCCATCGCGCTCCACGCAAGAATTTGCATCGCTCGAATAACTCCTTGCCCACCTACACCGACATTGAGCAAGTTATAATCTTTAGTTTTCATAATGCATTTTCTCTCATAATTAGTTATTGGAAATAAGTATAAAATAGGTAATTTCCAATTTTATTTAATTTTTCCTCAATAGAAGCGAAATATATTTCCCATAAGTTTCCCATATGCCTTATATTGATGCTTTTTCGGTGTGCGAAACAGATTTAGCTCTCTATTTCGGTTTTATTGTTATATTCAAAATTAGGTTTCAAAATAAAATTTTTAATTTTTAATTTTATTAAAGCTTTTATCAAATTGAAAGTAAGAAGAAAATTATTAAGCTATTGAATATCCTTACAAATTAACACTCATATTGATTGTATTATAAATCCTAATATGAAAATAAATCTCATAATTATGCCTGATTGGGACTCAATTTTTAAAGAAAAAGGACACGTATTCAAAGAACCTCTGAATAAAATGAGAGAACTTGCCGAAATTTTTTCACAAAGAGGAATAAAAAAAGTTTTAGATCTTGGATGTGGGACTGGTAGACATCTAATTTTTTTTGCAAAGCGTAGCTTTGAGGTATATGGATTTGATTCTTCCCCCAAGGCTATTAAATTGGCAAAAGAATGGCTTAAAAAAGAGGATCTTAGTGGTCGATTAACTGTCCTCAGAATGGAAGAAAATTTTCCTTATGAGGATAATTTCTTTGGAGGAATTATATCAATTCAAGTAATACACCATAACTTAGTCGAAGATATCAAAAATACTCTAAAGGAAATCGAAAGAGTTCTTAAACCAAACGGAATAATTTATATAACCTTTCCTAAATTAAAAGGAGGAACTTCATTAGATCGATGGGAATTAGAAGAAGTTGAAGAAAATACCTTTATTCCATTGAATGGGCCCGAAGAAGGATTACCTCACCATTTTTTTGATATGGAGGAGATTCCGGTCTTTTTTAAAAGCTTCTCTATTCTGGAATTGGATATAGACGAGACTAACCATCGATATATATTAGCAGAAAAAACTCATTAGATCATAGGTATATTGTCAATGTTAAACAACTTATTTTATCAAGATCAAAAAATTTTTTAATCCCTTCTATCTTAATATTCTATTGAATTTAATTGCTAATCGAGAGGAATACTTCAAGAAGTTATTTCCATAATTCTTCAATATTGATGAAAGATCATTTCAATTCAAAATTAGATAATTTTGAAATGACCTAAAGCTTAATAATGATGATAAGTTTTAATTTAAATATCTTAGGTGAGGTGTAGAATAGTTCCAACTATATTTATTGTTGAAGATGAACCGAGTCTCAGATCCTTATACCAAATAGTTTTAGAATTTCACGGTTTTGAAATTATAGGAGAAGCAAGTAATGGAGAAGAAGCGGTAGAGAAATTTGAAAATTTTAACACTAAGCCGGATGTAATTATAATGGATCATCGAATGCCCGTTAAAAACGGACTGGAAGCCACAAGAGAAATTCTAAAAATCGATCCGAATGCTCAAATCATTATTGCTTCAGCGGATATGGATATTGAAGATAAAGCCCGTTCCCTTGGTATTGCTTCTTTTAAACCCAAACCCTTTTCTAATGAACGTTTAGTTAGAAATGTAAAAAAAGCTTTGAATAATAGAGTTATAGCTTATTAAATTATTTTAATCCCTTCTGATATTCTAAGATAATATCAATAATGTAATGTCTGGAAATCAATCGGAGATCTCAGAAAATTTTTACAAATCTAGAAATAAATGGAATGATTTTAAATACCAGTTCTTATCAAACCAATCTTCAGATTTTTGATAACGTTTAGCCCTTATGGAAAAATCTAATATAAATTATAGTAAAACTTAGGACACTCTTTTTTGAAATTTTTAAAATATAAGAAACATCTTTTTCATAATTAAGAATCAAATAAATCTAGGGAATAATTAAACTATTCCTCTAACTCAAGGATTTATTTAACGATAAAATTAAATGTGATTATAGAATTGAATATAGAGGAAAATTGGTTGCTTTATGGTTCTTATGGATATACGGGTAAGCTAATAATTAAAGAAGCTTTAAAAAGAGGACATAGACCAACTTTAGCGGGAAGGGATGAATCAAAACTTATCTCGCTAGCTAATAGGTTAAATCTTCCTTATGAAGTATTTAGTTTAAAAAATGAAAATCTAATTATAGAGAAATTACAAAACTATGATCTCATTTTTAATGCCGCTGGACCATTTAAATATACAAGTAAACCTATAGTTAAAGCTTGTCTTAAAACAAGAACTCATTATTTGGACATAACAGGTGAACTACCGGTATTAGAGAGAAATCTTTCCCTAAATAAGGCTGCTAAAAGTAGAGGGATCGCAATTATATCGGGTGTCGGTTTTGATGTAGTACCATCTGATTGTTTGGTAAATTATGTAGCAGGAAAGATTTCAAACCCAATTAGCCTAATATTAGCGATTACAGGATTGGGAGGTAGTAGCCCGGGAACGTTAAAAACTATGATGGAACATTTACCGAAAGGAATTTTCTTCAGGAGAAATGGTAAACTTTTGACTACAAGAGTAGGAAAAAATATTAGGAGCATCAAATTTCTGGACAAGGAGAGGTTTGTAATGCAGATCACATGGGGGGATTTAGCAACAGCGTATTACTCCACCGGAATTCCGAATATTAAAACATATATGGCTTTACCGAAGAGACTCATTTTTCAGTTTTATAGATATGGCAAGATGATACAAAAATTGCTCTCTTTTTCTTTTATTAAGAAAACAATCCAAAAGATCATTGGCTTTACCGTTCAAGGGCCAAATAAATACATGAGACATCATAAATCTTCTTATCTATGGGCAGAAGTGGAGAATTCTCAAGGAAAAAAAGCCAATGCCTGGTTAAAAACTCTTGAAGCATATCGATTAACAAGTATTTCTTCAATTAAGGCTATTGAAAGAGTTTTTACTCATGATATTATTGGAGCCCTCACACCTGCCCAAGCCTTCGGAAGTAAATTTATTTTGGAATTTCCAGAAACTGAAATAAAAGATTCATTAGAGTAATATTTAGCCTTTACATTGCCTAATAATTAATATTTTTTAAAAAATTAGTTTAGATCATGTCACTTATTGTTTTTCGAATCGTTTTTGGTCTGTTATTTTTAGGAGAATTAGGAGATAAAACGCAATTAAGTGTCTTTAATATTACTTTAGGTGTTTTCTTTGGTACCATAATTACTCAATTTATTCCCGTGTTTTATATTACCTTACTCTCTCTGGAATTGTTTTTATTATAATTGGGTTATTAGAAGCTCGTGAACTTAAAGAATTATATCATCAAAAGCAAGAAAATATTAATATTGATGAACAAGAGAACGGAAAAATTAATGAGATTGAAACTGAAGAATCATCAAAAAGCAGAAGATTTTCTAAGTTAAATGAAAACCCTTATCTAGCTGGGTTTTTATCAATTTTTATAATGGAATTAGGAGATAAAACTCAGCTTTTAACCATTTCCCTTGCTTCAATTTATCAAGATTTATTGATAGTTTGGTTGGGCTCCTTCTTAGCTTTATCAAGTTTAGCATGGATTGGAGCATTTTTTGGCGGATTTATCTCAGAAAAAGTTCCCAAGTTTTATCTCAAACTCTTGGCAGTTTCAATTTTTATAACTGTTGGAATTATAGTTATATTAACAAGTTTTATTTAAGAAAACAATGTATTCTCAATTCGAGAAAATTTTGTTAAAACAAGAACAACATGGAATGCCCACTGAAACTTGATTTTTATAATAATTTTTTATGCTTTTTGAGTTGTCAATTAAAAAGAGCAACTCATCTCTTAATTTCTTTTGTTCACTCTTCTGAGTAAAGTAGAGTTTCTTTAAATAGCTTTTGTGATTTGATTTCTTACATAAGGGGCAATCCGAAAAGTAATTTAGGAATTTTTCGTAGATTTTCTTTTCATAGGGATCTAATTCCTCTTCTAAATCGCTTATACTGGGTTCGGATTCAATATTCTCTAAAACTCTTTGCCCTAATTGGTTTAAAATTTGTTCATTTTCAGTGGATTTGTCATTTGATATAAAAAGTCCATCTAAATGATAAATCTCCAAGATCTCTTGAATCTTAGAAAAGTCAAGCTTGGTCTTATCCTTAGGCTCTTTACCAACCAAGAAAATCGGAATATTGTCGGTATTATTTCTAATAGAATTTATCCAATAATGCAATCGTATAAAAGATGTATTGTTTAACGGATCAAAAAAGACTAAGCTGCCTACTGCTCCTCTAAAGAAATTTCCATGTAAAAATTTAAATCGTTGATTACCATTAACGTCCCAGATGCTCATCGTTAATTTATCTCCGTTATCTCCAATATAATCAGCGATCTTAAAGGAAACTCCAATGTTCCAAAGGCTTTCGTTGTTAAACTGAAGAATAGCAGAACAATTATGAAAGAATGTCTCTTTCCCCGATTCGGGCGTTCCAGCAAATATAACCTTTGTTTTGTAGCAGCTAGGCATTTTTAAAAAACACAGATTTTTTATTTATATAAAAACCTTCCCTAGATCTTTAAGATATTTTGCAAATAAAAATTTTACATATTTTTTAAATAACCTTTGTTTGATTCTTTATTTATTTTTTAAAATAAAATCATTAATCGATTGATCAAATTGGATTTAATAATTTAATTCTAAAAATAACTAAGATCATTAAACTATTTAAAGGTTTATAATAAAGATGATTAAATTCAGTGATATCATTCAGTAACATATGAAACATTAAATTAAAGTGAGTATAATGGGACGAGAAATTTCTGTAGCCGGGGTTGTCTATCATGATGATAAATTTTTATTATTAAAATATGAATTAGGACATTGGGATTTTGTGAAAGGTCATATTGAAAAGGATGAAACTCAAGAGCAGACAATTAAAAGAGAATTGGAGGAAGAAACAGGAATTACACAAGCAAAAATAGTTGATGGCTTCAAGGAAACATATGATTATTTCTTTAAAAAAGATGGAGAAACTATCTACAAAAAGGTGTATTGTTATTTGATCGAATCACAGACAAAAAAGGTGGAGTTAAGTTTTGAACATGTAGATTACACATGGTTAAAATCGGAGAAGGTCATAGAAATCGCAACATATGATAATACAAAAGAAGTCCTACGAAAAGCTACCAAATACTTAAAGAATCATTAATTATAATCAAAGACTTTTTTTGGTATATTAAAATGATCTTTACAATACTTAGGTTATTTTATTTACCAGAAATTATACATAAATAGAATAACGATAAGTTTGTCCAAAATTATTTTACAAAGATACAAGAGATTGTTGAAAAAATACTTTTTTGTTACGTTGTAACATAACATTTCAAAATCGATCCTCTTATAAAATCATACTTTTTTCTTTTATATGAGGTAAATTATAAGGATGTTTAACGCTGATATTAAACCAGAATTAAAGGAAAAAGCTTTCGAAAATTTTGAACAAATAAAAGAATCGATAAAAGGTGTATATAATGTGCTCAAAATAACCCTTCCTAAAAAGGACATCTATTTTAAATTAGGTCTGGATAATGTTCTCGCCCTTTATAAAAATCTTTTAGAGATGCTTTCTAATGATCCTGGGACAAAAGAATTAATGAAAAAACTAAGATCTTCTGAATTAGAAATAGATATACCGCTTGACTTTTAAAACCTCTTTCTCCCTTCTTTCTTAATTTGTTTTGAATAAGTCGAAAGAGCTTTTCGCTATTAGGTAAAAAATATTCTTTCTTAGAATTTGTCTTCCTTCCTAAAATTGGACCTCTAATTATAGCAATTGAAAAATTTCCTTGCTTTTAACTTCTTTAACCTATTATTAAATAAAAAAAGAAAAGAAATTTGTTATGATATAACCAAACTATTCTCCCGATTTTTTAGTGTTTATATTGAAAGGTTTGTATAACAAACAAAACCCTGTAGCAGCTGTTCCCAAGCTAATTATCCCTATTATAATCAAAATTACAGAGATTATAATCAAGCTGGGATTATTTACGATTAGAAAAATACCGATCCCTAATAAAACAATTCCAATAATGATTCGAATAATTCTATCAAGTTTTCCAACATTTTTTTCCATTTTAATCACTTCGGTTTAGAGTATCTTAGAAAAATTATCTTCAATTGAATCAAAAATCTCTTTAAATGAATTTCTTCACTCAATTATTATAATGCAAGAAGGAAGTTTAATAAAATTAATATTTATATTTTATTTACAAGGCGCTTCTTAAGATTAAGTAAAAATTTAAGTATCTTTTTGAGTAATCTACTAATTTTTTTTGGAGATAAAAGAAGTTCTAAACTTTAATTCTTCTAAAATATTCCTATAGAAGATCTATTTGAAAATCTTCCCTGTTTCCAAATACCATAAATATAAATCTAGTTCCGCGAGATTAAGATCGAGATCTTTACTTAAGTCTTCTAAAATTTCCTCCATTTCTAAATATCTTTTTTTAGTTAAGGTTTTATAGCGCTCCACAAGCTCATTGTTTACAAGAATATCAATTATATGACGGTCGATAATAGCTAAATTATTATACCCGATATTTCTTAGAAAGTGGCTCCCTTCTTTCCAACCTAAGCCCTTAATATTTTTTACAACCCAAGCTCTTAATTCCTTATCATTTCTTTCGGAATTTAAAACTTTTTTTAATTCGTTTAATTTTTTCCTAGCTTCAACAACATATTCCGATCTGATATTTGGAAACCTATAACCTAATTCTTTAAATTTTTCGGCAAGTTGAGGCTGGGAAAACGCTAAAAAGTCTTCTTGAATTTGCTCATGGATTTCAATACATTTCTCTGCTCCACAGTTTGCGGTCATTATACAAAAACACAATTCAATGAATATTTTCTCTATCCTCTCGTGTCTAATTCCAGAGAATTCTTCTAAGCGACATTGAATCGTCGATTGAATTTTACTGTTTTTTAACTTCTCAATGTCATCTATTAATTCATCCATTTTTTTTGATAATTATCAAAAATAAATAAGAGTTGATCTTAATCCCAATAAGTGATACATTCAAATAATCTTATTTGTGGGTAAATCTGGTATGAATCTTTTTTATATCATCTAATATTTGAATAATTAGCAATTTCTAAATTAGAAAATTTTAATAGAACATTATGAGCTCTCAAAAGAATAAAGTTATTGTGTTAGGATCATTGGCATTTGACTACATTATGGGCTTTAACGAAAAATTTACTAACGCAGTTTCAATTGATCATGAAAAGGAAGAATACCAAAGCACTGTGACTGCCAATTCTCGAATCCAGCATTTTGGAGGAACTGCGGGAAATATAGCTTATAACTTAGGAATCATTAATATTGGAAACGCATCCGTAATCGGTTCGGTTGGAGAGGATTTTGAAAGCTTAGGATATAAAGATCATATCTCCTTATTTAAGAATATTGACTTAGCACTCGATATTCATGAGGATGACTACACAGCTGCATGTTATATTGTTAATGATGTAAAGGCTAACCAAATGATCATTTTCCACGGAGGGGCCCTTGAACGTTGTAAGGATATTGATCTAAAAGAAAAAATCCCTGATCCTGAGAGCTATGCCTATGCGATAAATTCTACGCAAGGAGTCGAGGCGATGGTTAATTTTTCTAGACAGCTAAACGATCTGAACATTCCTATCATTTTTGACCCCGGACAAGTCACCCCCCTATTCTCAAAAGAACAATTAATAGAAGAAATAGACAAATCAGAAATTCTGATCGGAAACTTTTTTGAGATTAAGCAGATTAAAGAGAAGCTTTCTTTAAATGAAGAAGATTTATTGGATAAATTAGGGGCGATTATCACCACAAAGGGAGAAACTGGCTCTCAATTGAATTATAAGGATGATCGTGGTAAAAAATATAAGATTGATATTCCCATCTGTAATCCAGATACAATTAAAGATACAACTGGGGCAGGAGACGGTTATAGAGCAGGAATTCTTTCGGGATTAATGTTAGATATGACACTTTTAGATTCTTGCAGACTTGGATCTGTAATCGCATCATTTGTTATAGAAACAGTTGGAGCTCAAACTCAATCATATTCCCTTCAAGATGTTAGAAAAAGGTATTTAAAAGAATATAAGTATATCCCACAAGAATTAGAAGGATTAGAATAGATTTTAATCTCCTCTTTTTTGAATTGGTTTAAATACTTAGATTAATAAATCTATATTTTCTTGTATTGATTAAGTATACAGATTTGTAAAGCAAATTACTTTGAAGGATTTTACACACAAATATTTGCTTAGTTCTATTAATTGGGCTAAAAACGAGGACTTTAAATACGAAAAGGAGAATTTTGTTCGCAATAGTATAACTAACAAAGAAGAAAATAATGTAACTTATAAAGAATTTTTAAGATAATATTATAAAGAAATAGTTGGGAGTTATTTGGTTTCATTATGAATAATTGTATTGAAGAAAACGAGGAGATAGATGAACTAGAATGCTATACTAAAATCCTTAATACGTACAAGAAAAAGGATATGAGTCGTAAGGAGAAAGAAATGTGGAAGCATAAATCCTATATAAAACTCATGAATATCTTGGAACGTACTGAAAATATGAACGTTGTTAGGAATTCTCTCATTCTAATTTTAACTCTCTTCGAGAATATTCCACCAGATATTTTCAATAATCGCGGTATTAATATTGACCTGCTTTCCGAGGGAGATAAAGGAGATATAATGGAGAAATTGAAAGAAGAATTTTCAAATTAACAATCATTTTCTTACTTTAAATAATACAATTATTTTTGTAAACCAAAAACCTTATTTTTGATGCTTTTGAGAGGGATGAAATTAATCTCATTCTTACTAAGATATTAAATCTACTCTAATTTTGTAGAAAAAATAATATTTCGTAAATTTTACAAATCTATTAACGAAATCAATAATATTATATATAAAAAATTTAATAAGTAACTAATATTCATTATACAAACTAGAAATTATTAAGTTAGTGTTGAGGAAATGATACTCGAATTACCTATAATTAGACAACTTATTAATACTATCTCGGATATCGCCAGTCAACCCGTATTTTTCCTATGCTTATTCATTTTAATCCCGATTGTGTTGATTTCCTCCTTCATTTGTTTAGGATTAATTTTTAGAAAAATCAATTCATTGGAGGAAAAAACGGTCAAGATGAGGGAGATAAGTGAATACATAAGGGAGGGGGCGAAGATTTATCTTAAGGATCAAACAAAAATGCTTGTCATAACATTAGCAGTTTTATTCGTTCCCGTCGGATTTACAGGAGTAAGCTATTTTGCTATTCCATTATTTGCGTTCATAATTACTGGACTTATCTTCTTCTTAGGTGCATTTAGTTCATTAATTGCAGGTTATATTGGAATGCAAGCGGCAACAAAAGCTAACATTATAGTAACTGAAGAATCGATTGATAATCCTGAAGAAGGCTTCAAATTAGCCTATTATGGTGGGATGATTACAGGTATTTTAAACATTTCAATGTTTGTTCTCGGTATATGGTTGATTGTACTTCTCACAAATATGAATGTTTATTTAATGGTAAGTTATGGGTTTGGTGCAAGTGTGTCTTCCTTATTTGCTCAAGTTGGTGGAGGTATTTATACCAAATCTGCAGATATGGGAGCAGATTTAGCGGGAAAATATGAATTAGATATAGGAGAAGATGATCCAAGAAATCCTGCGATTATTGCAGATTTAGTAGGCGATAATGTAGGAGATTGTGCAGGTAGAGGGGCTGATCTCTTTGAAAGTGCTTCTTCTGACGCAGTTGGTGGGATGGTTCTCGGATTAACTATGTTTCTCTTAGTTGGAGATCCAATCTTTATTATAATAGACATAACCTTGATTTCACTGGGATTATTTTCATTATTCTTTACAACATTATTTTTGAAGATTGATTTGGAAAAACCCTCAAAAAGTATTTGGAGGGTATTTTTCGCTGCTACCTTTTTTAATGTGGGAATTTTAATAATAATGAATTTACTCTTCTTTGGGTCATTAGGAATATACTTTTTCCTCTCAAGTTTAGTTGGTTTGGTCACGGTATTTCTAACCATTGTATTTACAACTTATTATACAAGGATTGAGTATAAACCTACAAGAAAAATAGTAGATTCTTCAGAAATGAGCCCCTCGGTAAATCTTTTATCTGGATTGATAACTGGTTTCAAGTCTGTATTTGGACCTATACTCCTCTTTTCAATTGCCATCATAGTCTCATATATATTCGGTGTTTACGCAGGCAATATGTATTTTCAACAGTTAGGTCAACCAACAGAGAATATTTTAGGAAATCCGATTGATCCTAAAATCTTTTTTATCGCATTTGGAATATTCGGTGTCAATATGGCATCTGCTTCGAGCGATGTTATTATAAGTACTATTCTTAGTTTTGATACCTTTGGACCAATAGTTGATAATGCCGCAGGGATCTCTGAAATGGGTGCTGAAGAAGCACCATCTAACTTACGTGGGAACTTAGATATATTAGATTCAGTAGGAAATACAACAAAAGCAGTTGCTAAAGGTTTTGCTCTGGTATGCGGTGGTTTCAGTAGCATTGTTATGTTTTTAACCTTTCTACTCTCCACACATACCTTAGCCGGAGAAATTTTCAGCTTCATACCAGAAACAGAGCTATTGAATGTGTTCAATAACTTGGATATATATAATCCCAGTATATTATTTGGATTAGCATTAGGATTTACTTTACCAGTTTTGTTCACCGCTTTAATTTTTGAAGCCGTGAGGAAGGGAGCTATGCTAATGGTGGAAGAAGTACGATGTCAGTTTAAAGATATACCCGGATTAAAAGAAGGTCATGCGAAACCAGATTATAAACGATGTATTGATATTTCAGCAAAGACCGCATTAAAAAATTTAATCCAACCTGTTATGATCATAATTATTATTGAACTGACCATAGGAATATTGTTCGGTCCGATGGTAATAGGAGCACTTCTGATAGGAAACCTTATCGGATGCCTGGTCATGGGACTATGGCAGAGCGTTGGAGGAGCTTCATTTGATAATGCCAAGAAGGCCATCGAAGATGGTATGCTAGGCGGAAAAGGGAGTTTTGCTCATAAAGCATCTATTATCGGAGACACAGTAGGAGACCCATTGAAAGACGCGGCTGGGCCTAGTATGAATATTTTGATCACTACAGTAAACACATTAGCATTAACATTCTTGCCAATATTTATGTTAACAGGATGGTTATGGAATATAGTACCTGTGTAAGTAATTAACTCAACTAATAAATCCTTTTTTTATTAATAAAGGCTCGATAAATTAATGATGTATCTATTTCAATCTATTTTTTAATTTTGTTTATTTTTTTTCTATACAATCATTTATATGTAGGAAAGAATTTTATAATCTTAAGTTTCAGTCAATCTTAATTATCTTCACGGGAGATGACATCTTTGTCTAGTCTATACCATTCAAATAGGAAAAGTAGGTTTTTTAGATGTAAGTTTTGGGTTTGTTTTTTAATATTTTTGATGTGTATTTTGCCAATATTTGGAAGTTCTACGAAAATTTATGCAAATCATATTGATTCTCAAATATCTAAGGTATCTCAATTAAATATTGGTCAAGATAATGATATTGTGAATGAAGATTCCATTATTTTTGAAGGAAATGCAAGCGCATTAGATATCACAGATTACGGAAATTCATACCAATTAGATCAAGAA
>CAZZIC010000098.1:0-15690 GCA_964653985.1 uncultured archaeon | reverse complement strand
ACAGGTTAAAACTATAAAAGATTCTTTTCAAGGTTTGAAAAGAAATTTAATAGAAAGAATGAAATACTTAAACTTCCTTATTAAAACTGAGTATAATTATGTATATCAATCGAATTCGAGGATCAAATATTTTCAGTTATAAGAGTTTTGATATTGAATTAAATAAATTTAATGTTATAATAGGTCCAAATGCTTCGGGAAAGACAAATTTTGTAAAAATATTTCAATTTATAAGCGATATTGCCTCTGAAGGATTATCTAATGCAATTTCAATACACGGTGATATTGGTTATTTAAGAAATATAAACATTGCTGATAAGCAAGATATTCGTATTGAATTTGAAATGGAAGAAGAATTAGAAAATATTATGATGCTCTTCAAATTTCATAAGAATAATGATAATATAATTGGAATAAGCATTAGAAATTTTTATTATAGCCTTTCTCTTTACAATGATTCCAAAGAGAATTGGAAGATAAGAGAAGAAATGATGAAAGCTACCTTAAAAATATACGATATCAAAGAAATTACAGAATCACTGAATAAAGGATTAAAAGGTAAAGCTGTTGTAAAATATGAAAAAAATGAATTTACATATCAAATTCTTGAAGAAATTCCAAAAGAGGTGGAGGAATTTCTGGATTATTCATTTAAATCAAGATATGTGGAACAAATTGAAAATAACAAATCAATTCTAGAAGTTGACCAAATTCCAAGTATATTTGAAACTATTAGAAAGAATATTAAAGAAATCTTTATTTTCAAATTAAATATTGATTCAATCAAAATATGGAAGAACAGATATGGTAAAGCTGAAATAGATCATAACGGACAAAATTTATTACTCGTTTTAGAGAAAATTTTGACTGATAAGGAAAAGCGGGAAGATTTTCTCCTCCTAATAAAAGATTTATTACCTTTTGTGAAAGATTTTGCTGTTGAAAAAGATACTGAGGACGAGATTGAATTATATTTTAAAGAAACTTACATTAGGAATAAAAAAAAGATACCGGTTTATCTATTATCAGATGGAACTATTGATATAACAGCTTTTATAATTCTAACGTTTTTTGATCTAAGAAAAATGATAATTTTAGAAGAACCATTCAGCAATATCCATCCCTATTTAATTTCAAAATTAATCAATATGATGAAAAATGCAAATAAACAAATTATAATAACAACCCATAATCCTGAAATTTTAAAATATTCTGGAATTCAAGATCTATTGTTAATAAAGAGAGATAAGAATGGTTTTTCAAACATATCTAAACCATATGAAAAAGATGAGATAAAAGTCTTTCTTAAAAATAATCTTGGAATTGAGGATCTCTTTACAGAAAATTTATTGTGAAAGCTTATGCCATATGTTAGAAAGATTGGTATTTTTGTAGAGGGAGATGACGATAAAAGATTCTTTAAAAAGGCTATATTTCCCTATTTGTCAGATAAATGGCCAGATTATACCTTTCAGATAATACGACATAGGGAGAAAAACAACGAAGAGGTCATTAAATATATTAAATCATTTAAGGATCAAGAATGTTTATGTTTTTTCTTTAGGGACTTTGATAAAGGGCCTTGTTATTCTGCTATTTTAGAAAAAACAACAGACTCTTTTCACCTATTAGATTTTAGGGAAATTTTTATTGTTCGAAAATCAATTGAGAGTTGGTATTTATCTGTTGCAAGTAAAAAATTTTTAGCAAAACATCAAATCGATATAGATTCTATTAATACAGAAGATATCTCAAAAAATAAATTTAAAGGATTGTTTCATAGTGAAAACGATTCTTTAATAAAAATTAAAATTCTAATGAACATTAATATCGAAGTCGCAAAAGAGAGAAATCAATCATTCAAAAGATTTATACAAAAAATGGAAGATTTAATTCTCCCTTGATTTTAAAGCTAAGGAATTTAAATCATTATTAAACTTAAAGAATTTATGTTATAGAGTGTAAAATTAAGCTTCTTTTCAGAAACTGGAATTTTGAAAAGAAGAAATTAATTTAGGGTTAAGGGGGTATACCATAACTGCGGGAGAATCATTTCCAATAAATCTAATTAGAGGAAAATAATCTGAACTTAACTCTTATTAACTTCCCTTATCATTATTTGATTTTTGGCACTACTTTACAATTTCTATCATATTCAGAAAAGTCTAGCAGATTATTGAAATAATCTCTGACCTTGGTTGAAAATGATCTCTTTTTTTCTGGAATTTGCAGCACATCTCTTTGATTTACATCCATTGTATTCATTATGTCCTAGAAAATTTAGGCTGTAAAAATAATTAAAATTAATATATAAGGATATTCTTTTAACATTTTACAAGAATTTTGCTTATAGATATCAATCTTTAACATTATTACAAATTACTTGAACCTACTTCATAGTGAAGTATTCGAGTTAAGTGAAAATAATAAATCACAACTCATCGAGAAATACCGTGGAGAGGAGCATTGGGTTGGGGAAGTTCCCGATGATTTAGTAGAGTGCGCAAAAACTGCAGAAGGCTCATGCCCTGTGAACGCAATTAAAGTTGGATAAAAATTTCTTTTAACCTAAAATAGTATTTCTAATCTCATTTTTTTAATTTATTGCAATATTCAACAAAGAGTTGAGGAATTTTAGCATAACCATATTCATCCAATCCCCCAAGATTACTTAACAATTCAGAAGGTATAGGATTTTGTCCGATTCTTAATCTTTTTAATTTAGATAAGGTTTGTAATCCATTAATCATAGAAGCGTTATTATCATAAAGGTTTAATTGCCTTAAGTTTACTAAGTGTTCTAAGCCTTCTATTTTCGTTAAATCATTAGATTCGAATGATAAATTTTTAAGATTAGTTAAATTATCGAGCCCTTTTATTTGAGAAATTCTATTTTCTGAGAGATAAAGTATTTGCAGTTTTTCTAATGATTTTAAATTTTCAATGCTGGTAATTTGATTTCCATATAGATTTAATTTTTCCAAATCAGACAAGCCCGTAAGGCCATAAATCTCATTTATTTCATTACCATAGAGATATAGTTCTTTTAATTCTCTGATCTTACTTAAACCCTTAATTTCCTCAATCTTTTTAATCCTTAAATTACCCAATATTAATTTATGATTCTTAACAAAATATTTTTTTCCTTTGAATATCACATAGTTATCTGACATTTTTTATACTGTTCTATTGGCCTAATAACAGATATATGTTTAATTATTCATTTGTATTCATGAATTTTTCTTCTATTTACTCAGATTTCATTCTTGATATTTATCAAGGTTTATAGGTTTAAATATATAGACTTATCCTGAAAAGGAAGAAAAACAAAAGAAAATAGAAAAGAAAGTAAATTCTCAAGTGGAATTTTCCAATCCCATCAATTCCTTACATATGAGCTTATTATAGGGGAATTAATCTTGTATTTTTACTTTATTTTCCACGATAGCTTCAAAATTTTCATCATCAAGATTTTCGAACATAATCAATTCATCTTTCAAAAAATCTTTTAAAGCACTTCGGATGGCTTCAGATCGTGAAGGGTATAATCCCAAATCGTTTAATATCTGAATTGCCGATAAATACTTCTCGGGGAGATTAATAGTTATAATTCTCATTTAAATTAAGCCTCTTATTGTATTCTTAAAGGTATAATATATATTTGTCGGGCAGTATATAAAATCTCTATATTAATACATTGATTATATTAACCGCTTAATTGAGAGGTAACACCTTAAATATGCTTGAAGCCACAAAGTTTTTAAGGAAAAGTAGCTAAAAAAATCATTTAGATAAAAATTAAAAATTAAGAGAAAAAGAAAGAAATCATTTCAATATAAAATTAATAAACCTTATTGAATGACTTGATGTGTAAGATTAAGGAAAATGAGGATTTATACAGATCTGCATGTCCGATCTCTTTAATACCTTCTAAATATTTAAGCTTAAAGTCCTCTTCCTTTTTCAAATAGGTTATTCCTCGTGTCTTATGGTCATAATCTAAGTAAATATCGGCTTTTAATACTTTTTTTTTGCTTTTTCCAGGTAATTCAGGAGACATATTGAAAGCAAAGATCACATCAGGCTCTGAGTCCTCCTCAGCATCAAGGACAAAAAGGATGTTAGGTTCTGTTATACTGATAAAACTTTCCATGCTATGATATAAATCATCAATTTTAACTGATAATTCTCCGCCATCATTTTCTTCATTATCATCTTCTTGATTGAAAGAGATACAATCACTTACTTTTGGGATAATGAATTTTTCTTTTGCTCTAAAAGCCAAGTCCATCTCATTAGGATTAAGATGTTCCTTAATTATGGGATCATCCTTTTTTAAAATGAATTTATCGGTAATAGGCTCATTTTTTACGTATACAATTAAGGCACCAGCAGAAATAAGATTGATTTTTTGATAATATATAGAGAATAATGGATTATAAGGTATATTAATCACCTCTTTATTACCTCCTAATCCAAACTGAGCCAATATATTCGATGAAACTTGACTATTCAGCGTAAATAATAGATATGATCTAAAATCCGCTAATTCTATGAAGTTTGAAAATGATTCAAACCTTCTCTTTATTATATTAAGCTTCTCGCGTAATTCTTCGGTCATTTTTTTATTCTCGGGATTGTTTAATTGAATAATGTTGTAAATTTTAGATAAATATTAAATATTTATATAAAAAGGTAAAAGTGTATTATTGAGATTCACGCTTTAAATATTCACTTAAGAAGTCTTTTAGTGAATTTTTTACATCTCCCGTTATATGGTGTTCAATTTCGCAGCTTAATCTCTCAACTACGGTCTCGTTTTCAATTTTGAGAACCTTATCGAAAAACTTATAAAGCAGAGAGTGGATTTGCTCCAAGTTTTGAGCGATTTTTTTGCCTTTTTCCGTTAACCTAATTGCTTTTCTGGGTTTCCATTTAATTAATTTTTCTTCTTTCAGTTTTTCAAGCATTCCTGAGACACTTGCGGGTTCAACATGTAGACTTTTCGCAATTTCCTTGTTTGTGACCCAACCCCCCTTCTTACTACTGGCAATTGAATAAATCTCGTCCAAATATCTCTGATAACTCTCAGGAATTTCATGAAGCTTTTCAGAATTTGAATTTTCAACCATTATATTTCTTATATTTTCTATTATTCAATTATAATTATCTACAAGATCTCATAAAAATTTTGGTTAAATTTCTCATCTCTCTTAGAATTCCTCAGATGGAAGAATTAATGAATTAAAAAATAATTAGATCAATAGTTTATCTTTAGAATCTCTTATATATATAAGTATTAAAAGGAAAGTTTATTCTTATTGGGTTTGTCTCATTTTGTATCGGAGCAATATTCGATGCGGGAATTCCCATGAATTCATTAACTTTAGTTTTAATCCGATTATTACTGATATCAAGCTCTGTAGAATATTATTTTGGATTTCTGATCCCAGACAGGCTAGCTGAAATGTTTACACGAGGGAAGTAATTTATCAATTCTTCTCAATTTTCTATTAATCTCACAATTTCTTATTGATAAATTAGCAATAAATCCGTAATCGTTTGTTTTAAGGAAAGATTAATACATGAAGTGTAATGGAAATCAATGTATAAAAACATGATAAATAAATCTTTTTAAGCTAATAATTAATTACCAAAAAACCATTAATTACTAAACATAATTAAACTTTAGATACTGAATGCCCCCAAAATTCAATTTACCTTACCAATTTAAGATTACTCTCATTAAAAAAACAGATAATGAACCGAATGAGAGTGCTGACCTCTATCTAAGAAAAGGTCATTCTGAAACCTTCATCCATATACTCATTAAAGTTTTAGCATATTGCTATTTTTGGGATGATCAAAAACGCTTTACGATTGAACCTAATTATAGATTTCTCGGTTATAAACCTGACTTAATTAGCTTCGTTCCGTCAGAAATTCCTCGGCGTATGGAAAAAAATGTTGGAACTTGGGTTGAATGTAAAGATGTTAAGATAAAAAAATTAATAAAGCTGGCTAAATCACTGCCCAGAAGCAAAATCTTTTGGTTTAATATTGAACGCTATTTTCATACTTTATTGAAAAGTGCTAGCATAAGCAAAAGATTAAGCAAATTTAATAATCTCTTTTTAATTGGCATTAAAGGAAAAGAAAAGGATATTAAATTTTTAGCAAATACGTTAACCAAGAAAAATATGAGCTGGGTTGTAAGACAAGAGAAAGCTAGATTGGAAATAACAAGTAAGACGTGGAGAAAAACAATTCAATTTAAAGAGCAAATAATATCCGAATGACTTTTACTAAATTATCGATAAGTGTTTGAATATATATAAATATCAAAAGGTATAACATTTTTTCAATTTTTATGCATTTATAAAGGGAACTTTTATAAGGGTAATTGATGATTTTATTTCTATAAATCAATTTTAAATATTGGTTTTTAAGAGAGGGTTAATGAATAATGGGCTTAGAAACGCTTTCAACTATAGAGATCCTTCAGGTAACTTTTAGTTTTGTGTTTGTAGTAATCTCTTTGATAATAAGCATAAGAATCTTCGCAAAATATTATCAATATAGGAGCAAAAACTTTTTACTTGTTGGGCTTGTTTGGTTCTTTCTTAGTTCTCCTTGGTGGGGGAACGCAATATCATTCTTTACATGGATGTTTTATGAGGAAGAGATTAATGTTTTTCTTGATCTTTTTCTTGGTAACATTTTCCTTACAGTAGCCTTGGTTTCTTGGGTCTATATTTTTACAAGTTTTGTGTATAAAAATTTAAGGAAAAAAGTTGTGGGTATCTATTCAGCGATAAGTGGTGTGTATGAATTCTTCTTAATTTTGTTTTTCTTTATAGACTACAAAATTATAGGGGATTCTAATGAGCCATTCAATACTGAACATAATGTATATCCATTTGTATTCCAAATTTTCGCAATAATTACTATGTTAATTACTGGGATACTTTTTGCCAGAGAATCTATGAAATCACCAGATCCTAAAAATAAATGGAAAGGTCGGTTTTTATTATTAGCATTTATTTCTTTTACTATTGCTGCTACATTCGATGCTGCCATTCCAATGAATGCCTTAACTTTGGTGATAATAAGGAGCATCCTAATTTCAAGTGCAATCTTATATTATTTGGGATTTTTTATCCCCGATAAAATGGTTAAATTTTTGATAAGGGAGAATTCTACGAAAACTCACGATTCTTTTAAGGAATAACCTAAATCAATATATATATAATATATTATTTTTTTCCTTTTTAGAAATTATGAATTAAGTTAATTAATTAAATTGACTTTTAATCATTCCCTTGTTCGAGTTATTTTGAAAGTTTCATTAAAAAGAAACTCTTATTAATAAGATTGCTACAATAAATTATTATAAATTACTAAAAAAAATCATGTGAACCGATTATATGGGAATAGAAGATTTAGAAACATTAGAAATAATTCATGGGACATTCACATTAATATTCGTTATTATCTCGATTATTATTGGCATCCGGATTTTATTCAAATATTTGAATATAAAGAGAAAAGAGATCATCTCTATCGCTTTTGCCTGGTTATTTTTGAGTTCAGCGTGGTGGGGGAGCTCCTTTTCATTTCTTTCAATTATTTTATTTGACTATACCTTTAATGAATTCATCTATTTCTCCTTAGGAAATCTTTTCATTCCGTTAGCCGTGAGTTCTTGGATATACGCAATTAATAAGATGCTTTATGGAGGAACGAAAAAATGGCTCACATATATTTTCTTGGCAATAAACATCATCTATGAAATTATTTTGATTATTTTTCTCTTCCAAGAATCGTTATATCCAACATATATTGGAACTGTAGTGGAATCTTTTTATTATAAGCCCGGAATCTTGACAATGAGTTATCAGTTATTTGCTATACTTTTGACAATTATAACTGGATTGCTTTTCTCATTAAAATCTATGAGAGCGGAGGAAGAATTGGTAAAATGGAAAGGGAGATTTTTATTAATTGCCTTTTTATCATTTACGATTGGAGCAATATTTGATGCTCTAATTGAACTCAACGAAATTACGATAATTGTTATTAGACTCATTTTAATTTTCAGCGCCATAGGCTATTATCTGGGCTTTTTTTTACCTGACAGAATTGCCAAAATCTTAGGAGTTAAATAATTTCTTACTTTTTCTTTTTTATTATTCTTTTTATATTGGGTACCTTTATTTAATCTATAGATCCCTAGGAGTTCGATTAAAAAATTGATTAAAAAAGATTATCCTGGCACCTTATTCCTGGTTGTAGGAAATTCAGGTTCAGGAAAAGATTCCATAATAACTGGAGCAATTGAAAAGCACAATAAATTAATTCAATCCGAACATATCCTTTACTCTCCGAAACGTTATATTACTCGACCCCCCTCGGAAACTGAAAATAACATCCCATTAACGCCTGAAGAGTTTGAGAAAATGGATGCAAAAGGCAAATTTGCTCTTAAATGGTATATTTATGGACTGCATTATGGAGTTCCCATCAAGATCGAAAATCTGCTTAAAAAAGTGAAGTCTGTAATTATAAACGTGAGTAGAACTATAATTCCCGAAGCGAGAGAAACCTATAAAAATCTTAAGGTAATCTTTGTTAAAGTCCCTTTTGAGATAACGCTTCAGAGGATAAAAAATCGAGGTCGAGAAACTGACGAAGAATTACAGAAAAGGATTCAAAGAGCGAAAACTCATCAATCATTTCCAGATGCCGATTTTGTAGTAGATAATTCAGGAGATCTGGAAGATGCTATTGACCAATTTTTAGAATATGTTCTTTCAGTTATACATTCGTAAGTAAAAAAAAAGAAATATTGATTTTTAGAAAAGGATTAATCCTCTCTTGAAGTAATTCCTACAAAAAAGAGAAGCCAACTTATCACTACAAAAAGTAATACAATTATGCTATACACTTCTCTGCTATTTAGATTTGAAAAACCAATATTGGGAAACAAATTTGGGATCGAAACAAAAAGGATGAGAGCCAAAAATATCACTCCAGGTATAAAGAAAATAAAAGAAACGATTACCTTCGCTTTTTTTGGGGCTATATGGAATTTTTAATTCACCTTAACAATGTTTCTTGTAGAATAAAATAGATTTTGAAGGTAATATAAATTATTGTTGTTATATCTAATGAATTCGAAATTGCTATAAGAAATTTACCAATAAATTTGATCCCTAATGAATAATCAGAGTTGATGGAAAACAGAAAAATAAATTTTTTTTACAATAAACTATTAAATTAGTTACTCAAATATTGTTAAATTTTATATCTTTTATTAATAAGGCCAGGTTCGTCTAGCGGTAGGATTCAGGACTGTGAATCGATGTTGGGATCTCCCATCATTGCCACGACTCCTGAGAAGCGGGATCAATACCCGCACCTGGCCCCACTTTCTTAATTCCTATGACTCAATTATATAAGTTCGAGAAGAAATCTTAAATTTTATATCATTACAGTAATATCTTTTAGGTAGGATAAAACGCAATTTTAATCATAAAAAAATAGTTAAATCATAGCATTCATTATGCTTTTTTATAAGAATAGACTTAATTATTACAATTTTCTGATTATATGTTGAATTTAGAAGAGGATAAACTAAGAGATATTTCTGGGTGGGGTAAAGATGCTCCAGTACCTATATGTATGGGAGGAGATTATCGAGCATTAACCTTTTGTTGCAAACCTGGATATATGCTTACGTTTGGATTTAAATGCAAAAGAGATGGAGTTCTAAAAGAATTAGGCATGAATGGAAAAGAATTCATAAGGACTAAGCAACAATTTTCAGAAGAAAATGATTGGGATTCAGAAATTGTTTGTTTCGGCTCAATATCATACTGCTGTATGCGTCGTGGTGGATGTCCCAGACGAGATGTTGCCTTAAAAAAAAAATACCCTGACAAATCTATGGATGAGATAATGAAATTATACTTTCAGAAAAAGAAGGAACTAGCTAAAAGGATCTTGGAAAAAGTAAAGGGTTCTGAAGCGAAAGAGAAAGTAAAACCGTATTTAGAACTTTTAAAATAACAACTCTTTAATAATTTTTTAGTCTACCCTCTTTTTTAATGGATATCTTATATCATATATATAAGATGGTCTATTCATTAACTCATGAAGTTGATTTGGATGGTTTAGGGTCTCAAGCTATTCTTTTACGGTATTTTTCTCTTTTAAAGAGAAATGGTACTGTAAATATTAATCTAGATTTTGCTCATTACACGAATTTCATAAGCAAAGTAACTCAAATTTTGAAATCAAATTTACCAAATAAGCTTATTATTACGGATATAGGATTCAATAATGATTTTGTTTCACTTTTTCCTTTATTTGAAGAAGCCAAAAATAATGGAACGCAGATTTATTGGTTTGATCACCATTTAATTGATTCAACTCACGAGCAAAAATTAAAAAAACTAATAGACGTATACTTAATCGATCCAACTAGATGTGGAGCCGAGATAGTAAAGGATTACTATCTTCCCAGAGATGAAATCGCATTGAAAATAGCGAAACTTGCCCATGACATAGATTTCAGGAAGGGAGAATATGATGTTTCCCAAAATCTTCAATCGATAATTTCCTTCAATAGGGGAGATGAAAAAGAACTGAAAAGGATTGTAAAATACTTATCACAAGGACACTTTGAAAATAAATGGTTTGAAATCCAATTGGAAAAATCTAAAAATTGGGAAGAATCGGAAAAGGTGAATATAATTGAAAATAGGAGGAGATTTGAAATTAATGAATCCTATGAGCTAATACTTTCTACAGCCTCAATTGGAGGGGGAAGAATCACAACTCTTCTCCAAGAAAAACATCCTTCCGCCGATATTTTTATTGGTATTGATTCTCGTTTTGACGAAGTAATTGTTTATAGTAATATTTTCAATTGTAGGGAGTTAGCTAAAAGTTTCAAAGGCGGAGGGCATAAAAATCGTGCTGGTTTTCATTATAAAGACGCGCTGATAAAGGATAATCAGGTAAATCTACAATTTTTGCGGGAAATTAAGAATCAGTTAAAAAAATCTTAAAAAAAAGTCCATAGGTTTAAATACAAATTATAAGATTTATATTTCTGAGATATGCTTCCCACTTTTGGCGTAATTATAAATAATCCTTTTAAATAATGGAATAAAAAATATAATTAAGATTTGTATGTACTTAGAGATTGTGAAAAGTCATCCCTCTCGGGAAGATCTTTTCATTGATGATGTAATAATTCCTCATAACAAAGTAAATAGAGAATTTAGAGAGAAAGTTAATCGAATTTTAAAGAAAGAATGTAAAAAATTCAGAGTTATTCACTCTTAATCGGGAATCCTATCTTTAAATTATAAAAAAAAGGAAATTTAAAATTTCGAATCCTATATGCTTTTCTCTTGAGCTTCGATGTTCTTTACCGATTTGTTAACCTTTGTAAAAATTAATGGTACTACGAAGGCTAGGATAAAGGCAATTAGTCCATATCGAATGTATCGGAATATAAAAGAATCAAAGACTCCTTTTAATAGTTCTAAAGAGAAGAAGGTTAGTACTAGAATAACAATCCCAACAACAAGATTAAATACTTTATCCTTTGTACTGATTTTTGATGGTTCATAGCCTACGTATTCATTTTCCAAAATATATCCTATGGAGAGACCTAACATTACTCCCCCCACTTGACCATAAGCTCCTGTATCGGTGAAAAGGTTATCCTCTACTTGAAAGATAAACATTGAGATGAAGGTTCCGCCAAGAAAAATTACTAAGGAAAAGGCGACGCTTATGAGAATTCGCATATTCATTGTTGTATTATTTACTTTTGATGAAATATAGGGTTCCGAGTAAATGAACGCTAATAAAACTCCCACTCCGATTATTAATCCTCCGACTATATCTTGTAAGTCATGTACACCAATTATAACTCTACTTAAAGCTATCAACCCTATCAATATGGACAAGATTGTGGGTATTAAATATGGCTTACTTTTATCTTTAAATCCATAGGCCATATATCCCCAAAATCCAACTGCACTTTGAGAATGTCCAGAAGGGAATCCATATCCGCTTGCTGTATAACCAAGAGGATTTTCAGTTGTTGTATTAGTTGGAGGTCTTGGATCCTTAAATAGATCTTTGAAAAATCCATTAAAAAATACTGTAATTAGTAAACTAAAGGCAAGATTTTTCGCGAATCGCTTATCATAAACGATATAGACTACAGCTACCAAGATGATAAAAACCAATGTCTCTCCAATATCGGTTATGAGAGTAAAGACTATCCTTACCGCAACATTTTCTACATAGAATGCTTCATTGTAATCAATTACTAATCCTAATCCAACAAAGGCTAAAATTATCGTAATAAATGTGATAATAAGCAATGAGGAATAGGAGATATACTCAAAATCTTTATTTTCAGTCATTTTAATTTGGGTAAATTATAAATAAGATTTTTATGTAATTATTTGATAAAAATGTTAATAAAAGTTTACCATCAAGAATTTTTTTCGTTTATATCAAATAAAATTTAATGTTCTGTTAATAATAGAATAATTTTGTAACAATTAACAATTTTTAATTATTTAAATACATGAGTTTAAATCTCTCAATTTTAAATACATGAGTTTAAATTTCTTATCCGAAAAAGAGTTTAAGGAATTAAAACAATCCAGTCAATGGAATTACGTAAAATCCTTACATAAAGCCATCAAAGAATTGGAAATCCGCGCTGATAAAACCTGTTAGGAATGTGAGAAGCAGTTAATCGATGTACATGATTTAAATATTGACTACCTTTTTGAAGATTGGAGAAGTTGTTCCCAACATTGTGAAGAATGTGGCATCGAAGAGAGGGTTTTCATGTGCGATCTACAATTTCAGCTCATGAATCACATCGCAAACTCCTTAGTTAATCTTCGTGAAAGACAGAATGCGCTTGCTAAGCTGGTATTTAAAAGAGATGAAAAAGGTGCTGAGTTATTAGAAAAAATTGCTAAAGAAAAAGAAAAAACTAAAAAACGAGAAAAAGATAAGGACAGAAGCTTATATCAATGATTTTTATTTTCTTATTTTTAAAATTCGAGTATAGCACTTATACGTATATTAAATGAGCTAAAGCAGTACGTGTCATTTAAAAAAGAAATTTGGGAATTAATCAACTTTTATGTTCTTATGTTCTTCATCAATCTTTTTGAGCTTGACTTCGAGAATTCCATTGGCATATCTAGCCTTTGCGACATCCGAATTAATAGCACTTGGTAATTCAACTTCTTTATAATATTCATGTTTTCCAGAGCTATCCTTTTTTGTAGATATAATTAATGAATTGCTAGTGGCTTTTAACTCAATATCGGACTTAGTTACCCCTGGAATCTCTGTAATAACCACTATATTATCATTTTCTTCATTTACTTCCACTAAAGGTTCTCTAACCGAATTTACCTTGGTTTCTCCATGAGGTTCTGGTTTAATATTTCCAAATGAATCGAAGCTTGGATTTCCTTCTTTGTCAAAATTGACATTGAATCCGTACATAAAAGGGCTTGGGAAGCCAAATTTTGATTTATTTTTCATAAATTCCTTTTGAAGTTCTTGTGGTGAGAGATTTTTATATTCTTCAGGAAGATTTTTCATGAGATTTTTAAAAATGTGTTTAAACATTTTTTTAAATCTTTTTGAATTAAGAATTTTTGCCGGATCTTTAAAAAATTCAGAAAAATCGAATGGTTCAAACTCATCTTCATCCTCCTCATCTTCGTTTTCATCTTTCCAATCCATAGTATTAATCCTCTCTATTGAATTAATCTTCTTTTAGAGTAGTTAATTTTAATAGTTAGTTTTATATTATAAAACTTAAAACGGAAAAATCAAATTAGCAATAAAAGCTTTTATTATATTATAAATAAACTAGAATAGTAAATAAATTTATTCCATTTAATTTAAAGTCACAGTTAAGAGAAGCATTATCATGTATTCAGAGCTAAATGAGGACGATAAGGAACTTTATTTGGAGGTTCTTAGAGAGTCTCCAGTACTTCCTTTTTCAAATTATGTGTCTAAAAGTTCAATTCCAGATCCTGTCGATATCGCTCGCCCAAGAAATACGATCGACCGAGAAGTTTACCGACTTGTGCGTCAAACCCATAAAGATAGGTCATCAAGACTTCTTCCGATCTTAGGTTCGGCGGGCACCGGTAAAACTCACGCCTATCACTCTTTTAAAGATAAGGAAAGAGAAAACCGTAGGAAATTAGAAACCTTAGAAGAAAGAGAAGAAATTGAGGTAGGGCAAGTTGAACCCGTTGATTGGTCAATCATTTATGTTCCAAGTCCTCCCGCGAGCATCCGAGTCCTTCTTCATGTTTATACTTGTATTATAGAAGATATTGGACCCGAAATGTTGGATATCGTATCGGAAGAGCTTGTCAAGAAAAAGTGGGGGGGTAAAAAAGGAGGTATCTTCCAAAAGCCTAACCTTGATGAGGTTATACAAAAAGGCTTAAGAGAATTTCCCGGTGTTTTTGCCGATATTGTCAAAGCTCTTGTTATTTACCAATTAGACAAAGATAGAAAACCATTAGCAGAACGATGGTTACTAGGTGAGGATTTAGAACCCGAAGAATTGGATGATTTGGGCATAAATTCCGTTGTAGAAGATGATGATATATGTCTTGCTCTTATAAAAATCATCACCGATAATTTAGATCGAGTCTTGATTTTATACTTTGATGAACTGGAATCCCCATATAGAATGCTGGGAGAAGCTGCTGAAAGAAAGTTCCTTGAAACATTAAAACGGTTATATAATGAAGTAAAAGGTCTGGTAATTATCGTAGCGGTATTAAAGGAAATTTGGCCACGAATTTTGGAGATCGCAGATCCTCCCTTACGTTCGAGAATGGAACCAGAGCGGGAGCTAAAACCTTTTAGCTTAAATGATTTGAAAATATTTTTCTCAAAGTCCATGGAAGTTTTTTGGGATGAGAATAATTTAAATCCTCCGTTATATCCGCTTTTTCCACTTAATGAAAAATTGATCGAAATGATCTATGAGAAAACTAACGGGAATCCAAGAAATTCCATAAAATTATGTCGAAGATTCATAGAGAAGATAGTCTTAGATGAGATGAGCATAGAGGAATTGATGGAAACTGGATTAGAAGAAGTCAGCAAAACAAAAGCCGGGGAGGAAGAACCAATTGATTTTTCAAAACCTAGGGCAAAAATCGAGAGAAAAATTGAAGAAATCTTAGCAGAAGAAGAATATACCTTAGAAGTTACTCCACAATCGGTAGCGGGAGCAGTTCTCAAATCATTAAACATGATCGCCGAAGAAAAAGGACAAAGTATTGATACACAGATGGAATACAAATTTATGTTAGGAAAAAGAAAACAGACTTTGGCGGCGTTGATTGAACACGAGGGGAAAAAATGGGGATTAGAGATTCCATCTATAAAAACGTTTGATAGAAGTGCAGGTGTAGCAGGTTATTATGCTGTAAAACGATTACGTGATGCGATAAATAACGATGCAATTGATGCCGCAATTGTTATAGTCCCCGAAGATACTGGTGGTGCAAAATATGAAATGATGTTGAAAAATAATGACAATATACATCGCGTTGAAATTAATAATGAGATCGGAGAGAACATAATACAAAA
>CAZZIC010000097.1:14236-15728 GCA_964653985.1 uncultured archaeon | reverse complement strand
GAGAAATATTAAAGAGTGAGGTGAAGAATGAGAAGAAAAATAAAAAAGAAGGAAAATGTTTTAGAATATTTTATATGTCCCAGAAAAACAACTTTTTTTATTCTTTTTTATTTGTTTAAATGATTCAGTTTCTAGTATTTCTAATTATCTTATTCATTTCTAGACTCTTTAATCCCTTTTTCATTTCAAAATTACACTTTCTTCATAAAATTTCTTATTTTCGATAACTAACCTAAATTTACTTACTTAAAAACCACTCACAATTATTTTATTTCTTATTTAATTTACTATATTATTATTATTCATGAGAATTCTTTTTATTTTCTGGAAGAGTTTACTTAAAATAAAAAATAAAGATTGAAAAAAAATTCAATGATATAAATGTCTAGCAATAACTCTCAAGTGTTCGTAATTAAAACATCCCCCGAGACTATCTTGGAGGATTATAAAAAATTAATGCATATGGCTGATTATGAAAACCATTTTTTAAAAGAGCAAAAAACAATACTCAAATTGAATCTTAGCTGGTCTAAATTTTTTCCTGCATGTTCTAGCCCTCCATGGCAGGTTGAAGGGGTAATTAAAACAATGGTTGAAGATGGGTTTGATCCCAAGAAGATCTTTTGTGCCGAAAATCGTACCGTAGTGACTAATATCGCCGAGGGGCTTAAAGGAAATAAATGGGGTCCCATATTTAATAAGTATGGAGTTTGGTTTGTTCCTTTAACTAGAATTCCTTTTAAAGATTATAACTCATTTGAGGATCAATTCATCAATTTAGAAGATGAAGATTTACATGCCCTTGACTCAAAGATCTTTCCCGAAGGTTTCAGAATTCCCAAATTTTATGTGGGGAAGCCGATAATCCATCTTCCGACGATGAAAACACATGGTCACACAGGTGCGAGAGGGGGAAATTTAAAAAAAACCGATGAGCAAATGAAAAATGGAGGAATAACTTGTGCAATGAAAAATGCATTTGGAGGGTTATTGACGAAGCGACGACATTTCAGTCATCAATTTATGTCAGAAGTTCTCGTTGACCTCTTAATAATACAAAAACAGATTCATCCCGAAATCTTTGCTGTAGTAGATGGAACCGTGTGTGGGGATGGGGCTGGTCCAAGAACCATGATTCCCCGTATTAAAAATTATATTCTTGCTGGATATGATCAAGTAGCGGTTGATACAGTGGTGGCAAAAATGCTTGGTTTTGAACCGATGAAACTCCCTGCCATTAAATTAGCACATGATGAAGGATTAGGTTGCGGAGATTTTGATCAAATAGAAATTATTGGAGAGAATGTCAGCGATGTGAATTGGAACTTTACCGTTAAGCGGAGTATGGTTATATGGGGAGATCAACAAGTTAGAAAGGGAAAACTGAGCTTTTTGGAACCTCTTCTGCATAATAAGTTATTTTTTTCACTTCCAATTTTAGGCTCACTATTATATCATGATATGTTTTGGTATCCATTTATCGGTAAGAAGA
>CAZZIC010000097.1:0-14136 GCA_964653985.1 uncultured archaeon | reverse complement strand
TTAGGCTCACTATTATATCATGATATGTTTTGGTATCCATTTATCGGTAAGAAGAAAATCGAGAAATTTATGGAAACTGATTGGGGAAAATTATTTCAAGATTATCCAGAATCTTAATCATATTTCGATTTTACTTCTCTTCTCCTCTTTTTTGTTTATTTTTTCCTAAAAAATAAGAAGAAGGGAAATTAATTAAGCAGATTCTTAAATCATAGAATAGGATGATAATTCTACATCTTGTATGATGTTAATGCTTATTTTTCATTTTTGGATCTTTTCCACTTTCATGAGTTGCTTTTCCTGTAATTTTTCTGCCAAGTGTGTGGCTATTTTACTGATTTGATATTTTAACGCTGCGTCTGGACCCACTTTTTTGTGTATCATGCGTAATAAAGCCCAAATGATCAAGATTATTGTAAAATTTAAAGGAATTATGAAAATCGCAGGAATCATCCTATGGAACACAAAATATAATACATTATGTGCTAAATAAATTGTAAATGAATAATATGAAAAGTAGTAAAAAAATCCATAACTCTTTTCTTTGCTGAAATACTTGGATTCTTCTAAAGTAACTAATACAGAAAGTAAAATCAGATCTAAACCTAAAGAATAGATTATCCAAGGACTTGTACGATGAGTCAGAAATTCAGGAAAGTTTACTATTGCTCCTAATCCGACTAAAAAAAATCCAATCATAAGGCAAGGAAAAAGAAAATTTCGTTTTAATAAATCCTTTTGTTGTTTTTTATCATCAGTTTTATATATATCAACTAATATATCTCCCACAACAGTTCCAATAATAAAGAAAGGAAAGAATTGTAATAAAGGATCCAATTCCAAATTATTATATAATATATGAAAAGTTATACCTAATGCATTCCCTTGTCCTTCAAAAGGTAGTAAAACAGACAATAAAAGATAATTAAGAATCCATACAGATACTCCGATTAAAATTCGAAATGTTTTTGATGTATTTAACAGCGGCCAACTTACAATGAGAGAAAATGAAATCGTAATTAAGATAAACCACGTCCAAATATCTTCAATTCCCCCGAATGAAAAGATTACAAAAATGTTATATGCAATTCCAGCCACCAATAGTAATAACGCCCGAAAATAATACTCTTTTCTAAGGAATTTCTTGTCAAAATCATTCCTATCCCTATATTGATTCATCCGTTTCCTATATGAAAATATAGTACTCATTCCAGAAATTAAAAGAAATGCGCCTGAACCCAAAAATTCGAAAATAACTCTCATCGTATAGAAAAAGATCATATCCTGTTCGATTAAAAACCATTCCGTGAAGTGACCAAACAGCATATAACCAATAGACAATCCTCGAAAAAAATCTACGCTTTTGAATCGTTTCATATTTTTTTTAGATTGATTTTGTTATTACTCAATTTTCAAGGAATAATAAATGATCCCTATTCCATATAATTTTACATAAAAATTTAATGTTCTGAATAGGAATACCTTGAAAATTATTCAGATAGAACTTTTATTGAGAATAAAACTTCAATGACTGAAGAATTTTTTTCCTCCTAATTCCAAATATCCCAAAATTTATCTTGAAAACTAATGTTTTTTGCAAGATAGGATGCTGTTTTACTGAGATAATATTTTAGCGAAGCATTTCGACCAAACTTTTTATATATAAATTTCATCAGCAATCCTAAAGATACAAAGGTAATAAAGGTCGCAATCCAAATGTTGAATATATTTAATTGATGATAAAAAAGAAAACAAAGTACATTATGACCTAAAAAAACTGATAGTGAATAGTAAGAATAGTAAAAAAGAAACTTGTAATTCCTTTTAAGTTTAAATAATTCTATTTCTTCAAAATAAATGAAAATGGAAAATAATATGATCTCAACTCCAATTGCATAGAAATTCCATGCTGAGGTTCCCCTTAAGAGGACGTCTGAAAATGAAAAATAAAAGCCCAATGAAATCAAAAGGAAACCACTGATCAAAAAATATAAGATAGTTTTTTTAAATTCGAAAGATCGTTTTTCAATATGTTCAATTGAATTCATTTCGTATAATTTTTCACCCATTATAGTACCAATGATAAAGAAAGTACTAAAGGTGAGAATGGGATTTTGATCATTAAAACTGTAGAATATATGAAATAATATTCCATAAAAATTAACCTGCCCCTCATAAATTGAAAGAATAGGAAAAAGGAATTGGTTTATAACCCACATCATAAGACAAATCATTATTCTAAATGACTTTGAGGCTTTAAGTAAGGGCCAAACAATCAAAAGAGATACTGCCACAGTTTGTAGAATAAACCAACTCCATATATATTCAATTCCAAAAAGCCACGCTAAGGTTATGGTATTGTAGGTAAAAGAGAGAAAAAACATTAACATAACTTTATAAAAATATTCTTTTCTTATTAGATTGAAATCTTCTTGATCTAAGCCATATAGCCCTTTCGTCTTTTTTTGATAGGAAAATGCCACACTTAACCCTGAAATGAATAAAAATCCAGCACTTCCAATCGGAGAAAAAATCATCTCAAGTAGCTTATAAATCCAAAGATCTTGAGAACGTACCCACCAGTTTATAGTATGTCCTAAAATCATCCAGAACATGGCGAGCCCACGGAATATATCTATACTCTTGATTCGTTTATTTATGCTCAACTACTTCTATCCCCTATTCCTTTGATAAGAGGTAATAATAAAATATTTTAAATTTAACGTATTCGATTCAACTTACCTGTGAGATTTGTTTGCAATGTCTGATAAATTGAACTGAATCTGAAATCGAAATATCGGCAGAAATGATTTTTCTAAACAAATCTTTGAAATCAGTTTTATTCCTATTTAGATAAATGATCTCTTCTTTCTGTTCTAAAAAATCTCGTCGCCCAATTTGCTTTGTTTTTATTTTATTTATTTTTTTTTCATAGTTCTCTTTTTCTACTTTAATCCCTTTTCTAAGAGCCAATATTAACGCAGAAGCCTCATGTTTGGGAAATCTCTTTCCGTTATCATATATCTTTATTTTTGAAGACTTAGATTCATCTATTAAATAGATATCCACATCCTTCTCATCCTCAAATAAGTGAAAAATACTTTTTATAATCTCTTTAGTTGTAGTTAAAACTCCCATCCCCCGTCCAATCTTAAATGTATAGCTAATGTATTTATTCTTATCTTGATAATTACGAATAGCTTGAATATAGAGATTAATTTGATTTATTAATGCTCTCCTATTGAATAAAGTATGCGAGTTTAAAAAATAATCGTTAACGAACGTACACAATCCAAAACGTTTTGTGCCGGGATCTATAGAAAAAGTTAAACTTTGATATTTAAGGCTACCTAATTTATAGGCTGTTATTACATTGATAATATATCCTTCGAAATTTTGTTCCATGTTAAATGGGATTATGATCGATTTTTCTTTATTGTATTCTCCCAAATATGTCAGTTCTTCTCCTGTAGTGAGGATAATTGATTTTGTATCAGGTATCGGATCTCCCAAATTTAAGATCTTAAATTTTATGTTGTATTTGAGTAAACGCTTATTTAATTTATAGAAAAATTTTGAATTATTAGTCACTACAAAAATTAAATGCCTCAAATTATTATAAAATAATTAATCAAATAAATTAAAATTTACAAATATATTCTATATATGAATTTTCCCCTTCCCCAGATAACTTCTCTTCCGTTTATTGAAGGCTTAGTATCGATTTGGGGCGATTTTGGAGTTGGGAAAACAATATTTTCCCTTCAAGTATTAAAGAATTTTTTACAAGAGCATAAAAAAATATTGTTAATCTCGACAAAACCAATTTTTCCATATAAAATATTAGAAAATCTCCTGAACCTCGGATTCAAGGAGAATAAGGTAACGGAAATCTATAATAATCTTAATTTTGTTGAATGCCTAACCTTCGAAAATCTCTATCTCTTAATTTTCAATTTGGAATTTTTTCTAATTTCTGAGAAGAATCCAACAAAGAATCAAATTGATTTGATTATAATAGACTCAATTACCGATTTATATCGATTAAATTTGAATAAACAAGATAAAACTACAAACTTAAAATTAAATTTTCAATTAAATGAAATCTTAGGATCTCTAGCATATTTCAATGATAAATATCATATAGAGATTCTTCTTTTAAATGAATTGACGCGAAGAAAGATGCAAGATCAATATATAGAAATACAGAGTGGGGGAAAAGTTATGGAATATTGGACGACTCTCTCGATCAAAATTGAAAGAACTCAAAAACCAAGAATAAGGAAATTTGTAATTCAAAAACACCCTTTAGACAATACAACGGAGTTTGAATCTCTTTTATCCAAAGAGGGATTCAAATCTCTATAAAAATTGAATTTATTTTGAGTTTTATCTATTCTATAGAAGTAAGCATTTTAAATATTAAATATTATCAATAAAAATACATTATTAATCATGTACTTAGTGATAAACAAAATCAAGTGAAATACGTTATGAAACGAAATGAAAAAATCAAATTATCAAGATATTTAGAACTTAATTTATCGCATCATTTTCGCAATCGTGGAGAATTAATTGAAATAATCGAAACTATTGCCGAGGCAACGATTCCAATACGAGGCTTACTGGAACGAGGGATAACTTCTCGGGAGATAAATTATAGAATGAATATTGCAGAGCCAAAGCAAGATTCTATAAACATTTATGATGAAGAGCAAATACATGAAGATGTTTTAACCCATTCAATTATCTTGAAAGCGTTACAAGAGAGTGATCTAGAATTTGCTTATGTCGCTTCCGAGGAATCAGAACCTTTATTGGGTGAAGGACGTTTCGGAATAACCGTAGATCCAGTTGATGGATCTTCAAACGTGGCAGTAAATAGGACCGTTGGTACAATTGTTGGAATCTTTAATGAAGAGGGTCAAATTATCTGCTCATTTTACGTGCTTTATGGAATTTTTACAAATTTAATTCTCGCAATAAACGGAAAAGTTGCCGAATTTATTTTAGACACGTCTCAGTATTCGATGACTTTCTATCATTTTGTTTTCCTTGAAGAATTATCTATGCCCGATCCTCAAGATGGAGGAATCAGATGTATGGGAGGCAATCCCAAGAGTTGGTCCAAGAAATGTCAGAAATATAAAGATTTTATTATTGATCGACATTTTAAAGACAGATATAGTGGAAGTTTTGTAGGTGATATGCATGCTGTCATTAATTATGGAGGAATTTATTCCTATTTTCCCTCCCCAGAAGGAAAAATTAGATTATATTACGAATGGATACCTTTAGCGTTTATAGCAAAAACCTTAGGAGGAGACTTTTTAATCATAGGAGAGAGAGAAGAGGAAGGCGAGACTAAGAACTTAGAGGATGCTAAACCTTTAACTAAAGAAACCATATCGAAAATTCATTATTCTACTTGTGGAGGACTAGTTGGGAGTAAAGCGGCTGTAAGTTGGTTTAAATCACTATAAAAAGATAACAATGATGCGATTAAATAATAATCGGTATGTAAAATCTGGTAACTTGGATGCTTAATTTTCCTTAAAAATCAATATAATGACTAACGGGCTTTCTATATAGATAGAAAGCTTTCAAATCAATTTCAAATATTTTAAATTCTTGAAAGAATGACTCAAATAAAAGATAACGCATCGAATCCTAAACATCAAATCATTAAAGAAGGATTAGCTAAGATTAAGTTATATACCGAAGATACAGAAAAGGTTCCTTCAAAATCGATGAATGTTTTCTATAATCCTCGAATGAAAATTAACAGAAGTATTACGAACCTTGCGATAGAAACGTTCCATAAAATGTATCATCCAGATGATTTGATATTCTTAGATTCTATGGCAGCTTCCGGAGTAGGGGCAATTAGATTGTTAAAGGAGTTTGATGGGGTGAAAAAGATAATTATCAATGATATCAACCCAGCTGCAATAAAACTCATTAAAGAAAATTTACAAATAAACGATTTAGACCCAAAAGAAAGAAGAATAAAAATAACCAGGAAGGAAGCAAATTATTTGATGAGTCAATTGGCAGCAAAATCTTTTAGAAATGACGTAGAAGAAACGATGAGACCCGATATAATCTCACTAGATCCTTTTGGCACTCCAAATATTTATCTTGATTCAGCCATGAAAGCGATCAAAAATTTTAATGGTTTACTCTGTGTCACAGCAACAGATACGGCGGTACTCTTTGGAGTTAAGAAAAAAGCGTGTTTAAGAAAATATATGGCAATGCCGCTTAATAATGAATTTACTAAAGAACTGGGAACTAGAATATTGATTTATTTCATTTCCAGAATTGCCAATATAAATAATATGGGTATAGAACCCTTATTATCGGTGTACCATAAACATTTTATTAGGATTTTTGCCCGAACCTTTAAAGATAGGAGGAAAATTACAAACTCTATAAATGATTCCTATGGATATCTCATCCATTGTTTAAAATGTAATTCCCGAAAGGTTGTTGAGTTAATGGAAATTACGGAAATTGCTAAAACTTTAGATAGCTGTCCTAATTGCATGAACAAAAAAAATTTGAAAGTTGCTGGACCCCTCTGGACAAATAAAATTCATAATAAATCATTCATTAAAGAGCTTAATCACCTAGCTGAGGAAAAACCTTATTTAAAGAAGAAAACCCGTACGATTTTATCCTATATCTATGATGAGACGGGAAAACCAATCTTTTATTATAATATTCATAAATTGGGAAAAGTATTTAATCTTGCGTTCGTTCCCAAAATGGAGGATATTGTTGAACGTATCAAAAAGAGAGGTTATATGGCTTCACGTACTCATTTTGATTTTGTATCTATCAAGACTAACATTTCTATAGATCTATTGAAAGATATCCTAAAAAACTTACAAAAACGAGTTGATTAAATTGGGCTCTCCTGAGAGACACAAACGAGAAAAGTTTTATAAAAAAGCAAAAGAGGAAGGCTATAGGGCGCGCTCCGCGTATAAATTAATTGGAATACAAAATAAATTTAATATTTTTAAAAGAGCATATTATATTTTAGACTTAGGAGCAGCCCCTGGATCATGGCTTCAAGTCGCAAAAAAGTATGCTGAAGAGAATCTGGAAAAGTATGATGATAAATATTATCACCGCGATCACTATAAAATCATGGGAGTAGATAAAAAAAGAATAAGAGACATCGAAAATGTTAAAACGGTTAAAATGGATTTCACTGAACCTCCCTTCCGAAAGGAGATTGAGGATTATTTTGGAAACTCGCTTGATCTCATTCTCTCTGATGCTTCTATAAAAAAATCGGGACATAAATTTAGTGATCATATCAAACAAATAAGATTATGTTATGAAGTTCTTGATTTAGCGGAGGATTATATCAGCCAGAAGGGTTCTTTAGTAGTAAAATGTTTTCAAGGTACTGATTTTAAAAAATTCTATGATGAAGTAAAAAGAAGATTTACTTACGGGAAAGCTTTTAAACCGAGGGCTTCGAAAAAGAAAAGCAATGAAATTTATGTTGTGGGACTAAATAAAAGATAAAAATTTAGACTAAAATTTCCCTCATTCATTCGAGGGCTTTATTCTGGTAAATCCTCATATTCTTCTTTAACTATAGCCCAGTTTATTTGGAATTCTTCTCCTTCAATTGTTTTATTTATCCATTCTCCTAGAAAAGGACATGTGTGAGGATTGAATCCAAATCCTTCGCTTTCTTGATATGATTCTGAACAGCGTTCGGCAGAATAAGGACATGTAAAACAAGGCTGATTAGAAAAATACTGCCAAAGCCACTCATCCTTTTTGCGATCTACTTTCACTTCCTTGACTTTAATATCTTCCCCCTCAAAAGCTTCTATGGCATAGATATGCTTTGTCCATGAAGCATTTACTAACTCTCTATTCACTTTTATTCTGTTCTGTAATTGGAGGATTTCTACGATTTCATCTAGTTTATTTCGGTCAATCTCAGTTTGCTCTAATAAGTCTTCAAAAAATAATTCTTTTTGGGAATTTATTCTTCCTAAGACTTCTTTTTCTTCTTTTTTTAATTTCCTGTTAATTAATTTTCTTCTGCGTTCAATCCGTTCTCGTCGTCTTTCCGCTTCAGTTTTTTCCTCTTCGGCTCCTTCCAATCGTTTTTTTACCTTACACTTATGGCGTGAAAGATATACAAATTCACGGCCACAATAGGGGCAAGTTTCTTTCTTTTTTGGCATTTTCTTATCAAAAAGCTAATAATATAAAATTGTTAAATATTAAAATAAATGAGATAGTTAAATTTGAATTAATAATCAAACATTAATTTTTTGGTTTTAATATTTTCTACTAAATAAATATTTGCCATTAAAGTAATTAATTTAAGGATGAAGAATTAATCATTTATCGAGAGAAATGAAAATTGAAGAAATAATTCCCTCTACCAATCTACGAAGCATATCTCTAAAGGAACTCCTAAAGAAGGGGAACGAAAAGAAACGAGAGGAAAAACCTCTTCCCTTAGGAAATAAACAATTTGATAAGATGTTAGCTGGGGGCTTCTATCCTGGAAGGAAATATGTAATCTTTGGAGCTAATAGAACAGGAAAAACTCAAATTTGTCATCAATTATGTATAGAAGCCGCAAAAATTCTTTCTTCTGATCTCCATTCAATTAATAAAAAGATTGTATATCTTGATACGGAAAACACCTTTCGACCCGAAAGAATAAAAGAAATGTGTCAGACCCGTAAAATCGAGTATGAATCTGTGTTACAAAAAATTTTAATCTCAAGAGTGATGAGTAATAATGGATTATTGATGGCTTTAGAAAATATTAAGAAAAAAATTAGAAAAAATGATATTGAACTCTTAATCATTGATTCAATAAACAACCATTATCGGGTCGAACAAGGAGAGAAAGGGAAGATGTTTGTAAAGATTAAAAGTACTTTTTTAGAATGCTTGAACTTAATTCATAAGATTACTGAAAATTATAACCTTATCTCTGTCACCACCTCTCAAATCGCACCAAACTTTTCTGAAAATTCCATTATTAACCAAATTCCGGTAGGAAATATCTATCTCACTCATTTTTTCTCTGAATATCTATATCTCCACCATAAGAAACAAAAGAAATTCATCGCACAATTAGTTAATTCCAATTATTTACCCGAAAACCATATTACTTACGAAATAACGTCTACAGGTATTTAATACCTTTCTCAAGCTTTTTAATCGTTTATTTTGATTAGAGAAAAGAAAGAAGCGGACTGAGGATTATGAGAGGAAATGAGATTTATGAAACTCTCTCCAAAAATCTTTCAACACTAATGAAGCTAAACTTATCCGAAAATCGTGGGGAATTTACAAAAATCATATCATTTGGGATTTCCCTCTTTATCCATTCAATCAGCTTTACAGCATAATGAAGTTTCTTAGTTTTCATTTCATTCGCAGCTCTGTTCTCTTTTAAATAGGGTTTTGAAAATCTTCCCACCGTCTCTTTAAAATCCATTCCTATAAAATAAAGTGTCTGATCTTCCGATAGGAGTGTTCGAAGAAAAAATAAGATACGATCTCCATCAGTAAAACCACCTGGATTTATAATATCCCCTTTAGGGTTAACTTGAGTGGTTCCAATAATATTTTTCTTCTTTTTAATCTCTTCCTTAAACTCTTTGAGTTGATTAATGTTATCTCCATGCCCATGCACGATAAGAAACTCGGAATAATCAAATTCTGCTCTGGTAATGCCATCTAAATCCGAAAAAATCACATCAATAGGAATTTTTTTTTGACTTAAAAACAAACTCGCACCGTCCGCGGTAATATTCAGAAATGATTTAAGTATTGAGAGATTTTCATCCTTCTCTAAATTAAGCAATGTCTCTTCTAGAGTGGGTCCGCATCCATAAATTAAAATATTGGGTTTTGATTGTACTAATTGTTTAATTTCTCGGATCTTTTCTTCTAAATTCCACTTTTCTTTTTGTTGAAAATATTTTATGAGAATATCTCTTGCTTCAACATCCTTTTGATGTTCAAATCCAAAATCTGAAATGATTTTCCAATACCAATCCGAAAATTTCTGAAACCAATTTAATTCTCCCTTTAACTTCATTCTTATTCAACAATATATTTTTCTGAGATCTATTTTATAATATGTGATCTATAACTTAGTATTGCTAGAGAACCAATATAAGATATAGATGTTTAATAAAGAAATATTAAGATAATTAAAATTGTGTTTCTAATATGAAGAAAAATTTTTAATTTTAAGGGCAAAAATTTAAAATTTTTGTTATAATACCATAATCATTACCATTTATTCAATTAAATACAATCAAAAATAGTTAACTAAAAAGGTTGATACAATATGGTAGACCAAATGGAAGCCCCAGAAGGGCTACTTTACACGAAGACTCACCAATGGTTCAATCCGGATAATAATAAGGCTGGATTGACTGCTTTTGCTACTGAATCTCTTGGCGAGATCAGTTTTGTAGACGTAGAGCCTATTGAAGGAGAGGAAGTATCTCAGCTCGAAATGGATGGTGATGAACCTGCTTCTGATCCGTTAGATGCGACAGTGGAATCCAGTAAGGCAGTTGGAGATGTCTATGCTCCTGTTTCTGGAACCGTTTCTGCTACAAATGGAGAATTATTTGATTTTCCAGAAAAAGTAAACGAAGATCCTTACGGTGAAGGATGGCTTTTCGAAATTGAACCATCTGATTTAGGTGGAGAAAAAGGCAACTTACTTTCTGCCGCAGATTATAAAGCCTTCATCGAAAGCTTATAAATCTTCTTTAAGAAGAAATATCTTGAGTAATTAGTATTGGAAAATTTCTTAATTTTTATTTTTTTTATTTTATTATCCTATGAATGCTCAAAACACCAATAAATTCATAATAGGTTTAATTATTAATCCTGTCGCCGGAATGGGCGGGTCTGTAGGACTTAAAGGTACTGATGGGGAAGAAATTCTTTCTAAAGCGATCGAATTGGGTGCGGAACCTAACGCGCAAAAAAGAAGCGAAGAATTTTTGGACGCGTTAAAACCGATAAAATCAAAAATTAAATTTATTGCATGTCCCAAATATATGGGCGAATATGTGCTAAAAAAAAAGGATTATAAATTTGATAAAATTGAAGATCCAATTTTTGATGATTTTGAGGAACTCTATGATTCAAGTGCTGAATATACCAGAAAAGCCGCAGAAATTATGGTAAAAAAGGCTCCCCTTCGATTGATTGTATTCGTCGGAGGTGATGGAACCGCAAGAGACATTTTTAATGTCATCGATAAGAAAAAGCCTTGCTTGGGCATTCCCGCGGGCGTCAAGATCTATTCCAGTGTGTTTTCTATGAATCCTTCTAAAGCGGCGAACTTAGTAATGCAATTTTTATGGGATGAGGCTCCTTTAAAGGAAGAGGAAGTCATGGATATCGATGAGGAGGCATTCAGAGAGGGAGAATTAGTATCTAAATTATACGGATATATGGTGGTCCCTTATAACCCTGAATACTGTCAGATGTCTAAAACGTGTACTCCGGATTCTGATCAAGCAAATCAAGAGAGAATTGCCAAAAAGATTGTTCAAGATCTTAAAGATGATGTTTTTTATTTAATAGGTCCGGGAACTACTACAAAAGCGATCACAGACAGATTAGATGAGGAAAAAACCGTTTTGGGAGTAGATTTGCTTCTGAATAAGGAAACTGTTGCCCAAGATCTAAATGAAAGTCAGATTTTAGATTATATTCAGGATAACCCAACAATGATAATTGTGTCCCCAATTGGAAATCAAGGATTTATTTTTGGGAGAGGAAATCTTCAATTTACTCCTAAGGTAATCCAAGAGGTTGGGAAGAAAAATATTATAATTATTTCAACGAAACATAAACTTAACAATATTCAAGGGGGAATACTCAGGGTTGACACCCGAAATCCAGAAACAGATGAATATCTTACCGGACTCTATAAGGTAATAATTGATTTTGATGAGATTCGAATATGTAGAGTAGAATAATATTTTCAGAAAAATCTTATAAAGAGTTAAGGATTCTCTCAAAAAAAAAGATTCAAAACTAGAAAATTTTGAAATTCAAGATACTAATAGATTTTGAATACTAAAAAGCAATTAAACTAGAACTTTCAATGAGATCTATTATAAGTATTTCATAGATCTATGTAGTAATTTATTCACGAAATATTAAAAAACAATCTATATTATAATTTCTTAACTAACCAAAATTTAGAAAAAAAATGAAAAAGCAAAGTTTATCCATTCTTTTAATTGTGTTCTTTATTTGTTCAGCATTCTTTCCAGTTAATGTTTTAAGTTTTGAGAAAATTGGAACGGATCATGTAATAGAAGATTCAGCTGACGATCTTTGGCATGTTGCATCGAAAGATGCAGAAGTTGAATCTATAGAGAAACTTCAAAGCAAAGATTCTATAGATTTAAGAAAATTAACTATATCTAATAATAGTGGATATTATTTGATTCAGTTAGAAATGGAAGAGAATTTTAACCAGTCATTATTTGAGATGTATAATGGAAGCCATATCAGTGTCTGGATTTATGTAAATAATAGGGTTATTGAATATGACAAAAGAAATGCCCATTTATACTGTACAATTAGTAATGAATATTCTGAGGGATTTGTTTTCATCTCAGGAGAGGAACTCTTATATGAGAATTCCTCATCGGCTCTAGTGGAGGGAAATACCATCGTTTGGAAAATTCCTGAGATAAATCTTACTCGTGTAATTGATATTACGAAAGATATCTCTCTTTGGAACGCTACTGCGTGGAGTTTTCTTCTCCAAGATTGGAATTCTACCACCTCTTCTGGTGAATATATAGTTGACTTAGTTGCTGACCCAGAAATGGAATTAGAATATAAGAGAACTTGGAAGAAAATTAATGGGAATACTATTAATGGCTTTCCAATATATTTAATAATATCTTGTGTGCTGATATACTCTTTTGGGATAATACATTATAAAAAAAAGGTTGGAGACACTGATTAACTTTCATTATCTTCAAATCAACTAATTTCTTTTTCTAAAAACCGTTCTCTATAATTTTTGCTTTCCTATTATTGTCTTAACTTATTTTTGAGACCTTTTTGGGATGTAATTCTGGAGTTAATCATTCAAAAAGAAGATTTTAGAAGTTATTAAAATAAAAAGATTTTACTTATAGCTTAGTAGATTTATCCGCAAATTTTTTCACAGAAATATACTGATATAAATATATTAAAGAAAGAATACTTCCTATTGATATCAGAAACAAACTATAATTTGTATAATAGAAAAAATATTCATATTTAATTTTCCAATAATACGTAATTTCAGGATCCAGATTTGGAATGACTAAGAACACTTTATCATATGATTTATTTAGAATTATTATCTCCTCTAAGAAAGATACATCCGAAATTGATAAAAAAGGCTCGCCCCTGCCTAGTTTGTACCATTTCCAGAAATCATCGTCATTAAAAAGAAGAAAACTAAAATTTCCCTTGCTACTATCCATCTTAATGGTAATTTTTTGACCAAATGATCTGCTGGGAAAAATAATCGCATCAAAATATACCTTTTGTTGAAAGCCTTCGTGGTATATTATTGTTCTTTGTTCCTCTTCTATCTCTTCATGAAATGGAGTGAATAGTAAGATACTACCAGTAACTAAAAAACAAAGAACGATTGTTATTTTCCATTTTTGTTTTATAGGCATTTTTTATTCTCCTTGTTTTATGTTTTATTTATATTTTGTTTTTAATTAACCAAGTCGTATTTCCACTAGATTAAATCCGTGGAAACTCAAATAGAATAAAATGATTGGAACTAGTACTAAGATAACAGAAGAAAGAATTAATTTGAAGGATACTATCGGGAAATAGGGATTTTTTAAAATAGCAATAAAAAGATCAGATTGATGAATAAAATAAGGCAGGACTTGTGGAGAATTAAAGTTAAAAAGAATTAAGGTTTCAAAGAATCGAAACAAGATATCGTAATGATAAGTTAGCGATAATAAAGGCATATTAAAGGATAAAAATAGCGATTCTAAAAAGGAATATAAAATCGGTGAAATAAGAGATATGGATGCTTTTTGTGTCAATGTAGTAAGTATAAAA
>CAZZIC010000096.1:7516-15819 GCA_964653985.1 uncultured archaeon | reverse complement strand
AAAATTTTATTTTATCAATTCACTTTTTTTGATATTGGGATTAATAAAACAAAATTGCTTCCTTCTTTATGATTCTCTTTTACTCTGTTTTCAACCCAGATTTGCCCATCATAGATTTCTATTATCTTTTTGACAAGTGAAAGTCCCAGACCAAGACCTTTCACAGCATCTCTATTACTATATCCTCGTCTAAAAATTAAATTCTTCATTTCATTGGGGATTCCTTTGGCATTGTCTTTAAACTCGATCTTAGCAAAATTTTGTCCATAAAAAACACTCTCTGAGATATTAACTTCAATTTCAACCTTTTGGTTTTCATTATGTCTTACCGCGTTAATTAATATGTTATCGAAAACATTTCTGATTAAATCATTGGCTTGTACGTATAATAAGTTCGTATGATAATTCAGGTTAATATCAATATCTTTTTGTTTAAAAATATTTTTGATATAATTAACTGAATTTTGTAGGTTTGATATGAGGTCCAATTCTTCTAACTCAATCTTTTTCTCTTCAATCTCAGACAAGATTCTTACATTTGAAACTAATTTGGCTCCTCGGATAACTTGTTCTCTGACAATAGTGAGAATCTCATCCATATCTCCGATTTCCTCTAACTCCTTAATCTTCATAGAAATTAAATCAATGAAGGCTTGGATATTTTGAAGGATATTGTTAATATCATGTGCAAACAAATCTTTATAAAAGTTAGAGCGTGAATACGCTTCTTTATATTTTCGTTCAGACTTTTTTATCTTTTTATTCGCAATTTTTATATCTGTTTGGTCTTGAATAATCAATTGTATTAATCTTTTCTTCCCAATTTTGATTAAAGAAATATGAGCATTGACCCAAATATAGCCTCCATCCAATGTTTTATGGATTCGAAATTCAAAAGAGGATGGTTTTTCTTCTTCCATAACTTGTTTAAATTGATTATCAAATAATTTTATCAAGTCTTTATCTTTTTCATCAACAGAAAAAAAATCTCTATAATTTTCACCAATAATATCACTTGTGTCCATTATTGTTAATAACATGTTTGTTGCTTCATTAGTATCAATTAATTTACCATCTAGGGTGAAAAGACTTATGGAATAGGGGGAATTCTCGAATATGTGGCGGTATTTTAATTCAGATTCTTTTAACTTACGCTCAGCCTGCTTTTTTTCTGTAATATCTCTTACTATTGCCCATAATCCTATGGGGGTTTCTTTTTTGTCAGTTACTAACCATGCTTTGATATTTATTGGGATAATTGTGCCATCTTTTCTAATGTATTCCTTTTCATATTCTTCAGAATACCCTCGAACCATTACTTGTGTCTCGATTATTTCTGCTTCTTTTTTATGCCATTTCTTTGGCGTAATATCGAAATAGGTAAGATTTTTTAATCTTTCTTTACGATACCCTAACATTTTAGTGAAGGCTTGATTGCAATCAATTATCCTGCCTTTTAAATTAGTCATGGCAATTCCGTCAATACTTGATTCGAAAAGAGTACGATATTTATTTTCAGATTCCTTTAATTGTTGTAATACCTTTTTCCTCTCAGTAATATCTTGGATTATGGTAATAAGCATCTTTTTTCCCCGTAAATCAATCAAAGCCATATCAAAAGAAATCCATGCGGTTTCTCCATTTAACTTTTTAATTTTCAATTCTAAGGGTTCTTGTTTAATACCTTGTAATAAATTTTTGGTTCTTTCAGCGAATAGTTCAATTTGCTTTTCAGTAAAACGTGCAGACTTGGAAAAATGTTTTGCTATTATTTCATCCTTACTAAGATCAAAAATTATTTCCGATGCGGGATTGATATCAATTACTGTACCTTGAATTGTAGAAAGAATGATTGATTCTGGAGATTTTTGAAAGAGAATTCTGTATTTTTCTTCTGAATTCTTCAGTTGTTCTTGAATCGTCTTTCTATCAGTTATATCTATGAAAATGATTAAGATTGCCAATTTCCCTTGATATCTTATAATTTTCGCGAGATTTTCTAACCAAATTATACCCTCTTCTTGACTAATAATTCTATTTTGAAAATTAACTGACTTTTTCTGATTTGTTCTCAGTAATTGAAAATTCTTTTTGACCAATTCAAGATCATCAGGATAGACAAAATCCTTGAATACATCTGATAATGTGATTTTAAGGGTTTCTTTTTTGGTCAATCCAAAAATTGATGCCCCATAAGAATTTGCATAGACTATTTTATCTTCTTGGATAATTGCTAAACCGACTAATGATTGTTCAGAAATGTTTTTATAAATTTCTTCCATTTCTTCTAATGCATGTTCTGTGGCTTTTTCTTCAGTTATGTTGTGGAAAATGCCTACAACAACTTTTTTATCTCCTATCTCCGTTAAATATCCACTGATTCTTGTTGGAATAACTTGTTCTGATTTGGTGATTATTTTTGCTTCTTCTTCAAATTTATTTGTATTATTAGCGAATTTTTTGAAGAGATTTTCATAGAAAATCTTTTCATCAGGAGGATGGAGCTCTAATTGATGCATTCCAATAAGATCTTCTCTTTTTCTTTCAAAAAGGTTTTCTACCATCTTATTACAGTTCATTATTTCTCCAGTTTCTGCATTTGCCCATATAATCGGTTCCGAAGCATTTTCAAAGGTTTTTCTGAATTTCTCCTTACTTATATTAAGTTTCTCCTCTATATCATGTCTTTTTGTATAATTCTTTCCCGTTAATAATAGTCCAATAGTTTTCTTTTGGTTTTTGAGTGGTACGAATGTCCATTTAATATATTTCTTTTCTTTATGTCTTGTTATAGTTGGGATTAATATGTCTTGCTTCTCAAAAGTTTTTTCTCCCTTAAATTCTTCCAATAACCGTTTTATCTTAATCCTCTTCTCTGGAATTACAAATGTATCAATCCAATTTCGCCCCATTAATGTTTCATATCCTAATAAATTCAATCCTTTTTTATTTGCAAAAACAATTTCATTTCTCAAATTTAAATTAATAATGATTATATCAGTTAAATTAAGGATCTCTTTTACTTCGGTCAACTTTTTCAATATACGTTCGTTTTCAGACTTATATTGAGAAGGAGATGTATTCTTCATAAATATTCAGTTCTTAATATTGATAATTCGAAAAAAGTCTAGAATTTTTCCCATTAAACATCACATTATTTACTTAAAAATTTCCTTTTTTATTAATATGTAGATTTTTAGAAGAGATGTTTTAAAATTTAGATTTGAATAGGTTCCGTAATTCCTTAGAGAAACTATAATAACATCGATTAGAGGGTTTGCTTTAACAACTCGTTTGTAAAATATCTCAAGATGATAAATATCTCCCATATTGTTGATAAAAAATGAAGTTATCTATGGAGAAAAAGTCCATTTGATTTTAAAAACCTCTGAGAATTTAAAGTTAATCTTCTAAAGATATTAATTCTTTTTTACTATTCTTGATAATCTATTTGATTATAAAATTAAATTCATTGATTCTGATTAGGACTAAAAAAAGCTAATTAAATATCAAGTAGGTAATGTTACTCTTTTAGAAATAGAAAATTCAATGATCAGAACATTATAATCTAATTACTATTGTTGCAGTTCTTCCCACTCCTCTCTAAAAATACGATATACATACCCATCTACATATTTTCCATCTACATATCCTTCATTTCTAATCGTTCCTACCCGTTTGAAACCGGCTTTCTCAGCCACGCTATAGGATCCCGTATTTGGAGAAAATATGTAAGCTTTAAGTTTATTTAATCCTAATTCCTCAAAGGCGTACTTCAATAAAAGGTTAGTAGCTTCGGTCGCATAGCCCTCGTTCCAGTAGGTAGGCTCTCCTATCTTTAAACCCATTAAGGCTGTACGAGCAGTCCAATCGATTCTGAAAATCCCTGCTGAACCTATGGGTTTCTTATCTTTCTTATGATAAATTTCTATCCCAACCCTATCGTTTGCTGTTCCTCGAGATTCAAACCTTTTTTCCATCTCCTCTACTGTTTTAGGGACTTCGTTTCTCATCAATGTTCTTACATCTGAATCATTTTGCCACTTTGTATAAACTTCAATATGATCTTTATTTCGGGGAGTCAAATCTATTCTGTCCCCTTTAATAAATGCGCAATGTTCCTCTTTACTCATTATTTTAGCTTTAATTTTGATTATTTTTATTTTTTTCCCTCATTTCCTCCCATTCACTTCTGAGAATCCGAAATTTATAAACATCATAATATTCTCCATTTACATAGACATCTTCTTTCAATATTCCTTCTCTTGTTAATCCGATCTTCTTTTCTGCGACCTTCCATGAGGCTATATTTGGTGAATGTACTCCTGCATAGATTTTATGAAGATCTAATTCAAGAAAACCATAATCTATTACCATTTGCGCTGCTTCCGTCGCAAAACCCTCTCTCCAGTAATCAGTTTCACCAATTCTAATAAATATATTGGCATTTCGGTTAACCCAGTTTATATGATTCAACCCTACCGTTCCTATAGGTTTTTTATCCTTCTTATGCCACATATCAAATGAAATAAAATGTGGAGGTTGCTGCTCTTGAGGTTCAAACCATCGATCAATACTTTTTTTAGTAACTGGAAACACATTGTGTGCATAAGTCCTAGCTTCTGGAATATTCATCCATTTTTTATATAATTCTTTGTATTCAGAACTTTGAGGTACTAAATCGATCCTCTCTCCACTTAAAAAGGGAGTCTTCTCTTTATCTGTCAATTATCTTTTCACTCTATAATATTCAATTTTAATTTAATGGTTTTTTGAAATATCTAACGTCTGGATGGTTAATTTTTAAATTTAATTTTCCGAATTCCTCATATTTAACCAATCTTTTTTAAACATCGCATATTTTCTGGCATCATAATACTTTCCCTTAACATATATAGCCTTTTTTAACCGTCCTTCGAGCTTAAAGCCAACTTTTTCAGCGACCGACCAACTCCCGATGTTGGGCTCAAAGATCCCCGCATAAACCTTATGGAGATTTACTTCTTTAAAAGCATAGTCGAGGATCAAAATAATAGCTTCACTAGCGAGCCCCCGATTCCAATATTCTTTTTCTCCTATAAGCATCCACGCATTAGCCTTTCTAGCAATATAATCAATCTGACTCAATCCACCATTTCCAATGGTTTTTTGATCTTTCTTATGCCAAAGCTCGAATCCTATATGTTCCTTAGGACCTTCATGATCATGTTCAAACCATTTTTTAAGCTCTTCTTTGGTGTGAGGTACTTCATTACGGCTATATATCCTCACACTTTGGTCATTGACCCATTTATAATATAGTTCAAGATTATCCTTATTTCTTGGAACTAGATCTATTCTTTCTCCCTTAATAAAAGGTACAACTTCCTTCTTTTCCTCCTTCTTTTCTTCCTTATCACTCATTATCCTTACACAATTTATGTTAAATTGAATTATTAAATTTTAAAATTAAATAACTAATTTTGATTTTTATTTTGCATTTTAAACCAATCTTCCTTGAAAATCGCATATCTGAAGGCTGAATAGTGTTTTCCATCAACATATATTTCATTTTTAAGAACTCCTTCTTGCCTTAGTCCTGCTTTCTCAGCTGCCTTAACACTTCCGAGGTTAGGTTCAAAAATTCCCGCTTTAATTTTTCTAAGGTTTAATTCTTCAAAACCATACTTCAATATCAACTTAACTGCCTCTGTTGCTATCCCCTTACCCCACAACTCTTTCTCTCCGATGGTTAACCCAATATCTCCTTTTCTTTGGACCCAGTTAACATGATTGAATCCTACATTTCCAATCGGTATATTCTGCTCCTTATGATATATTTCAAAATATATTGTTTCTTTGGGGTGATTTTCAGAAGGTTCAATCCATTTTTTAACTTGTTCTTTAATTTGGGGGATTGCATTTCTGCTATATCTCCTTACATCTTCATCGTTTATCCATTTTGCATATATCTCAAGATGTGAATCACTTTGTGGCACTAAATCCACATTTTTTCCTTTAATAAATGGTACAGAAATTACCTCTTCTTCCTTTTCTTCACTATTCTGTTCTTCAGACACGGAAATCCCTTGGAAAGTTGAAGACTTTTCTTTATTCTTCTTTATTCCGGTCTTCTCTCAAGAGACCGTACTTTCTCTCATCATAAAATTCACCATTGACATAAGCCTCATCTTGAAGCTTAACTTCAAGGTCAAAACCAATCTTTTCTGCTAATTTCCATCCGGGTGTGTTCACATCAATGATGGTTGATTGTAATTTTTGAAGATTCAATTCCGAGAAGCTGTAGGTAACTAGTACATGACCGACCTCAGTTCCAATACCTTTCTTTTGATAATCTGGTTCTAAAATGATCATCATATTAGCGGATCTGCTGAACCAATTGATATGATTTAATATTGCCATACCAATTGGTTTTTCATCTGCTTTATGCCAGATCTCCAAATTGATATTTTGCTTTGTCCCTTTATCCTCGGATTCGAATTTTTTTTTAATTTCTTCTTTTGTTTGAGGAAATTCACTTCTAAAATACATCCTCAATTCTTCTAAATTGAACCATTTAGTATATAAATTCAAATGCTCAAAATTTATTGGTAATAAATCAACCGAATCTCCTTTGAGAAAGGGAGCAATGATCTCCTCTTTTTCTTTCTTTTCTTTCTTATCTTCCTCTTTATCGTTCATAATTAACTCATCATTTTGAAAATTCTTATATAACTAATTAATGCTGGATCTTATTTAATTGTGTTTAAAAGCATTTCCTAATGATTTCCCACCTAACTTGGACAAAAGAGAAGATGAGCATAAAAAATAAAAAAAGGGAGGTAGATATTAATCATCGGGACTTTCTTCTTGAATGCTTTCTTGTTGAATGTTTAAATAATCCATATAATCCCAAAAAAAATAATAATGGTATGAATAGAAGAAAGGAAAGTACAACCCTTATCTCACCTATATTTACAGAGGGTAAAACATTTACAAACTCATAACTTGCCTTAGAGAAAATTAACCATATAATTACGGTGTCCGCTCTAAAAGGTAGTTTTTTGGAGATTATATCTGCTCTATCTCCAATGAGCTGACTAAGCGTAAAAAGGATAAGGAATATATCAAATAAATATAAGAGTATCCTTTCTGTTAATGTAGGAGGGGTTGGAGATCCTGAGAGGGCGTAGGATACAGCACTGATTGAAAGATATAGTGAGTAAATTGCCACCCAAAAAAAGAATATACCCAACCATGCGTGAAACCTTTTTGTGACGAGGAGTATTAAAGCCAATAGGGTTAGAAATCCCATTGTAAGTAATATAACTCGGGGTAGAGTATCCAAAAAATTAAAAAGATTTATTGGAAGATAAGGCTGAGTTCCTTGTATAATGCCTAAATCTACAAAGATAAGAATTAATGCTAAGATTATCCCTCCCACAAATGTTGTAAAACGGAAAAATATTCTGGGGGCTTTAGACATATCTAAAAACTTATTATCAATAACAACACCATAACTATAGGAATTATATATGTAAAAGAACGCTGTTATGAAAATATAGGATATTAACCCTAAAAAGAATAATACTAAGAAAAGCGAAAATAATAAAGCAAAGAAAAAGCTAAAAATTAACATCACAGGAATTGCAATTAATAAATACAACAAAACCTTTTTTAAAGAAATGTCTTTTAAGTCCTTCCTTAAAAGCGTTACCAAAAAAACCAAGATGAAACATACAACAATTAATGGAACAAATATTAAAATCCCTAACGTTTGAGTGAAAGGGAAATCGAATAACTCAAATAAAGTAAAGCTAATCAATAACCATATAATTAAAATTAATAAAACTCGATTCTTTTTCTTCCGTAATTCGAATAAATCTTTAAATCCCATACGAATAAATTAGTCAAATCCTTATTTAAAGATTTTTAGGAAAACAATGTCTTAATAAAAAATAAGATTAAGTCCCATACGAATAAATTAGTCAAATCCTTATTTTTTGTAAGGATCTCATTATATCCATTAGCTATAATGATACCAGCTATTAATGAATCAAACTTACCTATATTATACCCATTTGAATCCAAGTAACTACTTATTTCAGCAGATTTTTTTACTGCTGATAATGTCAAATCGAATATTAATATCATTTAGTAGTCTTGTTAACTTTTGTTCTTCTTTTTTTATTTTATTCAAAAGTTTATATCTTTTTTGAATCTTTTTGATAGAGGAGGATAATAAAATCCATAATAGATCTCATAGAGTGAAGGAACTGCCATTGCAAGAATCGATCTCTTGTGCTTTTTTAAGAAAGAAGCAA
>CAZZIC010000096.1:0-7416 GCA_964653985.1 uncultured archaeon | reverse complement strand
ATCTTTTATGTTAAAACAAGTCGGACACTCATCTTTGGTCAAGCACTCTAATCCTTTTCTTAGATCTTCAAAGCTAAAATCTTCCATAAAATTTCCAAAAGATTGGAATAGGTAATGGACGATTCAAGAGAAAAATGTTATAAAACATGTACTTCCAATAAATAAACTTATTATATCATTAAAAATCTCTTGATACAAACACCAGTGCTTTAAAACTTATATGTTTCGGTTTTTAATCTTTTTAGAGTATTATTAGGTATGTTTTTAAGGTTTTTTTCAGTAGTATGGAATTCAACTTTATTATTTAAACAGAACCCGATAGATAAACAATCATTATAAGACAGGGTTTTTCTATTTTGGCATTTCAATTTCCCCGCAGAAAAAATAAGATCACTTGTTATATTCACCAAATCCACGGGATATTTTTGAATAAACGATGCAATTGTAATTTGTGCAATCTCAATTCCTTTTAGTTTACAAATATGATAATAACTTTCAACAAGAATCGGACGCAATAAGTATGCCTTAATGTCTTCGGTTAAAATTGAATCCATTAAATCGCTTACTTTTTGTGTGGGATTTTCTGAAAAAAATATGTCTAAAACTCCAGCATCGATACATGCTTTGGGCATTATTTTTCCAGCTCCAATTCAGTTTCTTTACTTTTAAAATAAACCTCCTTCATATCTTTTCTACTGGGAAGTTGCTTTTTTATTGTTTCAAAGTCAATTAGGGGGATTATCTGTATTTCTCCAAGAATTTCAATTATTAATACTTCACTTCCCTCAACGATGTTATATTTTTCTCGTATTTCATTAGGAATGGTAATCATTCCTTTTTTATTTACTTTCATGGTTTTTAATGTCATATATAATAAAAAGAAATACAGTTCATATAAATTATGTTCTTTTTTCAATAAGTATTCTTTTTTTTAGAGAAGTATATTATTCTTGTTTTTCTATAAAAAAAATAGTCTAATTAGAGAATAAATTAAATGATAAAGTCTATGTTGGACAAACTAAGGCTAGTTATGGTATTAAAAGAAGATTTAAAAAATATCTTAGAAAATTTGGTATTCATTTTGGCACGATGAATCTTACAAAGACTAGAGAAAAAATCAAGAAACTAATATAAAAATAAATACATACGCTTAAAACCCTACCGCTTGCCCATCTTTTCTAGGTTCAGAAGCTCCTAAATATCCCTCATCCAATCTGTAAATAATTTGAGCGCCACCAAAATCAATGTAATGACTTTTTGACGTTTCATGTCCTAGATTTTTCAACCCTTCAATAATTTTTTTATCGAATTTATCTTCGAGTTTTACTTTCAATCCTCTTTCTAATCTCCATCGAGGGGCATCGCAAGCAGTTTGTGGATTTTGATTATATTCAAAAATTCTAAGCATCATTTGAATATGACCCTGAGGCTGCATTTGACCTCCCATTACTCCAAAGCTCATAAGAGGTTTACCCTCTTTAGTAACAAAAGCAGGAATAATAGTATGATAAGGTCTCTTCTTTGGACCAACTTGATTTGGATGTCCTTCTTTTAGAGTAAATCCATTCCCCCGATTTTGCATGCTTATTCCCGTATTGGGTATCACTATTCCAGAACCGAAACTCCAATAATTTGATTGAATATAAGAGACCATCATTCCATTTTCATCTGCTGTGGTAAGATAAACCGTATCCCCTAGCTTAGGTTTTCCATATTTAAAATTTTGAGCTTGATTAGGATCGATGAGATTAGCGCGTTCTTCAAGATAATCTTCTTCTAGTAAATCTGCGGTATCCAAATCCATGAAATCAGGATCACCAATATAGTGTTTTACGTCTCTGAAAGCTAATTTCATGGCTTCTAATTGTAAATGCAATGATTGTAATGTTTCTGGTTTAAAAATACTCAAGTTTAAGTTTTTAAGAATCCCTAAGCCAATAAGTGCCGCGATTCCTTGCCCATTGGGAGGAATCTCATGTAAGGTTACTCCCTTGTAATTCATAGTTATTGGTTTAACCCATTCGACTTCATGATCTTTTAAGTCTTCTAACCTCATTAATCCCCCCGTATTTTCGGCATGATGAGCTATTTTCTCGGCAAGTTCACCTCTATAAAATGATTCTCCTTCCGTTTCAGCAATCTTTTGCAAAGTTTCAGCTTGTTCAGGACATTTGAATAATTGTCCAGCTTTCGGTACTTTTCCTTCTATTGTGAAAGTTTCCATCCATTCTTTGAATTTTTTATATTGTCTAGATACAAGACCCCACGCTGTGGCAGTGATAGGAGAGACTAAAAAACCCTCTTTTGCGTATTTAATTGCCGGCTCAAATAATTCTTTAAACTCTAAAGATCCAAATTTTTTCCAAAGTGCAACCCAACCAGATACTGCTCCAGGAACCGTGGTTGCATCCCATCCAAAAATTGGCATTCGTTTATATTGGGAAAAATGGTCTTTTGTCCATCCTGCGGGTGATTTTCCGGAAGCATTTAATCCGATTATCTTTTTACCATCATTTAAGATTGCGAAGGCATCACTTCCAATTCCATTGTTTACGGGTTCTACCACAGTAAGAGTGATGGCTGAGGCGAGAGCAGCATCAACAGCATTTCCTCCTTTTCGGAGCATTTTTAATCCTGCTTGAGACGCTAATGGTTGAGAAGTACAAACCACATTTTTCGCCAATACCGGCATTCTTTGGGAAGGATAAGGAAATTTCCAATCAAAATTTCTCATATAAATAATATTGATTTAATTAGTATAAAATCTTTTAACAGAGTAGTTAAAAGTCTAAGATTTGAAATAAAAATTCCTTAGTTCTACAAATATTTTGCCATTAAAATTCGGGTTGCTTCGATCAAATCTTTACTCTCAGAGGACTTAATACCTCCTTCTGGTTCAATAGTTAAATATCCATCGTAATCCCATCCATTAATTATTAAATCTAATGCCTTTACTAAACTGAAAGGGGCCTTTTGGATAATCCATCTCTTATTTTCCAACTTACCCCTGATGTGGATATTTAAAATTTTTTCCTTTATTGATTGAAATTTTTTCAATTCTTCGAACATAGCAGCCCATCTTAAGTCTAAAGTAATCCAATCGAAGATATTCACCAAAGAAAATGGTGTGTAATTGCTTAAATGTGTAGGCATATTTTCTATTGCAATCTTTGTGTATTTATAGTTCGGTCCAATATCATTTATGACATTTAGTAGCTCATCGGGATCAAAATTCTTTTTCCATGTATCCCAAATATGGAAAACGCAAACTTTGGCCCCTACCTTTCCTGCAAGTTCAAGGCATTCTCTGACCATCATCATTCCTTTCTCTTTTTCTTCGTTAAGATCAGAACACAAATAGTTTCCAATATCTCTTTCACCATGAACAGATAAGATTGGAAGATGACTCTCCTTTAAAATTTTTGCAAGATCATCCAAATCGTATTTCTTACTTTTCTTCCAAGCATTATATCTAAAGTTTTTCTTTTGCCCCTTTTCATCAATTGGAGGAAAATCCTTTCTCCATTCTCCTAATCTCTGAAACTCAAAGCCATCTAAGTAGTCGAAATGATATAATTCGTTCATGACATTTAAAGTGGCATCTATGTCATAATATTCCTTATTAGTAAGATAAGCAAGAGGAGGTGAAGTTATTGAGATTTTATTTTGTACTTTTTTGGTTTTCATTTAAATATTCTCTAATTTCATTGAGTTAGAAGTAAATTGTTCATATAAATCTTTCTTAAGAAGATAATCTAGGACATAGATTCTGACTTTTAAGAATAAAAAGAAGGAAAAAAGTTCTATTCATTATTTGATTTTACAGGATTTTTATCCATACAAGGAGTATTGAACTGGCAAAATGCGCACCCCACTGGAGGATGCCGTTGTTCTTTATAAACACCATTAATTCTTCGCCAATGAGGAATTAAGATATCTCCTAATTTCTTATGCATTTTTTCTGCAACCATTTGTTCATATTTCGTGCATTTCCATTTATCATGTCCATCTTCACTTAAAGCTCCACCCGGACATCGTTCGATACACTTTTTACAAGTCCCTTTAACATAAAATAAGCAGTTAGCATAAGGATCATCACTCCTCCTTGGAGTTATTTGTAAAGGGGCATTAGTTACAACGGAGCCTAAACGTATATTACATCCCTTTTCTGTAATAAGCCCTTCGTGTAAGCTGAAAGTCCCTAATCCCGTAGCGAAGGCGATGTGCCTTTCTGACCAATTAGAAAATAAATAAGGATATTTTCTTTGAATTGTTATGTTGAAAACTTCACTATCGATTCTAGAAGTTCCTTTATAACCTTCATTCTCCAAGAAATTTATAGTTTTTTTGAGAATGTCAGGGATGAAGGCATTTGCATAATTCCTTGCTACACAATAAATCTCCGAAGGCATTTCCTTTTTATGTAGACTTTTTTCACGTATAAGATCATCAAATGGAAATACGATTGATATAATTCTTAAATTGGTAGACAAACCATCTCGCTCGGGTAATCCATGAGCCACCCACATCTCTGCAGGGGTTAAATGATTTTCGCTAATAATTTCTTTATATCTTCTGAAGATGGGATCATCTCCCTTAGCCACCCCGATCAAAGGCTCAGAAAAAAGTGGTCCCCCACCATAATCCTCAGGAAGTCTATTTAACTTGTTATCTTTAAAATTTTTTTTTATAAAATCATAAACCTTCTCGTTCTTCATACAAATATTCCACCGTTAAGAAAATATAGATTAAACCAGTATTAAAGTTTAAATTTGTTTTATAATAACTTATTTGTTTTTAAGCTTTATTAGGTTTCAATATTAAATCCTCTTTAAAATACAACTAATATCTAAAATAAAAATGGAAGAGAAAAAAGAAGTAATAATATTTAGTTCTAAAGTCCAAGTGTCTCGATTCTTTCCTTATTGATCTCTACTTTCTCCGGAGTTAAATCGTACCATCTCCAAAGAATTATGGTAGCAATTAGGATAAAAATCATGGGTGCCAAACCAAAATGGATATGGATCCCCCAAATCGCTAGGGGGGTTTGAGTTTGAACATTCGGATTATATCCCGTTAGATCATGCACTAGAGCAAACGTAATCGCTTGCAAAATTATTCCAAGCCGACCGAAAAAAGCTTGAACACCGCTATAGATTCCTTCCTCGCGTTGTCCAGTTGATGCTACCGATTCATCTATAACATCTGCTAAAAGTGGTGCTAGTATCGACCAAAATCCCCCAAGCCCAACACCCCATATCATTATAGCAATGAAGATTATTAACAAGTTTTCAATGAAAATGAAGGGGATCATTGAAATTGTTAATAAAACTGAAGCTGAAATAATCACTTTTTTGTTATCGTTTGTTTTATTTGCTAATTTTATCCAAATAGGTGCTGAGATAAAAGCACTGATTAGAAATCCTACTGAAAGCAGAGAAATCACAGTATTAGGCTCATCTAAGATATCTCCTACTACATATGGCAATGAAGCTTGCATCGTTAAGACCATACCTCGATAAAGCGTATATGCTGCAATAAAGACTAGAAATGATTTTTGCTCCAATGTTTTTTTCATAATTTCAAAGAAAGATTCCCTGTCTTCAAATTGCTCTTTCTTAGAAAGATAGCGATCTATCGTTTCTTGATCTTCACGGCATCCTGGTAATGATGCCGATAAGATTATAAATCCTCCTATTATCATAATTCCTGCTTGGATCACATAGGACATTAAAACCCCCCTTTCAATGATGAGTGGGGGGATTATAAATCCAAGAGCTATCCCGATTATTCCAATAGGAGTAGCAATCCCTTGAACAGATCTCCTCTCTTCTGAGGACCTAAATTTATCAGGAAATAAAGCGGCAAAACCTATCCACCAGATCGAATAGAAGGTATCAAACAGACATGTTGCAAACACTAACCACCCAAATATCAACAAAGCATCTGTTGTTGCATTAACAGAAGGAGGGGTAAAAATAAGAATATAACTCAATAACCAAGGTACACCCCCGATGATGACCCATGGAAATCGTCTCCCCCATTTCTTCGTGAATTTGAAAGGTCGATTTGTGAGATGTCCTACTAAAGGATCATTAACAGCATTCCATATTGCGAAGATCACAAAACCTGAAGCTGTTAACCAAGGGTTTAACCCAATCTCTTTTTCATAATAGAAAAATACAAATGTCGCAAACGCCATTTGGATGAATTCACCTAAGGCTTTCCCCGCCCCGTAGGAGGCCATATTTAATTTAGAATGTTCGATTTGATATTGTTTTTTTTCCATATAATATCTCCTTTTTATATTAATATAGTTTGTATTTTAGATGGTTTCACTTTTATATGTTTTTGTCAAGATTAAATTCGAAAGAGTATAGAATTTTAAGTACCAAAAATCCAGGTAGATTCCTATGTTATAATAGATACTAGCATCCAATTATTTAATCAAATCTCATAAGTGCTTCTATAATATTTACTCTGTTGTCTAGATATTCTAAGGTTTCTATTTAAGGCATTTTTCAAAAAATTTAAAGAAACTATTTATCTATAAAATGTAAAACAACCAAAATGAGAATCAAATAAAAAGAAAAAAATAAGTTAATTAACTGAAGTTATTTATTCTTGAAGTTCAATAGCCATTTCCATATCTTCTATTGTGAGTTTCTTTCTTCCTGCATGTCTGGTCATTTCCAAAGCTCTATTAGTTGTTTTTCGAGCGAACTTTTCTAGATAATCAATCAAGGAATCAACAGCGTCTCTAGCAACCATCTCGGCCCCGTTATCTTTCATCAATTTTCAATTAATTTTCGAAGCGAAAATTAATTTTCGAATGGGGCTCCAGGCAAAAATTTTCTTAGCCATAATTTATTTCCTCCACTTTTTTATTATTTTAATTAATCTATTAATTTTTAATACAGATTAGTTTTTGCATAATTCAAAATTTTAACAAAAACCATCTTTAAATTATATAACTCATTTCAAATATTTAAAGATTACGGTAGATTTCCGAGAGTTGAAAATTGGTTATTGAATTTTTCATTTTCAAGTGATCGACAAAAATTTGAAGTCATAGAAGAAAGCTTCGGAAAATGAACCGAGCCCTTAGATCTGAGATTTTTTCTGATCTTTAGGCTTTTGGAAGATTAGCGAAGTCAAACGGATTGTATTATTTTATTAAAAATACCGATCTTTCAAAGAACTGATTTCCTCATTTACATAAATTATATTGTATTTAAATCTCTTTTTGTGAAGGAAAGGGCTATAAATCACCTAAAATGTAAAAATATGTTCATTAAAATTCAGAAATAGACTCTCCTTAACTTTTGGAAAAATCGTTCTTAAAAAGTTTTATTACATGGTAAACTAAATTCAAATGACAATAAAATTATTCTTATTAAGGGATGGAGAGATGAA
>CAZZIC010000095.1:0-16010 GCA_964653985.1 uncultured archaeon | reverse complement strand
ATACAAAAAGAAACTGGAGGATTCACCGAATTTGTTCCATTACCTTATATTAAAGAAAATCCTATTCTCTCAAAGCAAGAAGATTATGAGATAAACTTCACCTCGGGTATGGATGATTTGAAATTAATTAGTGTGGCTCGGATTTTCTTCAAGGGATATATTGATAATATTCAATGCTCTTGGGTAAAACTTGGACCAAAATTGGCTCAAGTATCTTTAAACTATGGCGCCAATGACTTTTCGGGAACTTTGATGGAGGAAAATATCTCAAAAAGCGCAGGAGCAGAGTATGGAGAATTTCTCTCTGCTGAGGAAATTATCAAAATAATAAAAAATGCTGGAAAAAGGCCCGCACAGAGAAACACGGTTTATAATATTCTAAAATATTATTAAAAAGAAAAAGAATTAATAGAATTTATTCCAATTATTTCGAAAGTTCTTGCACATATCTTCTAGCGATTAGATCTGCACTTACTAAACCTAAAACTTTCCCCTCTTGAACTACTGGCAAAGTAGATATCTCATATTGCTCCAATTCTCTTACTATGTCAATTACTGAGAAGCTTGGAGCAGCAGAAACAACGTTTTTTGTCATTATTTGTTCTAAACTTACCTCTGAGAGATTCAATGATTTTGAAATAAGATTAGTAATGTCATGAGAGGTTATTACTCCAACGAGTTTTTCATCAGAAAGGACTGCTACCATATTACTTGGATTGTTAATAATTGCTGAAGCAGCATCTTGTATATTTCCATCTACATCTATCGTAGGAATATCAATCATAATATCCTTGGCGGTACGTTCTTTTTCTTTTGCAGCCAATCTTTGAATACTAATCTTTTCTGCCGCCATCGAAGGAAGTAAATCAGGATTGTTAGTTAACAAGTCTACTAATTCGATCATATTATGAGGGATAACTTCTTCTCGCCATTCTTCAGCCTCAATCAGCCGTTCTTTAGAAAGTTCAGCAAATTCCTCAGAATGATCCTCTAACCACTTATTTACAGCCTCTTTATCACCAAGCGTCTCTTCTGGGATTTGTAAATGTTCGGGTGTTTTAACTAAATGTTCTTGAGCGGCAAAGATTACCCCTCCAGAATTTACCAAATAATCATTCGCTATCATCACACCTTTATCTCTATATACAATTTGTTCCATTCTTATTCGCGCTGCTTTGCGGTTCGGGTCGGGGGAATATGTATTTGCTCCTTCAACGATTACACTCCAATCTCCCATCCTATTCACAGTAATTGATGGGTTTTCCGATTCTCTCACTCCGAGATAATTAAATATAGGAGCCGCAGGAACCATACAAAAGGCATTTTCCATAAGCAAGTTGTCGGGATTTGTTGAAAAATGAGTGGGATGACTACCCATATTTGGTTCAATTTCCTTTTTAAAGTATGTAGTTGATACCAGATTATGTTCTTTCCACATATCAAACAGTTCATTGATGGGCAACCCCTCCTCATTAAATAAATATCCGTCTATATCACTTACTCCAATTATTTTTGCTTCAGGCAACCTGTTCATAAATATTCGAGATGCATGAGCCCCAACTGCTCCAAAACCTTGAATAAGGAGATCTAAATTATTAATTTCTGGAATCTCCAGATTTGAAAATTGGGGTAAGATTCTTAATCGGGGCATTATTTCCAAAAGAGTTTGAAGGGCAATAACCACACCACCTGCAGCACCTCCAAGTTCATCTATCCGATTACCTCCCATATCAGCAGTTTTGCTCACAGCGCTGTCAAGGCCGTTCATGATCGCGATAGTTTTCATATCTGCATCAACTGTTCCTACATCAGGACCAGGAACGTAGACCTCTTTATATGGACGGATTAACCGAGCAAATCCTCTAATTATTCTTTCATGCTCTTCTTCTGAAAGGTTTCGTTCGGAAACTATTCCTGCCTTTCCACCTCCATAAGGGAGATTAGCAGCCGCATTTTTCAGTGTCATTCCTCGGGCAAGATTGTAAATGTCGATCGGTTTTAAATCTGGGAGCATTCTGATGCCGCCCATTGATGGACGACCCATACTCAGATTATCCACCACCAAATATCCTCCAATTTCTTCAGGAGAATCGCAATCCCACATACAAACAACTTTCTCGGGACCCAGTTTATCCACAACTATCCCAATACGAGAAAGCAAATGTTCATCAGTATGCGTGAACTCTAGGAAGCATTTACCATCTTCTTTCCTGGTTCTATTCTTAAAAGTCGCTTCTGGTAAGTTTTTTTTTAAAAATTCTTCCATCTTTTTAGGAATCATTTAATACACGTAAGATAATATGAATTTATCTATTAATAAATATTTGGCTTCTTGATTATCAATTTTCGGAAATTGAAAAGATAATCAGATATTAAACTAGATCGGGCAAATTATTAAATCAATTCTTTATTTTAGACATCTTGAATATATGGCTTTCCATGAATAAGACAAATCTCTGCCTTTTTTAGTTCTCTCCCCATATAATTCAAATGAGAGGGATTATCTGTCAGACCTAATTCGATTATTTTTTTACTGATTGCTTCCGCATCTGTTCCTATTAAGATCTCCTCAACCTCATCCTCTAAGGTATAGAAAAGTACGATTATTTCTTTCTTATAATGATCCACATAAATTTTAAAATACCCATTCTCATCGACTGTATAGCCTTCATTTAATTTTTTAACTGAAATTGCCTCACCTATATCGATTTTTGGAATATCTTGGCTTGTTTTTCCTTTTGCTTTAAAGATTTGTATTCCTTGATTAATAGGAGGGCTATTTTTACTCTTTGCAATATAATTTAGTTTTACACAATCTTTTAATTCTGAAACACCATTCATCATTTTGGTGCTGTGTTCTACAGTGAATAAAATTCCCATATTTAATTCTGCTGCGATACTTGCTAAAAGTCCATTTATTCCTAAGGAATCTACATCCATTAATTCAACTACGTTTGAAATTCCAAAAAACATCGGTAATTCTAAGTGCTGAAAGTTTGTTTTAGAAACGGTCTTCTTATATAAATAATAGGCTTGAAGTGAATTGACAATACCAGGAGCGATGGGTGTTTCTAGAAGAGGATCGGCGATAAGCTTCTTAAATCCTTTATCCATAAGAATTTTAGTTAATTTTAACAAATTTTTAACTCTTACCTTCGGATCTTTAGGAAAATAGCCTTCATTTATCTTTGTAGGAAGGATGACTATAGGAATATTTTTAGGTATTTCGAGAAAATTCCTATAATTGCCAAGATCAAAACTGAGAATGAGATCAATTTCTTTTTCAACCGCTGCTAAAATCTCATTAGGATCCATAGAATCAATACTCAACAATACCTCAAAATGATTTCTTATTAATTTAATAACCTCGACTACTCTTTCTGGATTAGGTTTATTTGCTACACAACCTATATCTATAATATCGGCTCCAGATCGGATATAGTGTTCAACCTTTTTTAGTATTGAGTTGTCTTCCTTTTCGGGACAATTCACTATCTCTGCGATAATTGGAGGAGGTAAATTTTTTCCAATTATTACATCAGAGCGTTTCTTGTTTATGAAAAAAGAAGTGGTATCAATTTTCTGTTTTGCAATTTTGAATTGCTTTTTATAAAGCTTTTCAAAAATTTTCTCTCCCGAGATTTTGAATAGTTTATCCGCAGAAATTTTTGTCGATAACTCAATTTGATCTATATTTTTCATAATCATCGGTAAATCAGAAGCAAATTCGGAACCTTTTCTTATTTTAGTTTTATGTTTCTTTTCTAAACTTTTTGAATCCCATTGAACAAACCCCGGTAGTAAAATTAAATCGAAAACCTCCAAATCAGTATCTTCTAATATTCTAGAGGCCATTTCTTTTGTAAGAAAAGCAGAAACCGAGACTGGAGCCTTTTTGATCTCAAATTCAAATTCTGGAATGTCTTCTATAACTCTTTTTAAAATCTGATGACTATTCTTACCAGTAATTATTAATATCTTAATTAAAATCACTTATAAATTCTCTCTATCGAAGGGAATGAAGATGTTATCAAGAATTGATCCCTCAGATTCTTTAATCTTTAAATTATTAATAATAGGTTCAAATTCACCCTCTAATAAACCATTTGCGATAAAAGCAGCTCCTTGAGCGGCTCTTTTAGCTATCTGACTATAGGAATTCATTAATCTGACATGGTATTCATTACCCAAGGATTGAATGATTTTATTTCTTAAATAATTCAATTCAGCTCCCCTACCAGCTAATAAGACTTCTTGAATTTTCTCTTTATTAGAGAATGAAGAAGATATGCTAAAGACAGCTTTTTTAACACTCGAGATATACGCTTCAAGTGCCATTTCGGTTTGTTTATCTTTTTCTGCAAGTAAGGTAATCTCTTTCAAACTAAGATCGGAATAGCCTGCGATATAAGCCACACCACCTTTATAGATATTTTTCTTTTTAATATTCTTTATGAGATAGGCTAATTCACCATCCAAACTCCCGCAAGCTCTGAAGCCCATGATATTTGAACCCCCAATACCGTCAATTACTTGACCATTTTCAATAGCTAAAACGGCGGTAAATCCATATCCAATTTCAACCATTATGAAATTTGTATTTTCTGGGGTTGTTTCATATCTTTCCATTTGATCTCTAATTCCAGTTACCGCTGTACATAGTTTATCGGCTGTTCCCATATCAATCTTATTTATTTTTCGATATCGAGGGACGGTTGGTAAATGTTTTACTCCAGGCAAAATTACTCCAGGGACATTTTCTTTCTTGATAAGTCTTAAGATATCTCCTAAACCGATGAGTTTATCTTTTTCCTCGGGTTTAAATTTCAGAAGAGTATAAAAGATATCCTTTTCCTCCATATCTTCTAAATTTTTAAGTGGAAGTCCAAAACCACTTGGGGCTGACATTAAATCAAGATTTTCAATGGATCTAATTATTGTTAATATTTTTTCTGGCTCTTTTATTAAAACTTTGGTGGGTATAGAGGTATCCACTATTATATTATCATCTTTTAGGGCAAAAAAGTCCCAACTCTTGGATCCAGGATCTATACCTAAGACAATTTTTTCTTTTGTATTCATATTCTTAAGTATTTTATTGTTATGTCAATCCTAATTAGAGGATTAATTTAAAAGAATAACCTAAATAAACTTTTTTATTTGATTGAATATATTTGATAAATTTTCAAGTTTTCCCTTTAAAATTATATATAAAACGAAACTTGATTTTTAGTTATATTTAAGAATTTAAATAATGTTGTTTTTTAAGAAATTAACGTCCAATAAAAAATATAATTGATTTAGGTAAAAATTATAATTAAAATGGTGAGCATATCATAACAGTAAATGTAAATGTTTTTGTCTGTGAAATCTGTGGAGAAGCATATATCGGTGAGGATCCTCCAGATCGATGCCCTTTCTGTGGAGCAGCCCAAGAAAATCTTGTTCTTGGAAAAGAATATGATGATTCTGGTGCATGGGGGCTCGAGTTAGATGAAACTGATAAAGCCAATGTAGAAAAGGCTCTTAAAGTTGAAATTTCTAATGAACTTTTTTATAAATGTGCTAGTAAAAAAACTCCCAAGCTGGAAGGTCAGAAACTTTTCAAGATCTTATCTAAAGTAGAGGGCGAACATGCCTCTGTGTGGAAAAAGGTTTTAGATCTTGACAAAATTGATAAATGGGAAGAGAAATGTGCTGCAAATTATATTCAGAATCTCGAAGATTCTCATGCTAGGGAGGAGAGAGCCATTAAATTCTATAAAAAGGCAGCAAAAGAAGCTAGTCATCCTCGTGTGATGCGAATCTTCAAAGTATTCGTAGAAGTTGAAAGAGATCATCTGAAATTGTCTGAAGAGAGATTAAAGTAAATATAATCTGCAGTAGAGGAGATATATAAAAAGTAGTTATTTTTTTATTTTGTTTTTATTTTATAACCCAAGCCCGTTAACATTCCTTTATGGTTGAAAATATCAATATTTTGAAAGCCAGCACTTTCCAAATCAGTTCTCAGTTCTTTCTCACTGAAGATCGAATTGGAGATGGAATCTCTATAAATGTTTAATAATTCATCGGCAGCTCTATCTTTTGTTAAGGGGAATTCTGCCTTACAAACAACAACGATAAACCCTTCGGGTTTGATTATCCTATAGAATTCTTTCATTACAGTATCCCTAGTCATTCCATAGAAATCAATATCTTTCTTGTATTGAGGAATTGCAACCGCATCAAGCATATTATCAGGTTCACGGATTAAATTTTTATAAATTCTTGAAAAATGGACATCTTCCAATTCCTTCACAGCGTATTCTTCATAATCTTTAATCTTAGAGAGAACAAATACTTCTGAAGATATGTTTTTAAGAAAAGTGATTAACCTAAAAGATACATGTTGTTCGAACCAAGCAGCCAATAGACTTTCTATGTTTTTTTTTCCCACTCTTTTTTGTATTCTTTTAGTTAAGGATTCATCAAATTTTGGAAAGTCAGGGATAGCTGTTGAATCCATAAAAAATTGGAGGAGAAATCTTATAGCTTTTTTTGTAAGAAGGGTAGATTCAATTGTATCAATCTTACCTTTCTCATCTTCATTGAATTTTATGAATCCTTTTTTTTCTAAATTATTTAAATTGTTATAAAAACTGGAAGTGGAAATATTAGACCCATGGTTATTTTCTTTAAGCTCTTTCAAAAACTTTTTTTCACATTCACGAAACCCATTATTGAGTAGATGAGATGTGACATCTATTTTCTCATTTTTTAGATATTCATTAACAATTACGTATAGTGAATGACGAATAACGGGTTTTCCAAATCTAAGGAGTTGATCTAAGGTAATTATCTCAAGTAACGAGAGATCGATAAAATCCCCAATTCCTAATTTTTCAATAATAGATAGACTCATTTTCCTAAACCAAAGAATCAGATTTCATAAATAGGTAAAAACAAATTAGATATGATTATTATATTATTTTTACAGTTAAAAAAATTATGTGAAAATAGGAATAACTAACTAATTTTCAAGATTGAAATTGGAAATTATTAATCATCGAAAAGAAAAGTTTTTTAATTTTAAGGTCGTTTTTCAATGTGTAATTTTACTTTTTAATTGATTTATAGGATAAAATTTAGGAGAGTCATAAATTTGAGGGAGCTTACCCAAAAAAATTCTGGACTAGTTTTTGAAATCCAAAAGATGTCGACTGAAGACGGTCCAGGGATTCGTACAACCATTTTCCTCAAGCATTGTCCACTGAAATGTGAATGGTGTCATAATCCAGAATCAATTTCCAGAGATCCTATTTTAGAATGGTTAGGGCATAAATGTATTGGTTGTAAAACTTGTTTAGAGATGTGTAAGCAAAAAGCTTTATCCTTTGATAAAAAAGGAATACATATCAATAGGGAAAAATGTATTGGATGTGGGGAATGTTCTGAAGAGTGTCCAAGCACTGCACTTCATTTATTTGGCAAGTGGTGGACCTTAGAAGATTTATTCGAAGAAATTAAAAAAGATAAAGTTTATTATACAAAATCAAAAGGAGGAATCACCATTTCTGGAGGAGAACCAACTCTACAACCCGAATTTGTGAGAGAATTCTTAAAAACTTGCCAGGAAAATGGTATTTCCACAGCCTTGGATACGTGCGGTTATGCTTCAAAAAAGATTTATGAAAAAATTCTACCTTTTGTCGATCTCATCCTCCTAGATATTAAAGAAATTAGCTCCACAAAACACAAGAAATTTACTGGAGTTCCAAATGAGTTGATTTTAGAAAATGCGGTATGGTTTAGCGAATATGTACGCAAAAGTAATAAAAGACTTTGGATAAGGACTCCCATTATTCCAGATTTTACAGCTACTAAACAAAATGTACAAGGAATTGGGGAATTTATTGTAGAGAAATTAGAGAATATTCCAGAACGATGGGATTTGTTATCATTTAACAATCTCTGCCAAGATAAATACACCCGATTAGATATTGAGTGGCGGTTAAAAGGTATACCTCTGATTGATCCCGAAAAGATGGAAGAACTCTACGAGATTGCTAAGGAAACAGGAGTTAATAATGTTCACTGGTCAGGTTTGACGAAAAAATCCGAAGAAGAAATAGCGCAAGAAGAAGGAAAGGATAATTTGAAGCTGTCTTCTTGCTAATAAATAAACCTATTTTAATATATCTATGAGATGAGAGTAATGAGATTTAATCCGAATGATTATGGATTTAAAAGAGATTATTTGTATGAGGTTCTAGCTTGTACCTTTAAAATAAGAGCTACTCCTTCCGATGTTATCCCAAATACCTCTTGTATGGGAATTAGGGTAATCGAAAATGGTTTTATTAAACTCGGTCCGTATCCAACTACAACAACTTATCAATATTTGAAAGAAAATGGTCTGATGTCCATTAATTTAATTGATAATATTTATTACTATACTTTAGCAGCTTTAAAGGGAAAATACTTACCAATAAAATTCAGAGAATTTCCAGAAGATTATTATGAATTTCATAATATCAATTTAGAGAACAGCCTAAAAACTAATTCAGCAGATTTTAAACATAGAAAAATGAAAATCCCCTCAATCAAAGATGCGTGGGGAGTCTTATATTGTGAAGTTATTGAAGAGACTCAGAAGCTTAAGTCCGGGGGTTTTGGAGACAAGTTTGAAATTACAGAATTTAAGTTAAGAGTAATCAATTCTCAAATTTTAGATGAATCATATAAATTATTTAATAGAGCCGAAAATTTAATGCTAGAAACGATTATTTTGGCTACTCGATTTAAAGTAGCCATTGAAAAGAACAATAATAAGTCAAGCGGGGAGATATTCTCTAAAATAAATGAAAATTTACAAGATATCAAAAGGTTTGGAAAAAATCACGAAGTTTTAGAATCTATTCCATTGGTAGAACATTATATCAATAAATTGCGGGATTAGGCTTTCTTAATTTTTTCTATAAACATTAACGGATACTTTAGATTTTGAATCCAATCTACTTTAGCAATAATTTGTATATTTTCATATTTAATTTCAATTGTGGCTTTAATGATTTCTCCATGAATTTCATCGTATTTATAAGGTTTTTCTCTCTTTCCCAGAATTTTTTTCCTGTTTAAATCAATCTCTACGGACTCTACGAAAGGTTGACAAGATATCGCGGACTGGATCCCTTTTTCTATAGAAGTTATCACTTGCTCATTTTTGGCAATAGGAATTCCACTTAAAATATGATACAGAGCACCGAGTTTAATACCTGCCTCAAAACAAGCTCTCTCTCGGTCAGATACCTCCTTAGAAAAATATATCTTCATTTCGTCAGACATTTGAATCACTCCAAATATTCTATTGTAGCTCCGGTATTATTAGGTCGGCAGACATAAAAATGTCCTCCAACGTGTTTTATCCTTTTTTTGACTTCCATTGATAATTGCTTCGCTTCTTCATCTGATTCGGTTATTCCAACAACAGTGGGTCCAAAAGAGGACATACCGTAAGCTTTTACTCCATACTGGGCGAAAAATTTGAGAAGTTCTTTAACAATAGGATCTTGTAAACTTATTTCAATCTTCTTAAATCCTATGGATTGAATCCTCTTTAATCCCTCCCCAAAACATTCTAAGTCATTTTTAATAATTCCAGGAACAATTTTCATTAGGATTTGATGAGACACTTCATTCACTTCTTCTTTAGGAATTGGTGTAAATTTAGAGAAAATATTCACTTCTTCTTCTGAGTGAGCACCTTTCTTAACATTAGGGATTGCTACCACAAATCTCCAATTCTCGGGAATATTATATCTCATAATAGTTAATGCAGGATTAGCATCAATTGAAGCAGAAGAGGGTAAAAAGCTTTCTTTTTCTTCTCCTTGCCCAAAATCATGTCCCCCGTCCAGAATAAATCCTCCTGTCTGGAATCCTCTCCATCCTATTCCAGAAGTACCTCCTCTATTCACTAACTTTGTAAGAGCTCTCTGAGAAAGTTCTAAATTCTTTAGTTTTGCAATAGAATTCGCAATAGCAAGACTCAATTGGGTTTTTGAGCCTAGTCCAACGTGTGTTGGATAGTATCTTCTTAAATGGAAGTGAAAATTCTTATTACTAATTCTAAGAGTTTTAAAGACTTTTGAAGCTTTTTCATTAATTACCTCGATGGCTTCTCGATAATATTTATTTGCTTCAATCTTAAATTCCTTCGCAGAATTGGAGGCTTCAAATACAACATTTGGTTTATCAAGCATAAGGCCGATTCCCCCATCGACTCTTCCAGTATATCCATTTTCATCTATGAGGGAAAGATGAATTCTGCAGGGAGTTGTTATTCGAATTTTCATTGTATCAATTTAAGTTCTATTGTGATAAATCGTAATCGAAACTTAATTTAATTTTTGTAGTATAATATAAAGGAATTTTTTTATTTTTCTAAAAATTGAAAATAGTAATGATAATAACCATAAAAAAAGAACTATTAAAAAAACTAAAATTATGCCAACATTTTGATTATAACATTGAAATCCTTCAATGAGATCTTCCTGGTTCCTTTAATTCCGCCCAAAAAGCTGTACCAGTATTCTTTATTATCGATAAAATCTAATCGGGAAATTAATGTGTGAAAATCCGATTTTTGATCGAAAAATTTGATAGGATTCAAACTGAATCGGTAGGGACTTTCTTTATTAATAAATAATTCACTTGTATCTTCATATTTTTCAATAACTTCATATAAAGCTTTAATTTCAGAAGCACCTGTAAGATAAACAAGGATTTTGTCCCTAGGTTTAATCTCATTGAATGCATCTTTCTTATCAGTTCCAATGATATTTGTATTTTTTACAATTTTCCAATTTTCTTCATTTAGCAAGAATAAAAAATAATTTTCGTTCAACATATTTTTTTCTAACATTTTATTCGCTTATCTTAAGCTTTAGATATTATGTCGATCTTAAAACTTTTTGGTTTAAAAATTATAAACTTAAATTCAATAAAGGAACTAATTAGAAAAAAATTTGATTAATTAATTAAGAAAAATACCAAAAATCTGATACCGCTACGCGCGGTTGATGCTGGTTGGCTGAGCATCCCAAGAAAAAAGGCTTAAAGAATTGACATAAAAAAGGTAAATCCCCAGTATAGAATACCCCCTAAAAGAAGAGCAATACCAATTTCTAATAAAGATATTTGTAGAGCATATTTCCAATTGGTTTGTTTAGCAATAACGATTATAGTGGCAAAGCATGGCACATAGAGCATAGTAACAAGTGAAAAAACAAACATTTGAAGTGGAGTTAATAATTCAAGCAGTGTTAGACCAATAGAACTCGCTAATATTTCCAATAGAACTAGGGTCAATTCTTTCCTCAAAATTCCATAAATTAGAAAAACACCTGTCACAGCGGGTAATCCAAGCCAAATTACAGTAATCGGAGATAATATTAGATTCAATGGATCTAATACTCTGAAGATTAACATTATTTCCAAGGTAATTCCTAATATAACTATTATAGGTAAAGCCTTAAAGATGAATTCCTTGGATCTTATCCAGGTCTGTTTCATAATAACATTGAAGTTTGGCATCCTATATTCATGCATCTCCATGATTAATTCAGTACATTTTCCAGGCATTGCCTTATTTAAGATCCTTCCAACTATTAAAATTACAGAAAAATTTACGATAAAGATTAAAAGTACCCAGAAAAATCCAAGATATCTACCCACCAAACCCATAACTACCGTTAAGACGGCAGCACAAGGAATTAATGAAGTTAAAGCTATAGATAATTTCTTCTCTCGTTCTGTTTCCATGATTCTACATCCCGCACATCCCGCTACATTGCAACCAAACCCCAATATCATTGTAATTACCGATTTTCCATGAACTCCGATGGCGTGCATAAGTCTATCCATCAGAAAAGCAGCTCTTGGCAGATAACCAGAGTCTTGTAAGATCTCAATTGCTAGAAAAAATGGGATGACGTAAACAAGCACGCCTCCTATTCCGCCGATTAATCCCCCTACACCACCATCCCAAAAAAATTTTACAAGCGGATTATCTTCTCCAAATGATTGATAAATCCCTAATGACCATGTGGAATAAGTCTCATCTAACAATCCACCTAAAAAGTCACCCAATGTAAAAGTAAACGTATAAATACCAAAAATCACTAAACCAAGAATAATATATCCGAAAACAGAGTGTGTGGTAAGATGATCAATATGATCTGCTAAAGTTTTTTTCTTTAAATCCTTCCTTGATTTTATTTCGATAACCTTATCAACCACGGAATTAATATTTGTATAAATTTCCGAAGAAATGACAGTATGTATATCTTCTCCATGAATTCCTTCTATTTCTTTTCTATAATTTTTAGCTTCTTTAAGGATATCCAATAGTTCTTCCTTATTTTTAAATATATTCCGAATTTCCTCGTCATTTTCCAGAATTTTAATTGCCAGAAACCTTAACGGATAATGAAACTTTTCCAAGTATTCTTTATGAGGGTCCATTTTTTCAATTAATTTTTGAATTCTTAATTCAATTTCCTTTCCAAATTTCTTTATCGGACTAAGATCTGGAAATTGAAACTCTTTTTTTATACATTTTTGAGGTCTTTGTGTATCTTTAAGATGCTCTGTTCTATAATAATTATGAGAATGATGTGAACATTCTTCCGGCTCACTTCCGTTATAGTGTGAGTGAGGGTAATTGTAAACAATCATTTCAATCGCCTCCTCCAATAGTTCGTGAACTCCTTTTCCGTGTACTGCTACTACGGGTAATACTGGAAGCTTGAAGATCTCTTCGAGCTTTTCAAAATCCAGTTCAATATTTCTCTTTCGTAAGATATCCATTTGATTGATAGCGAGGATCATCGGGACTTTTAATTCCAACATTTGAAACGTAAGAAAAAGATTTCTCTCTAAATTTGTAGCATCGATAACATTAATTATGATGTCAATATCCTCAGAAACAATATATTCTCTACTTACAATTTCTTCCAGACTATAAGTAGAAAGGGAATAAATTCCGGGTAAATCAATTATATTAAAATGATATCCCAGAAATTCTAAGGTTCCCATCTTTTTTTCAACAGTCTTCCCAGGCCAATTTCCTATAGTTTGTGATAAACCTGTTAATTGGTTGAAAATAACCGATTTGCCCACATTTGGATTTCCCGCAAGGGCGATATTAATATAATTTTTCATCGATTCTTTATCTATTAAATCCTCATCTGTTGGTAAGTGACAACTCATTTCTAATCTCTTATCTTATTGTGATTTTTATATTCTTAATATTTTCAAATTAATTTCTCCTAAAAAATAAGACTAAAGATTATGAAAAAATCAGTTTTTGCACGATTCATTTTGACATTCTACGATCACTTTTTCCGCTAAACCGCGCCCTATAACGATTGAAGAGCCTTTTACGGATAATTCCAAGGGACCTCTAAACGGTGCGCTTCTTCTCTTGGTAATGATGGACCCAGGCACGATTCCAAGATTTGCTAATCTTGTTTTTGCTCGATGACCAGCATTAACACGAATAACTTTTAATTTAGCATTTTTTTCACATTCAGTAAGGCATTTTCTTAATGTTATGCTTTGTTGATTCTCCATATTAGTTCTCATTTCCAAATTAATAGATTAATCTTATCAAAAAAAGTTGTTATCTATATTATATTATTAAATTTGATTAATAAGTTATTCGGTATAACTAATAAGAACTTATATAAATAATAATTAAATAATTTCTTTGCCTTTTTTTCCAATCTCTTGGAATGTATCTTCCTTTTTTAATATATTAATCTTAATAGTATCTAATTGGGTTGCAAATAGCAATTTTCTTTAATCCGACTCTGAAAAATATTTCTCATCTAAAGTTAATTTTAATTTAATTATCGATAAACTATAATAGCATCAAGCTAATAAACATTACAAACATCCCTAAAAATATACCTAAAATTGAAAAATGTTCTTTACCTAATGAATGAGAAAGAGGTAATAATTCATCCAAGGAGATATAAACCATCAATCCTGCTACGATAGATAACATTGCAGAAAGAAGAAACTCGTTAATAAATGGAAATAAAATTAACCCAACAAGAAGTGCCCCAAAAAATTCACTTATCCCCGAAAGAAATGAATAGAAAAACGCTCGACTTCTGCTCCCAGTACAGAGATAAATGGGGACAGAAACCGCTATTCCTTCTGGGATATTATGAAATGCTATCGCAATCGCTAATAAAATCCCTAATTGAACTTCCGCTATGGTGCTTACAAATGTTGCCATACCTTCCGGTAAGTTATGAATAAAGACACCTAGGAAAATAAATAGAGAGGTTTTTTCCAGACTTGTGTTGTTATTAGTCTTTATAGTATTTTCAGCTTGATATTGATGAGTTTCGATTTTTTTTATTTTTTTCCCTTTTTTCGAATGCTCGAAATATTCACAAGAACCATTTTGTTTTAATAGCAATTCTACAGTATCCTCAAATTCATATTCATGGCTAACAGCAACATCAATAATGAACATTATCAACAATCCTAAAAAGAAGAAAAACATACCAAAAAAAAACCCCATACTTTCGATTCCATCTTGAAGCAATTCAACAAAGGAAATTAACAACATTACTCCAGCTGAAAATCCCATTACTAATGAAAGAAATTTTGGACTCGGAGTCTTCACAAGAAATGCGATAAAACATCCAACAGTTGTTGATAACCCAGCTAAAAGAGCTAAAAATAGTGCAAATAGAAAGTTTTCCATATTATAAATTATCCCTGTCGTACTAATTCATCTAAGGAAAAATAATATTTAAACATTAGAACATTTTTCTGGGAGTTCTCTATCTGAGATCTTCGTATTACAAAGTGAGCAAACATAATGTCTTTTCCCTAGTTCTGCTGTGATGATCTTGACTTGCTCATCGACTCGTTCAAGTTCTTTTTTGGAATATTCCAATAACAGATCTTTTGATCTTCTGAGATCATCGGTGTTCATATTAAAATGGGAATTTGCGTTGCTTACTCTGACCGTTTGTAGTCCGTCGATGAGGGTTTCTAAGTGGGAAACTCTATTTTGTTAAAGAGTATAGAGTGAAATTGAAAGTATATGATAATTTGGAAAAAGAACTTTCAAGTTTGCCTAGTGAGAAGAAACGGATAGAACGACTCGAAGCAATCAGAGACGAACATAAAATCGAATATTTCCGAGTGGTTAATTATCGTAATTCTGCAGTAAAAGATCGCTGTCATAAGATCGCCAGATACATCATTAATTATTGTAAAAAACATCGAATCGGAGTAATAGTATGCGGGTATAACAAAGGATGGAAAAATAACGCACCTCTCAAGCGATCCAACAAGATCTTTCAATTATTACCTCATCTACGGATAGTTGAATATCTTGAATATATCGGACTGCTTGAAGGAATCGATGTCATCCGAACCGAAGAAAGCTATACCTCGATGGCTTCCCACCTTAATTTGGTAGATATGGATCTCTTAAAGAAACTCGGAGATGAAATTAAGCAGTTAAAATATAAAATCGAAAGGACAGATGATCTAAAGTTAATCTCCCAATGTGCCGATAAGATCCAGAAATTGAGAAAACGGATGAATAAAGAAAAGAAAGGAGTTCGTGGAGTCTATATCAAACCTAAGTCCAATTGGTACCCCAACGCAGAGCCATACATCTCTAGGGGCTTGTTCAAGTCCTACCTATACGGAATAATTCATTCGGATGTAAACGCCGATTTGGGCATTGGCAGAAAGGCAGATGATCTCATTTGTCAGAAATATGCGTTATCTTCAAAACCCTTTGAATCCTACATCAAGATGATAACTCGTGATGGATCGTATAGAAAAATTTTAAACCCAATAAAGATTAAAAACATTGAAGTTTCATTATCGAAATATAATTCGTTAGTGTTATCTTCAAGTTAAGTAAAAATAATAAAAAAAAAAAATTACCAAAAATCTGATACCGCTATGCGGTTGATGTTGTTTGG
>CAZZIC010000094.1:0-16078 GCA_964653985.1 uncultured archaeon | reverse complement strand
TTCGGGAAGGAGAATCACAAAGTTTCCCTTTTCAACCCAAATTTGTCCGTCAAATGAGTTTATTATCTCATCTACCAAACTGAGTCTTAAAAGCATTCCCCGATTATCTCTCTGGAACATCTTCTCCTGATCTACTTCAACACCCAGCCCATATTCCTTAAAATCTAATCTTAAGTATTTTTCTTTGCCTTCTAAAGCTCTTCTTACCTTAATCTTTATTTCAATAACCGGATCATCATTATATTTAATTTCATAAATAAGAAGATTTTCAAATACATCAATCAAAATTGTACTTGCATATACATAAAATTCCTTGTCAGGGATATCAATCTCTATGTTTAAAGTTTTATTTGGAAACTCCTTATAGATTCGGTCCACAGCTTCATTTAATACCTCAAGAATATTAATCTTTTCTATAGTAATCTCACTTTCCTCTAAGTATGATAACTTTCGAATGTTAGATATCAATTGCATCCCATTAATACTCTGTTCTTTAATAATTTCTAATATCTCATCTCTTTCTTCCTTCTTATTCGGATCATCCTTATAAAGAGAATAGAGTTGAATTGAAGTTTGGATATTATTTAGGATGTTGTTCATATCATTAGCAAATAGTTCCTTGTAGAAATTGGCTCTATCATATGCCTTATGAAATCTTTGCTTACTTTCTCTTAAAGATATTTCAACTTCCTTCTTTTCGGTAATATCATTACCGATTACTTGAACAAATGTTTTTTCCCGTATTTTAACTAAGGAAGATTGAATATTAGCCCAGATTTTTTGATGATCTTTTCTGTACAGTTGAAGGTCCATTCCTGCGGGTTCCTTGTTTTCAAGGACTGAGCTAATTTTTTCTGACAAAGGATCCATATAATCAGGATGGATTATTGATAGATCGGAAAAATCTTTACTAATTAACTCATCTTTCTTATAACCTAGCAAATCTTCTGTTGCGGGATTACAATCTACTATAACCCCGTTTAAATTTAATAAAACAATTGCAAATGGAGAATGGACAAATAGATGTCGAAATTTCTTCTCTGATTCTTTTAACTGTCTTTCAGCTTGCTTTCTTTCTGTTATATCTCTTAAAATGCTTTGAATCAGATTTTCTCCCCCTAAATTCACCAAGTTAGCATTAACTTCGACAGATGTGCTTTTTCCATAATGATCTTTTATTTTCATCTCTATAGGAGGATGATTTTCCAACTTGATTTGTTGTAATATCTGTGTTAAAAAATTAGCATTCTTTTCTTCAAGATGAATTTGAGAAGAGTGAAGACCAATAATCTCTTCAAGATCAATATGTAATAGATTTTCTGCTTGTTTATTAGCATCCACTATCAAACCCGTATTTCGATCTATAATAAGAATGGCATCTCTTGCCGCTTTAAATAGCGATTGGTAACGCATCTCGGCTAATCTTAAAGCTTTTACTGTGGGTTTAAAAGATTTCAGCCGTTCAATGACTTTTTTATGTAAATCTTTCAAATCTTGATAAACTTTTTTAGAATCATCAAAATGATCCTTAATTTCCTCAAATCTACTGAAAATAAATTTATTGAACTTATCGATTACGGTTCTTGGAATATTTTCATTATAGAATATAACGAGCATGAGAGGTAAAACTCCACCCCTAATACTATCATCCCGAACATTATCAAAATAAATGGCTGCTTTTGCGTTTAAGTGGGTAAAAGGTAAAATAACGGAAATCTTTCGAAATTTTTCCCCTCCAAAAATAAATTGAGATATGGAAAAACATCGTATCGCTATTACCTCAGGATCTTTGAAAACATGTTCTGGATACACAGAATTAATTTTTAATCCATCAATTTCATCCCATTGAGAGAATATGAGACCTATATCTTGAATTAAGGAGTGCTGCTCTTTATTTGATAATTTTCTCGATAACCAATTAAAAGCTTTTTCTACTCCCTCATTTCTTAATCCACTTGTAAGAAAATAATTTACAGGACGATTTTCAAATTTTTCAATATCTAAGCTTTCTACGATCTTTTCGATATTTCTATCCGCAATATCAATTTTGTTTAATAAAATAAGTAAGGGTAAATTTTTTAACTCTTTTCTTTCAGCCACTTTATGCAAAACTTGAGATGCTTCTTCATATTTTGATTTATCGGCAAGGTCTAACACAAAAACCAAAGCATTTTGGTCTTTTAAGTATGGCATCCAAAGGTCATGAAATTTAGTTTGTCCAGGGGCATCATAGGTCAAAATTGATAAATCATTAATAACAACTCTGGAAATATTAACATTCGTTGTTGGTAAAGTTGATTTAGAGACTGATTCTTGGAGACTGTTTATTATCGTAGTTTTTCCGGCTTGAGATAATCCATACACGAATATTTTTACTGCTTTCCTCTTAATTATAATACTTTTTTCTGGAAAAGACTCATAAAACTCCTTAAAGAGCCCCTTTACATCTTCAAATTTTTTTATAGCTGATGAAACATCTTCTGAAGTCTTATGAAATGCCTTATATATATTCTTAATATCCTTTAATTTTGCAGCAAACTTCTTTAGTAATTCTTTTGTGACATTTAAGTTAATATCACTATTCACATCAATTAAATAGGATATTAATAGGAGTTCTTGAGTCCCTCTGGCATATTTACTGGGTATTTCAAATATTAAGTTAGCACTTTTAAACTTCCCAAACATGTGAGTAAAAAAGCCTTTCTCATAAAGATCCATAAGAGCGGGAATATTTTCTAATTCCTCATCATCAAGAGACTTGGGCGCTTTTAAGATAACCTGAGGACCATATTGAAAATCGAAATGACTCAGAACCAGAATTTTCACTTGTTATTATCACTTAAGTTTGAAAGAATTGGTTGTTTATATGAATAATGATTTAAGATAATACACTTAAAAGTATATTAGGTATTTCCAATTTAATTTTAAGCATTTCTTAAAAATATTTAAAAGTTAGGTATAAAAAAAAAGTAGTAAAAATTTTATATATCTTATTTAGATTTGTACTTTAATCTCTGTATTATTAATAACAATCCAAGTGTTGCACCAATTGATAATCCAATCCAAATAGCAGGACTTCCAATTATTGGCTCTTCTTCTCCATCTGTTGGTTCGGTTTCTACACTAATTCCCAATGTTGGATCATATTCTAAGGTTTCTCCTTTAAAATTTTCAAAGGCAAGATAGATTGAATCTTTACCATTATCTCCTTCTCCATCTCCAGGAGCATTCGACCCTCCGACTTGAACTGTATTGTTATTCCTTAATGTTGCCGTTTCGTTATATCCCATGTAAGCTTGGCTAAATTGAAATTGAGTACCAGTTGCATTGACATTATCTGGAGCCCGTTTTCCTTCTTCTTCCCCATGATCACTCAAAGAAACAGTGAAATGTAAGACTAAAAGTGTTTCCTCTGATTCCCAATCCCAGTCAGAAATTAAGATATCAAATTTTAGTTCCTCGGGATTTGCTGCGTAAATATGGACTCTTAATTGGATATATACTTCTCCTGCTACATCTGAAGGAATCCCAACGCCCGTATCTGGTTCATGAGTGAAATTGAAGTGAATGGATTCGTCGTTAACAACATTGAAATCACTTACATCCCATCCTTGAGAAGGTAACGCTAAAGGAGTACCTACGGGGCTATCTTCTCCTTTATCATAGGCACCATTATCATTAGTGTCATTAACTTCAAATAGCCTCGCAAAAAGTACGTGATAATCTGTTTCATTTGTAGTTGGATCCCAAAAATGGAAATGTGGTACATTTCCTGCCGCTGTTACCTTAACTGCTAAACCAGATGTCTCTACTTGTCGTAATCCTTCAGATTTATTTTGCTTAAATTCTTCAGCTTGTGCGGTTACGAATGGACTTGCTATTAATATTAGAAAAATTCCTAATACCGGTAAAATTTTTTTAGTATTCATTTTATGAACACCTCTTAGATTCACTATATTAGAACCTATTTTCTTTATAAAGTATTGAGGTATAATATTTTCCGTATTTTTTTTACTTAAAACTTAAAATTTATAATATTTCTAACTACTATGTAAAAAATCCTCTATATCATATAGCTTTCTTTACCACATCCGATTATATTTAAAAAAATCTAGTCTATAATTTATAGATTTATTCTCAACTCAGAATTTTAGCTTTAAATTAACAAAGCCTATAAAGAGTTTGGTTTTAGTGATTTTTAGAAGATTATAAAAGCTTATATTTTATAAGAGTCAAAATTTACCAGTATCAAAAAAAAGTTTTATAAAATTAAAAAGAATTTCTCATGATATTGAAAAATAAAAAAATGATTAATTAATTATTTATAGAATTTACAGAAATAATTATTTTTTATAAATTCAAAATTTTTTGTTTTCTTATAATTGAGTCTAAAAAAGATCCTGATATTTCAGACTATATAAATGAATTTAGAATTTCTGAATTTCCTTTATATTCCTCGCTAATATTCCGCGAATTGATCCTCTTAATTCTAAAGCTGGTTCATATTCAAAAAACCAATTCTTAAAAGTTTCTGAAAGTAAAGTTTTATTTTATCTTAATTAATTGCTCAAAAATTAAGATTTCAAATCCTAAGTATATGTATTTATTGCCTAAAAGATGTATTATAAATTAAAAATATACTTCATGAACAATGTTAAATATAATTAATTTAACTCCTATTATTGTTAAACTTAAAAAAAAAGTTAAAAAAAAAAGATTTAATTAAAATTTCGAAGAGAAAATTATGCTGTCTTATACTTAAACTTCCGGATTATTAATAGCAAACCTAGTATCGCTCCAATTGACAATCCAATCCAAATCGCCGGAGTACCTATGGTAATTTGATCTCCACCATCACTATCTCCACCATCACTATCTCCACCATCACTATCTCCACCATCACTATCTCCACCATCACTATCTCCTTCAGTCATTATTCCAAGTGTTGGATCGTATTCTAATGATTCTCCTTGAAAGTTTTCAAACGATAGATAGATCGAATTTTTATCCTGGTCTCCCTCTCCGTTTCCTGGGGCAACTGTTCCAGCAACTCCAACTGTATTTTCGTTTGTTAATTTTGCGGTCTCTTCAAATCCCATGTAAGCTTGATTAAATTGTACCTCATTACCTTCGGCTTTAAAGTCTGAGGGAGCGCGTTGACCTTCTCCTTCGTCATGATCGCTTAAGGATACCGTAAAATGCAACACTAAGAGTGTTTCATCGGATTCCCAATCCCAGTCAGAAATTAGAATGTCAAACTTAAGTTCCTCAGGATTTGCCGCATAAAGATGGACTCTCAGCTGAATATAAACTTCTCCTGCTATCTCTGAAGGAAGCCCTACGCCCGTGTCTGGTTCATGAGTGAAATTGAAGTGAACAGATTCGTCGTCAACAACATTGAAATCACTTACATCCCATCCTTGCGACGGAAGTGCTAAAGGAACACCCACTGGATCGTCTTCTTCTTTATCGTAAGCGCCATTATCATTAGTGTCATTTACTTCAAATAATCTCGCAAAAAGTACGTGATAATCTGTTTCATTTTCTTCTGGATCCCAGAAATGAAAGTGTGGTACATTCCCTCCCGCTGTTACCTTAACTGCTAAACCAGATGTCTCTACTTGTCGTAATCCTTGAGATTTATTACGTTTAAATTCTTCTCCTTGTCCTTGAGCGGCCACAAGAGGACTTGCTATCAATAATAGAAAAATTCCTAATATCGGTAAAATTTTTTTAGTATTCATTATTTGAACACCTCATAAAGTCTATTGTATTAATACCCATATTCTTTATAAAGTATTGAGGTACAAATTTTTCCATATTTTTTTCGAACTCTACTGCTTGGAATTTAAAAAAGTCGGAATGTGCAGTTTAGTTTATGGTGACTTTAATGTTCAATAAAACATATCTTAAAATTGAATCTTTATTAATGAGGTATATTTTTATAGAGTAAAATATGGAATAATCGATAAAAGTAAGGAATAACTGGAAGACATTCAATATTATCAAACATGGAAATAAATGGATCAATTTTGAAATGAAATGCGGGTATTCTTCAAACAAATGGTGTGATATTATGAGTAATATGAGATCGTCATTCTTTTACTAACCGATATGGGAGAGAACTGATATAGATATGTGATATGATCAAAAAATCATATTTCGTATTGTATTGACTATTTCCATAAATTAGTTTCTCCCTCCATTAATAATTAATCTTATTTTCTATTGATATTTTCTACTTATCTAAGTTAGGGAAAAAAATCTGAATAGTAATGATCTAGTTTAATTTAAAATGGAATTAATCTAAAGTCAAACTTTAGCTCAAAATTATAACTTGATTAATTGAGATCTCGAAATTCTAAATCCCTTGATAGACACTTACAGTTCTCATTATTGATTCGGGAAAATTGAGCTCTTAATTTTATAATAAATTCGCTAAAATTATCGCTTGTAGCGTATTTTAATAAAATTTTTATGGTTTCGTGCATTTTTAAAGATATAAGTATATTAGAAATATTATATTAAGAAAATAAAGTGAATTAGAATGGTCAAAGTAAAGAACCCAGAGACTATAGAAAAGCTAATCACAGAAGGTAGCTATGAAAAAAAGAGAATTTTTTCAATCGTAGCTCACATTGATCACGGCAAGACGACAGCAAGTGATTACCTAATGCGCAGAGCCGGGCTAATGAGAGAGGAAGACGCTGGACAGCTGCAAATGACAGACTCTGATGAAGAAGAACAAGCAAGAGGTATTACAATTTTCACTAGTGTTGTTTTACTTTCATTTGATGACCCGAGAGATGAACAAGGTTCAGAACCGTACATCTTTCAAATAAATGATACTCCCGGACATATTTCTTTTACTGGGGAAGTATCTAGAGCACTTAGAGGTAGTGATGGATGCATCGTATTAGTCGATGCCCTTGAAGGTGTTATGACTCAAACAGAAACGAATATAAGATTGGCTGTTGGGAATGAATTATGTAAGCCAGTTTTATTTATTAACAAAGTCGATAGATTAATCAGTGAATTAAAACTTAGTCCCGATGAAACTTATGCGAAAATTGACGATATTACCAAACAAATTAATTCCTTAATCGAGAAAGTTCGACCGGAATGGTCAGATTGGGGTGTAGAATTTGCCGATAATTCGGTTGCAATTGGAAGTGCTAAGCATGGTTGGGGTTTCACCTATGAAATCCTAAAGCAGAAAGGATACACACCCGTAAAAGTATTTGAAAAATACGAAGAAGGAGATATTAATTGGCTTCGAAAGAACCTCCCTCTTGATGAACCAATGTTAAGAATGGTTGTAGATCATTTACCCAACCCGATCGAAGCTTCCAAATATCGTTTAAAAAAAATATGGGAAGGAGACCAAGATTCCGAATTGGGTAAAGCACTTTCAAAAAGTGATCCCAACGGTCCATTATGTGGTATGATCACAAAGATTTTTTTGGATCCAAATAGAAATTACCAAGCCACACTCATCGGAAGAGTATTTTCGGGTACCTTAGATAAGACGGACCAAATATATCTCGTGAATCAGAAAAAGAACCAAAGAATTAAACGATTAGGAGTAATGGAAATCACGGATTTATTAGATATTGAACAAATTCCCGCTGGAAACTTATTTGCGATGTACGGATTTATATGTCCTTCTGGTGAAACATTTATTTCGGGCGATAATGTACCTGAAGATGGAGCAGTATCTTCTTTTGAAAAAATCAGTTATGCATGTGAAGCAGTTGTTTCACGATCGATTAAACCAAAAGATCCTCATGATTTGGCAAAGTTAGGTAGTGTGGTCAAGAAATGGCTTATGGCTGACCCGACCGCGGAATTCCGTTTAGATAAAGAGTCCAAGGAATATATTCTTTCAGGAATTGATCCGCTCCAGATTGATATTTTAACCAAAAGAATTAATAACCAAGTGAAAATTGATATCGGAGAACCCATCATTGTCTATCGTGAGAAAATCAAGAAACCCAGTAGAGAATATCATACAAAATCTTCAAACGCACATAACAGGATTCAGATGTATTTAGAACCTTTGGATCAAGTCACGGAAGATTTACTTGAAGCAGGTAAAATCACCGACTTAATGAACGATAAAGAAAGAGCTGAAATTTTAAGGGAACAAGCAGATTGGGATTCAAAGAAAGCTAAAAAAGTTGTTGATGTTTATAAAGGAAATATGTTGGTTAATGGAACGAAAGGTCTACAACGATTGGATAGAGTTAAGTCTTATCTCTCAGCCGCATTCAGAGATTGGAGTGCTAATTGTGTTCTTGCGAAAGAACCTTGTCTTGGCGTTAAAGTCGTCTTCACAGATATGACAATACATGAAGATCCAGCCCATACAGGGTATAACCAAATCGCAAGCATGACTTTTGCTGCTCTGAGTATGGCTTTTATGGACGCCGACCCGCATTTGTATGAACCGATTCAAAGAATCGACATTAAGACCCCTCGTGGTACAGAGTCTGGAGTTTTAGCAATCATTAATAAGCACAGAGGACAAGTCAATACAGTTAACCCAGACGGAGAATATGTGCGAATTAATGGATTCCTACCCGCTGCAGAAACGATAGGAATCGCCGATGAATTTAGAAGTAGTACTCAGGGAAGAGCTTTTTTCGGCTACGAGTTCGAGGGCTTTAAACAAGTTCCAAGAAGTATAGAAGAAGAACTAATTTTAGAGATTCGAGAAAGAAAAGGTGTTAAGAAAGAACTTCCATCTGTAGCTTCTTGGGAACGATTCTTGTACAGAAGAAGTTAAATTTCTTTTTTGTTATATTTATCCTTTTTTTCAATTTTAACCAAATTTTTTGCTTTTTAATCTTATTTTTATTTTTTTTTATTACCTTAACTCAGCCATTAATATTATTTAAGGTCTATTTAATCTTAAAGGATTTATGTATGCCCAAAATAATTTTAATTATGTTAATTTCCTTTTTAGAATTAGATGGTTATTATTCGTTTTAAAGTAGAAAAAATTGCTGAGATGTTATTACGTGTCAAATGAGAAAAAAGAAGAGAAATCCTCTCAAGATGAAGATGATTTACAGACTTATTTTAAAGAAATGGAAACTTTAGAGGAAAATTTTTCCGATTTAGACGATTTGGATATGGAAGAGATTCAAGAAATGAGGGAAGCCATAGATTTAGTTAAAGAGGAGGAAGGAACCGGCAGAGAAACAATCCAAGAGATCCAAAAACAAGAGAGTTTAGACGAACAAGAAGATCTCGAAATATCTGAAGAAGCTTCTCAGTTTGAATATGACCAAGATGATGAGCAAGAGCTCATTGAGAAATATAAAAAACATAAAGGGATCGATTCTGATCTTGAAAATTCTGATGATTCAATTCCTGATGAGACCCTAAATTTAGAAGAAGATGTAGACAAAAGTGAAAGTGTTGATGAAGTCTCGGAGATGGAAAATTTCGAAGGAACTCCCAGCCAAGAAGAATTATTGACAGATTTTTCGGATCTTGGAAAAATGGACTTAAATGAACTTCTTGAGATGAAAAAGGCAGTAGAAACAGTTAAAAAGGAAAAACCGGGATTAATTCCCGAAGGAACTACAGAAGCTGAAGGATCAGAAAGCATGGAAGATGAATTAGAAAGGCGTTTACAAGAGGAATTAGAAAAACAGAGGAAAGAAAAGGAGAAACCTAAAGTTCAAACCGAAGAATCCTTTTTGGAATATCTCAAGGATAAAAGAGATAAAATTTGGTATCATGCTCTTAATTACTTAGTCTATGAAATCGAAGATCATACCGCAAGTAAGAATTTGTTATACGATGAGTTAAAGGAAGTAACCAGTAAGAGTGCGATAGATCCAATTGCTGAACATCAATTTTATTTCGGTCTGGGCTATCTTTTACGTTTAACCTTTAAAGAAAAACAAGTTGTCAGATATCAATCGGGGGGTAAATTTAAGATTAATATGAATATCGAAAAAATAAAAGAATTTTTAGAAAAAACAGGAGATCCAATCAGCACCAGACCTATAATAGAAGAGGAGAAGAAAAAAAAGATGTTTATGGACTTCTTAAAGGATGATTTTTCCGATCTATAAGAAAATTCACCATAGATAAAGGTTTTGAATTATATATCCAGAATATACCTATACCCTAAAAAAATAATAGAAAATTTGTAGACTCTCTTTTTTTATAACTTTATCTTTGCTCACCAATAGTAAAATTATAAAAAAAAATGATTTGGTGATTAGTATTTTCTGTAACAACAACTTCTATATGTGTTTAGAGTGTGATAAAGAATTTGAAAATAAATTGAATGTTGCGATTTGCCCCGAGTGTTTAAAGGCTGAAAAGGAAAAATATGAGAGAGGTATTCCAAGCAAATACAAAACGGTCAATATTTACCTTCAAGAAAGATGTAAAACCTAATGGCCGACTAAAATATAATATAATCGTTTTTTTAACTCTTTTTTTCTTAATGTTTTCTTTTCTTTCATTCCTTTTAAGCCCTAAAATATCCAGAAATTTCTTAACAATACAATCCTTATATATAAATGAATATGAGTGAAAAACCTTCCTTGCTAATTATTGGTAATTCCAATGTAGGAAAAAGTTCAATTACGAAACTTCTTCTTAAAAATCCAAAGCAATTCAAGGGGAAGACTGGAAAGACTCCGGGAAGTACTCTTTTAATTAAACCAATTACTCAACATGGTATGGATTTCCAAATCGTTGATCTTCCTGGTTTTGGATATATGAGAAAGACCAGCAAGCGTCGAGAAGAACATATTAAGAATCAAGTTGTCCGACATATTGAAAAACATAACGAGGATTATTTTTTCGGATTAGTCGTCCTAAATATCTTGCGAATTGAAGATGAATTGGAAAAATATTTCATAAAGAATACCAAAACAATTCCCTTAAGTTTTGAGCTGATCTCCTTTTTAAGAGAATTTAAGATCCCCATGCTCGTAGTTGTGAATAAAATAGATAAGGTCTCAAAAATCGATGTAAATAGGATAATTGGATTACTTGTTGAAGCCTCGAGAGCGTACGGATTAAACTTAGTGCATTTGACCAATTTTCAATACAATTATAATTATGAAATCCCTTTTCTGGAATTTTCTGCTCTTAAAAAAACGAATTTAGGAAAATTGAAGAAAATAGTTTATAGGTTTTTAAATCAATGAAGCTAAATCCTATTCTGATACCTATAAAATTCCAAAGTTATAGACTTTTTATAATTTAGGTTTAGAACTTGTGGACGTTGATTTATCATCAAGTTTTAGATATGAAATGATGAGATCCTTTAAGTCAGAATATTCATGAACTACGGGAAATTGTGGGTATTCCTTGGTGATCTTTTCCGGTGCTCTAAAGAAGATGCCGTGCCCAGCCTCCACAAGCATACCGATATCGTTATAGCTGTCTCCGATTGCTATAATATCATAATTCATCATCTTGAAACAGAGCGCCGTTTTCTTCTTCTGATCTAACACTCGTTCTTGATAATCTATTATTATACCTCCCTCATTTACCACGAGGTTATGACAAAGAATAGTTGGATATCCCAATTGTTCTATGAACGGTTTACTAAACTCTATAAACGTATCAGAGACGATAATCATTTGTACTTGAGATCTCAACCAATCTAAAAATTCTCTAGCGCCCTTTAGTAAATCCATGCCTTTAATGATTTCTTGAATCTTGGGAAGTGTGATATTATGCTCTAAAAGAATCTTTAACCTTCTTTCCATAAGCACTGAATAATCTTGAATATCACGCGTGGTTATTTTTAATTCATCTATTCCCGTGGATAATGCTATACCAATCCAAATCTCAGGCGTAATAACCCCTTCCATGTCTATCATTATAAAGGGCATCGAACTCTTATATTTACTCCCATTTGTTACGTTGCTCATCTTTCTAATAACCCAATTAATTTAAAAAATTATTTAAAAATTATCTGATATTGAGAAATGAAAATTTAAGATAAAATATCAATATTAATATTATCTAGAATGAAATCCCAAAAAAAGCCGATTGCTAATAGATTAATAAAACAAATAATTAAAGAAGTATATTATATAAGAAAACTAAGAAGTTGATATCCCTTTAGAACAGATTAAGGTTTTTTAATTTTTGGATCTTTAGTTTCATTCCAATTTACAGTAAATAAGAAATCTCTACTTGGTTCATTTTTATAGATCAAAGGGAATGAAGAATGCTTTTCAAATGTTAAAGCTATATCCTCAAGATATTCATAGTCCGGAAAGAAATCTGTCACCTTTTTATCTGTCTTTAATCTATCATCTATTGATAAGGCTTTTGCTTGCAAGGTAAATCCTTTTATTTCAAAGAAATCTGGATTTGCCTTCTCGATAATTTTAATGTAATCATCTACATATTTCTCATCTATATTCAAACCCTTAACCGCTGTTAATCTAATTAATGTTCTGGTTGGGAGTGAACTCAATAGTTCCAAGGTCTCCATAATTTTATTCCATCCATTTTTTATCATCGGTCTACAAACCTTTTTATACATCTTCTCATTAGCCGCCGGAAGAGTTATATATAACTGAGAAGGTAAAGGATCTAATTCCTCTACTCTATTCGGAAGTGTCCCATTGGATACTATGAAAGTTGTCATCTTTCTTTTTTTGAATTCTTCTACAAGACCGGAGATGTTTGGATACAGCATAGGCTCTCCGTCTAGAGATATGGCCGCATGATTAGGAATTAACGCTTCAGCGTGGGTTTCCATAATATCGTTTGGAGAGGTCAATTCTCTTTTAATGAGTAATCTAATCTCATCACGATTTGTAATTGAATTTTTAATATCCTCGCAAATCTCATATTTGCGCAAATTTTCTTGTGGATACACAAATGCTTGATTCTTAAGTAAATTTATGGCTCTATCTACTTTATTTTTACTTACGTGAAGATTCTTTGAGAGAGTAGTTATCGTTTGAGGCTCTTCATTTACCATCATATAATTTAGGATGTCAATCATAATTTCATAATTATCTATGTACCTCCTTAGTGGCAAATGGTTTTTTATGATATCTTGCTGATGCCGAAACATTTCATTTACTAACTCTTCGGGATCATCTGATTCTACCAAGAATTCACTTCCTAATCCTCCAGTTTCAACATCTCTCCAACAAAAAACACATTGGTGATTGCAAAAGGGTAAGGAGGGTGTGTTTTGAAGGCATCTATGGCTTTCTACTCCAAATATGCCTTTATAACAATTTCGATTTTTTCGACCCGTCATTAAGCGTTGTTCCAGCCAATGACAAGGTTTGATAGCAGAATGTTTATTCTCTCCCACTATTCTATAGGTTGATTTTGTATACGATTCTACAAATTCATTCGTAATTTTCTTATTCTCTATAAATTTATTCATAACTTTAATCACAATTTGACAATTGATCAAATTAGTTCAATGCTTTCAATAAAATAAGTTATTTTAAATTACATTAATTATTAATTCTTAATTCTTATAAGTTTTCTATTAATTATATTGAAACTTATAATTTATAATTAAAGTTCTGATGATTAAATTGTTTGACAAAATTAAAATGGAATTATTAAATTTTGGATTAAAGTTTATTAGCGTAGATGAAAAGTTGGTGAGACTGTTTCTAGAAACAAAACCTTCTGATATTAATGAAACGGTTATCCTCCCCGCAAGTAAGATGGTTATGAAAAAACTAGTTTCTAAAATTAAAAATAAGCGAAAATATGGAAAGGTCTATAATGGGTTATTAAATGACAAAAAGGTAAGCATAATTCTTTCACATATCGGAGCTCCGAATACCGCAATAATTATGGAATGTCTAAAGAGAACAAAAGCAAAAAAAGTAATTCGTGTTGATTTTTGTGGTGGAATTGAGCTAGAAGAAGGATCAGTTCAGGTGGGAGAGATTTTTATTCCTAAAATTGCATACTGCGGAGACGGTACCAGTGCCCAATATATATTAAAAAATTCTGGGATGGCATCCCAATTAAACTCAATTAAAAACCCCTTATCACAGTATCAAGAGATTATTACTGGAAGTCAAGAAATTTTTTCTATAGGACCTAACCCTGAGCTAAAGGAGCTTGCTTTAACAGAAGGAAAAGATTTATTAAAGGACAAAGTTAAGGAAATAGACCTTTGGACTACAGATGCTTTATTTTGCGAAACTTTCGATTTTATTAAAGCTCTAAGATCAATCAATGTTGAAGGTATAGATATGGAGACTTCTATTTTGTTTTTATTAGGAAAGTTCTATAATCTGAATACACTTTCCATTCTTTCGGTATCGGATATTCCTGGTTCGGAATATGATATTACGAAATCAAATCAGATTCATCCTGATATGGAAAAAGGAATTAATTTGGCTATAAAATTAGTAGAAACGATATTACCGAAAATATAGGAAATTATCGGAAGGGAAATTATGGGACGATAACTTGATTGAAAAGAATTTTTTCTTTTCATAGACCCTTCAATAATTGAGAGAAGTCGGGTTCCTTAAAGATTTGATTATATTTTTTTAAAAGTTCAACATTAATTAGATGTACTTTTTTACCCGAATTATTTTTTGTACTTTTAACAAGGTCCAGTTTTTTTAATTTTTTCAGATGATATTGGATAGTACCCGGATATACATCTAGATAATCTCCGATGGCAGAAATTGCGATTGAATCATCTTCGAAAAATTTTTCAATAATCTGAGGAATCATAGGATTGAGAAAGATAGCTTTCAACTCATCAAACTCGTCAGGTGTATCTTCGATAAAATAATGCAAGGTTTTCCCGATTTTTTTTGATCGAATTAATTCAAATCGTTCCAAGGTCATGATATGTTTTAAAAAAGGAGTTCTTGTGATATCTAATTCTTCCTCGATTTTTTCGTCTCTTGCGTGAATCCCCGGATTTTTTTCAATGAACTCCAAGATTTCTACTAATTTATCGTTGTTAAGAATCTCTGCTTTTGTCCTCCTTTCATTAGTCACAATCCAATTTTTCTCCTCAAGATTTCTTATCGTGAGAAAGATCTCATCTTTAGTATATCCTTTATTATAAGAGAGTTTACTTATACACGTCGCGTATAATTTTTCTATTATTGGATATCTTTGAATCTGTGTTTTAGATTGGATTTCAAACTCTGAATCATACCGTTTTAATTTTAAGATTTCCTCGGCAATTTCTAAAACATCCTTTTCAATTTGGGTTAATTCCTCTGTTACTTCTTCTTCTTTTTCGTGTATTTTCACTTTTTCTTTTGGCTTAATTCGGTCTGTCGTAGACGATTTCGATGTTTTTGTGTCGCTCGCAATTTCTTCTTTTCTTTCTATAGGAGTAAAATCCTCACGCCTAAATTTACTTTCCTCCAACATTTCTTCTTTTTTTTCCTCCTTTGATTTCCGTTTCTTCTCTAATGACATTTTTAATCGATTTTATTTGTAATTAGGCGTGTGCTTTTCTAAGAATTGTACAAATTCGATTTGCTCCTCTGGAGCCATGTATTTTAATTGGTGTATGATACTCTGATAATGTTCGGGTTTAATGTTAGGAATATTTCTAATTCGATTAATCAATTTTGCAGGTAATTTCTCTTTATACAAGTTTACTATGGCTTCTATATACTTACTCTGCTCTTCTTTTGTAAGGAAAGCAAGTTCTTCTAATAATTCTTTTTTATCTTTCTTAGGGATCTTTAGACTTTTAATTTGATCACGTAGATCTTTGGAAAGGACTTTGAATATCTTTGAGAAATATTCTCTTACCAGTTTTTTATCTTTCTTATCTTTCACGGGTAGTAGAGACTCATGAATTCTCTCTTCGATTTCCTTCTTTTTTTCCTTTTTAGAAATTTCTTTCTCTTTAGGTTTTTCTTCTCTTATTAGTGGAATTTCTTCTTTTTCTAGTTTTTGAATTTCTTTTTTTACTTCTTCCTTTTTTTTTGCTTCCTCTTGCATTTTGAAGTCAGAAACTCGATATGGATGTATATCTTTTTGGGAAACCCCTCTTTCTAGATGCTCAGTATGATCGACTGGTTTATAAGGAACTCTTTTAACATTTTCAGAAGGT
>CAZZIC010000093.1:0-16272 GCA_964653985.1 uncultured archaeon | reverse complement strand
TTCTTTAGACACTTAAAAATCAAACTCTCGATTAAATATTAATTAAATTTTATTATAATGATTTTTTACAATTAATAATCCTATTTGAAGAAAAAAAGAGTAAAAATTGAACGACCTCGAAGATACTACTCAAAAGAGAAAGAAAGAAAAAGAGATTCTTGCGATTTTTATAGAAAGGCCAGTTCAATTTTTAATCGAACATAACATCTCTCCCAATATTTTATCTTATCTGGGATTTTTTTGTTCCGTATTAACAGCCTTTTTTTTAGCTATTGGGAGTGTACATTTTCCTTTATATTTAGCATGGCCTGCTCCATTTTTGTTTTTTATGGCTGGAGCGTTTGATATTTTTGATGGTGAGGTAGCCCGTCGAACGGGGAGGGACAGCCCCACTGGAGCCTTTCTGGATTCGAATATAGATAGAATTTCGGATATTATAGTAATAATTGGGCTTATCTATAGTCAACTAATTAATTTTAATCAGGTAATAAATTTTCTTCTTGGGTTTATAATTATTTTTACAGAATTAATGATCTCCTACACACGTTCTCGAGCAGAATCAGAAGGTATATCTATGAAAGGAGTCGGATTAATGGAAAGAGCAGAAAGAATTATTATTTTAATGGTTGCTTTAATCATTGAAACATGGGTGTATAATTTAGGATGGATTATAACCGGTACCCCGTTAATATTGTTTTTTCCAATCTTTATTATCATTTACTTACTCACTCTTCTTTATACGGTGGGTCAGAGAATTGTTTTTAGTTATAAGAATTTATCAAAATCGAGTGAAAATATTTAAAAAGCACTTTAATCAATTTTTATTGTGAATAATAAAGATAATATTTGTTCATTGCTTTTTCTAAATATAAATCGATTAATAATTAGCAAATGAGGTGAAAAATTATAGGACGAAAAAGAAAGAGCGGCGGTAAAACAGGGTCATCGAAAGGAAGATATAAACGAGTTCAGTGTGCTAAGTGTGGAAGAAGCGTTCCTCGAAGTAAAGCGAAAGTCGTAAGAAGTAGAACAAGATTAGTAGACTCTCGTATGTACCAGGAACTCAAGAAGGAAGGCACTGTAATCATGGGCGGAAGCACACGAAAGTATCTCTGTATTTCATGCGCTGTTCATTCAGGAAGATTTAGTCAGAGAAGTAAAAATGAGAGGAGATAGAATAAATCCTATTTTTAATACTTCTACCTCATATATTTAACTGTTTAAAGAATGATGGAAGGGTATAATTTATATCCACCATATTTTTATCAATTATTTCTATTATCGCTCTAATGAGAAAAACACTCTTTATATCCTCATCTGGATTGTAGATTTTTACCCTAGCATTCGATTTGATTTTTATCGAATAATTCTCAGCAATTCCTACGATATTATCGTCAGTGTAGGTTTTTACTCCTAGTAATCCCATTTCATAATGAGAAACGATGAATAAAATCTGGTTATCTTTCAGCTTTTTAAAATGAACAACTTCTAAATAGCCTTCTTTTAACTTTTCAGGAAGATCCCGATATTCGAGGATTTTCTTTTTTCCCGAAGTATAGGGAAAGGGGGTATAAAGTTGTACATTAAAACTGGAGATTTTTTTTATCTCCTCATTGTATCTCTCAATATTCTTCACTTTATAAGCTTTATCGAGGAGAACATTCAGATTTTCAATAGCTTCTTCGGTATCGTATCCATTTAAGACAGTGGCGATAAATGCCCTTTTTAATTTCTCCACAAGTAGTTCAATTTTCCAACTTAAATCCTCAGTATCAATCGTCATCTCTAAACTCTCGTTATAAAGACTTGTTGCTAACTGTGGATGCCCTAACGCTAAGAAATAATCCCCTAATTCACTAAATACAATCACCGCATCTTGTATGTTGTTTTCTAAATTGTTAGAAGCTATTTCCTCCATCATGCTTTTAGCGGTTTTCCTTTCTTCTTCTTTGCCTTGAATGAATAACGCAATTGCTTTTCCTATGGAACATTTCAATTTTAATTGAGGATCTCCATAAATTTCACTTAATTCTTCGGTAAAATTGAATTGTAGGAAAGCATTCTTGTAAAATCCATGAAAAAGTTGGATCAAGGCTTTTATATAATTCAATGTAAGACATGTCGTTGAATTGTTAATTATTGTAGAAAAAAGCGCTGCTCGTTCAAGGGAATCAATTGCGCTATTAATTCTGGCAAGAGAAACTAATAAAAACGCCCTTAAGAATTCCATTTTTGATATTTCTGAACATATTAATTTCTCAATTATCTCATATTGTTTTTTCGTTTTAAGCTGTCCAGCACCAATTTGCAAAAGTGAAATAAGGAATCCATTTCCCTTTTTAAGAAATTTAACTGCCTCTGTTGAATCATTTTTAACGATTGCCTCTCGAGACCTGTTGAGGTACTCTCTTGCAATCTTCAAATTTTCCAGAAATTTTAGGATTCCTTCTACTTGTTCTTCTTCACTTTGAGTCAAATTTTTTCCAGAAATATATTTTTCTGCAACGGATATCTCCTCAGAATATTGGGATGATCCAATTCCAAACTGGATTTGACCTCGATCGACCATTTGAGAATCTCTATGAACGATCGAATCTTCAGTGACCGCGACCGCCCTTTCTATCAACCATGTGATCTTATCCTCAGCAGGATATTGCTTAGAGCGCTCTATCATATAGGATAAAGTATAATTCAAACTTTTCCTCCACACATTTTTGAAATAGTTCCTCAGACGTTTTTCAGATGACATACGGTGTATTTTAAGTAAAAAACTTGAAAGCGAAAGAATGCTGATTTTGTTCTTGTAGAGTAAATTTGTATTTTTCGCGAGTTTAAAATCATCTGTTACTAAATGGATTTCTGAGTCATTCTCATCTTCTTCAAGTAATCGCTTTCCTATAATAATGAGAGAGAGATCAGGATCTTGTGCGGGAAAACGGATGTTAAATTTACTTAATTCACTTTTTATTTTCTTTACTTCGGCAGAGGATACATTCTCAATTTTGACAAAGCGCTTCATAGTATCTCTAAATGTATGAGGGGCTTTTACTTCCTCAAAAACTTGTTGAGACATGTAATAATTTAAATTTAATTCCTTACTTGCTTTTTCTAGATTACGCAAAACATTCTTAACGCGTATAGAAAGCATGCAAATAAAAAAGTTGGCATCAAGAATGATGGATTCTTTCTGGACAGTCATAAAGTGGCACTGGTATAAAAATAGTTTTAATGAATATTTTTATTTTTATTTTTCAAAATTATTATAATAAAAAGTTACTATATCTTTTTAATATTCTTTTTGGTTTTTAATATCATCTCTCAATTTTAATATTATAAAAGATTAGATTATAAGACATATCTTTCGATTAGAAAAGATTTTTTATGATAACTAACTTGTAAAGTCAAGAGACATCATGGAAAAGATAAAGATTTTAAATGTGATCGGATTTTCTGGAAGTGGAAAGACCCAATTTATTTTAGATGCGATCAGACAACTAAGAGATAAATTAGATTTAGAAGTTGCTGTAATTAAAAATATTCATGAGCATCAAATAGATAAAAAAGGAAAAGATTCTTTCAAATTTACAAAAGCGGGGGCAAATTATGCAATAACCAAAAATATAGTACAAGAAACAACAATTTTTCTTAAAGCGGAACTAAAAGTTGAAGAAATAGTAGAATGGTTATCCCAAGGACCCTTTCGAACCAACATTGTTTTTACAGAAGGTTTCCGAGATAGTAAGTATCCGACCATACTTTGTTTAAAAAATGAGGGTGAATTTAAATCTCAAATGAATGAGAATGTACAAGCAATAAGTGGGATTATTACCAATGAAAAATCAAAAGGAGATAAGATTAAATCCGTCCCTATTATCAATATAAATAAAGAATTTGAAAAATTTGTTGAATTATTTGAAGTGATTTAAGCAGTTATTTTATGATATTCCAAAAAAGAGAGATTTGTTGACTTACAAATTCGATATCCTCTCTTTTTTGTTTGTCTGAGATATCTTTCCCAAAATACTCGGTAAGTGCTTTTTCGATTGTTTTTTCTTCTACTTTTTTCACGGAATCCCGTATCTTATAGAGAAAGTTATTCAAGGGAGTAATAATATCTTCCAAGAGCCATTCTTCTAAGAATAATTCCTCTGAAAATGATTGTAAGTTATATGTTATGAGGAAATTAGTTAACTCTTTTTCATCGTAAAAGTAATCCTCAGGGATATCCACTCCAAACTTCTTTATTTCTCTTTTTACCTTTTTTTTGTTCCAACTAATAATATAATCGGGCCATAAATCGTCTGAAAAATTAAAATCTCTAAAGAAAAATAACTCTAAAACTCTCAAGGCTATATTTTTACCGACATATCTTCCCCTTTTATCATGAAAGTTATTAGAGGTTTCTTCAAGCGTATCCCTAATAAAAATCTTATCAATTAAAACGTATAACATTCTACAAATATGATTAGAAACAAATTTAAAAGTAAGGGGCTTTTTATTTGAATCCTTATACAGATTCTGATTCTCATCTTGGATGATTCTGAAAAATCTTTCATTAAAGGATTTAAAAAATGTTCTAAAGAATAGATAATTGATTTCAGAGACCGTTCTTCCAAATATTTTAGAGAAAAACAAATCAATATTTTCAACATTAGAGACAACTGAAAAATAATTGAGAAAATTTGCGATATTCTTAATTAAATTGGAATCAACGGGATATTTTGCACTTTCATTATAACTATTCAACCTTTTCCGAAATAATCCCGGAAGAAAAAGTACGTCTCCTACTTCCAATGTTTCTAATCCGCTTCCGAAATAATATTTCTTATAAAGGAGAAATAAATTTAATTGAGATTTGGGATGAGGGAGATTATTTGCCAAAAAAGTACTACTTAATGTGGATTTTCTATCTAAAAAATTGAAAATTTTAATCAATGAAGACTTTTTCTCAAGGCTAATGTCATCAAAATTTGATAAATATTCCTTTCGTATGATATCTATTTTTGAATAAATAGAATCCTCTACTCTTGAACATACGAAGTTGAAAAAATCTAAGATTGGACTAATATTTTTGAGTAAAATACATTTCCTATAGAAATAATAAAGGAGATTTACAATTTGATCTCTTAAATCCCTGTTATGATATCTCTCAATAGCCTTTTTATAGAGCCTTTCTCTTCCTTTTAATAATTTATTATAGTATGTTTCTGGTATCTCTTTAAAAGGTTTTAGAAAAATATATAACTGCATATTAAGATAATCCCTAAATATTTGATCTTTGCTATCTTTAACAATAATTAAAAAATCAAGAAACGATTTTTCCTTCTTCTTTAAAACAGCGCCATCTAATGAAACATAAAAGTTTTGTTTTGTAGTTTTTCTAAGGATTATCCCAAGGACGGCAGTAATGAAGAAAAAATATGCAGTTGGAAAGATTAATCCGTGAGTTTTATTTTCAAGCTTTTGCGAAATTTCCTTAAAATGTACTTGTTCTTCTTTTGATAAATAGTATCTGTATTCAAAAAGTAAAGTGGATTTTGATACATTTTCTTTATTACGGAGCACCAAGGAATTTTGGTCCATTCCGTAAAATTTTTGGATGAAGTAGCTATAAAATTTATGAAAAAACTCATAAAGGAATGTAGTGTAGGTTTGAGAGATTATGCTTTCTTTTTTTTTAAAATTACTCCACTCCTCTCTAATCATTTCATTAAAGTCGTTAAAGGCTTGTTGTTTGTTTATTACAATTCTGAAAAAGATGTTTTTATCCAACTTCAGATGAAACCCTTCACCCTTCAAGCCTTGTAATCTATCATCGATTATTTCCAGAATTGAACCTAATTCTGAACCTTCTGAATTATCCACTTTCTTCTTCCTTAACTTTTCCTATTATATCTTTATTGCACTATATATATAATTTTATATTCTTATTATGATCAAAAGAATTCCCAATAATAAATTTATGAGAATTAGGTTTTAGAAATTCAACGAAAGAAAAACTAGGATAAAAAGAAATTAAATGGTTCTTGTGATAAGTGTTCAGCAAAAAAATTTAAATCCTATTAAATGTCTTCCTTTAATAAATTTGAGAAATCCTCTTCGGTAGAAAAAGTGTAGGAGCTATACAAAAGCGAGAGTATAGGGAATTTTACGAATTACTCTGTTCATAGCAGAATTGGGATTGGTTATCAAGAAATGGCTCACTATTCAAAAATCTTAGTGATCTCATCTCTCTCTGAATAACTTAATTCAGAGATCTCATCTTTTTCATTTTTAATTTTCAAACCTTTCTCTTTTGGCACAAACCTACCAATTTTTGCTGCTGGTATGTTATTATTTTTAAGAAGATCTATTAAGCTCGAGGATTCATTATCATCAATTGCAATTAGGAGAGCACCCGAAGCAAGAGTATTTAGCGGATTGAGATTATAAAATTTACAGAGTTCTAAAGACTCAGGAAAAATAATAATTTTACTTTTGTCAATTATTACACCACTGTTCGAGGCTCTACAAATTTCTGCAATTCCAGTAGCTAATCCTCCTTCTGTTGGGTCATGCATGGATTTTATGGTAAAATTTTTTGAGGCTAATAAAGCTTCTTTTTTTACACTAATACCGGGATCAAATAGAAAATTCTTACATTTTTCAAGAAACTTATAATTAAGTCCTTTTCCTAAGAGAAAATCCTCTTTTTCTCTTGCAATAATTGATGTACCCTCTATAAATATCCCTTTTGTTAAAATCAAAGCATCTCCAGGTTCTGCGCCGGATGTAAATACTAATGAATCCTTTTCTACTTCACCGATTAGATTACCTACAACTATTGGTTTATTTAACCCCGCGGTTACCTCGGTATGCCCTCCCACAATTGAGATGTTCATTTCTTCACAAACATCGTGTAGTTCTTTAAAAATCTCTCTTACCAATTCTTTCGTAGTATCTTTTTCTGGGAGGAGTAACGTAACTTGAAACCATTTTGGGATTGCTCCTGTACAAACTACATCGTTTACATTTACATTAACTACATAATATGCTATTTGTTTAGTTGCAAAAGTGATTGGGTCAGTTTTCACAACCAAATACCTATCTTCCATATCAATGACCGCAGCATCCTCACCAATTTTGGAACCAATAATAACCCTCTTATCCTTTATTTCCAAGTCATCGATATAATTTTTAAACATATTGGAAAGGAATTCGTGAGGTAGTTTTCCAGTTTTAAACTTATCAATGTAATTTGTATCTCTTTTCTTCATGGGTATTCATATAAATAAGAATTAAAAAACATTTTAAACTTGTGAAATAAATTTAAGAAATATGGAAATTAAAACCTAAAAGGCAAAAATTTAAGTTTTTATTTAAATAGATTTATATATAAAATACTGCATTTCTTAATTGAAATCTACTAAATAATAAAGGAAGTTATATATTATGAGTTTTGGGAAAAGTTTTGCCTTCAGTTTATTAACTTACATGGGATTGAATTTTCTATTTATCATTATCTCGGCAGCCATTAATAATAATTTAAGTTCAATTTTTTCGGTAATCTCGGTCCAACCATTATCTATTATTCTATACTTATTTGGACCTATCGTTTATTTACCAGGCACAGTTATTACGAACATAGCAAATAATTTCTCGTCTTTAAATATCGCGGATCTTCTTACTAATTTGGGTTATATAATAGCTCCGTTAGTTGCTTCGTTGATCGCGGGAAATTTTTCGGACAATAAGGGAGAAGCATTTGGAGGTTGGATTTTAACAGCAATCGTATCGATGGGAGCATTGTTAGTACTATTTTTCATAGGGACATCAGTGAGCATTACATTGATAGGAATTATCATCGGCGGCATTGTTAATGGCATATTTTACTCTTGCTTCGCATTATTGATATACAGAGAGTCATTCTATTGAATTAATTAAAAATACTCTTTCTTTTCACCTTTTTTAATTCCTTCTTTTTTAGTTCTTTCTTAATATTGAATTAGATTTTTTACTTTCATAAAAAATTTTTACCCCCTCCTCAAATAAAAATGAAACTACCATCATATTAATTAATATAGAAAAGAGGGCGACAAAAATGCAAATGAATCTTGATTCTGACCAGAATTATCCTTGGGGTGAATATACCAATAAATTATCAGGTCCAGAAATACAAGTACCCAAAATTAATCACAAAGTGAAGAAGATGAAATTACATAATAATTTGAAAGATATAGCAAAAATCATTATTTCTTTTGAAGATTTTTCTCAAATTAACTGCAGTTCTAATGAAAAACCCAATTTTAATAAGTTTGATTTAGGAATCGAAATAAAAGAAATGTTAAAAAAAGAAGTTTTACATTTAAATCATAAATAGATTTTTCTTTTCATTCTCTAACTAATTTTTTAAAAATTTTTATATCCATGAGCTCTTAGAAATTCAACATAATCGCAAAGATGTGATAAGCTGAGTGCAGCATCTCTCAAATTTAAATAATACATTGCTCGTTTTTTGTGGATTAACTTTTTTGCTTTAGAGAATTTTGTGGATAACTCAACATCTTCACCGATACTAGGAATAACAAATGCATAAGGTTTTTCTGACTTTTCTATTGCAGAAATCATTCGCTTAAAAACATATCGAAAAATATGTTGTTGCCATAAAGGTAAAAGGATAATATCTATCTTTGGATCCTTTGCTACGGCCTTTATGCAATTGATAAAAACATCGACAATGAAACCAGAAGCTCCAAGATCGATTGGATTTTTAGTATTCACATTAACTTTAGGTAAAATATCGCTAATGCATTCTTGTGTTTCTTTTGATAATTCTGGGATTTTAAGTCCATGGTAATTTAATAAGTCGGTAAAATTTACTGAACTCCCTCCTCCAGGAGTAATTATCGCGACATTCCTTCCTCTTGGAACCTTATTGGGAAATAAAAGCTCAAAAGTTTTGATGGTGTTCCACCATTCTTCGTTATCTTTTACTAAGGTTGTTCCCGTCTGTGTAGCCATTGTCTTCCATAGACGTATATTAGAACCTAAAGCACCAGTATGGCTAAAAGCTGCTCTTTCTCCTTCTTGCGTATATCCCCCTTTCCAAAGTATTACAGGCTTTTCTTTTGTTGTTTTAAGTAATTCTTGAAAAAAATCATGACCATATGCACTTCCAAAAGATTCTAAATAGGCAGCAATAACTTTTGTTTTTGGATCTTTTCTATAAAAGTTAATGAAGTCAACACAGTTTAAATCAATTTGGTTTCCGAACGAAACTCCATAATTAAACCTAATATCTCGTTTATATCCAACATCCAATAATTTTGAGAGATGGCCTCCCGATTGGGACATAAATGAAACATATCCTGGCTTTCCAAAAGGAGAAGCAAAAGAAAATGCCATACCTGTTTCAGCATTAAAAGGACCTAAGCAATTCGGCCCGATTATTCGAGTGTTAGAATTTTTAATAAGTTCGATTAATTTCTTTTCTAATTTCTTTCCTTCAAGATCTCCAGTTTCAGAAAACCCAGAAGAGAATATTATCACCCATTCAATTTCTTTTTCAACACATTCTTCAACGATAGTAGGGATGATCGGAGTCTTTACAGATATATAGCACGTATCCACATTGAAGGGGATCTCTAAAACCGAAGAATAACATTTCCAATCCATAATTTTATCGTATTTTGGATTTACGGGATAAAAAGTATCTTTCCATTTAGAGTCCTTAAAAGCTTTCAAATAGAGCATGGATCCGAGTCTAGAGCTCTCTGAGGCTCCTACAAAAGCTATATGTTTAGGATAGAATAATTGCTTCAATTGTTCAAATTTTAACGCATCCTTCATTGAATATTAAAAATATCAAATCATTTTATTCTTTTTGTTATTCATTATGTAGAGTTTTTTGTCTGTGAAGTTATGATTAAAAAATTTCATTTTTTAATATTTTGGATATTTAAAGGAATATTCAAGATTCGAGATAATTTATATATATAACTTTTTTGAGATTCTACAAAACAGAGAAATAATGATCGATTTCAGTAATTTTTATCTTAGAAAATGACTGCTTAACTTAAGAAACTTTTAATTTTAACCTAAATTACCACATTTAACATTATTTAAATTTAATAAATTATACAAATTAAACTCATAAAAGTGGAGAGAAAAAAATGGCACGACCTAGTCCACTCGATCTTTACAAGCACTTAGATAAAAGTAATTGTGGAGATTGTGGATATGACACATGCATGGCATTTGCGACTGATCTTCTTGAACGTAAAATTAGCTTAGAAGATTGTACCCACCTTCAAAAACCTGATCAAAAGAAGAATCTAAAGAAAATTAAGGAATTAATAAGACCACCCCAGAGACCCGTTGAATTCGGAGTAGGAGATAGAAAGATTACCATCGGCGGAGAAGAAGTGTTGATGCGACATCAACTTACTTTTTGGAATCCTACGGGTATTTTTATTGAAATCGCTGATAATCAAGAAAATCTTGAAGAAACTGCAAAGTATCTGACCGATCTTGAACTTTCAAGGATTGGAGAAGATTTAACCATTCAATTTGGTATTGCATTAAGAAATGTAAGTCAAAATAAAGATACATTTGTAGAGGCAGCTAAAAAGTTAAAAGATATCACAAACTTACCAATAATTTTATGCACATTGGAACCTGAATTTTTGATGGCAGCAGGAGAGGCAATTAAAGATATAAAACCGCTATTATATGCTGCAACTAAAGATACTTGGGAAACACTTGGTAAATTTTCGTTTAACAACAACTTACCTTTAGTTATTAGCTCCCCAGATCTTGACGAATTGATGTCTCTAAGTGCTACACTTCAAAAGTTGGGTCTCGAAGAGATTGTTTTAGATCCCGGTACCTTTTATGGTCCTGGAGCAATCAAGAAGACATACGACAGTATTCAACAATTAAGAATTGCAGGAATCCAAAAGGAAAATGAAAACGCCGGTTGGCCCGTAATGGGAGTTCCAGCAGTTTATTGGACTCAACCCGATTTAGATGAAAGTAAGGAACTGTGGGAACATCAATTTCAAGAAATAATTATGGGCTCGATAATGATTTCAATAGACACCAATCTTATGGTACTCCATACGGGAGCAGATCCAGAAGATATATGGGGTCTTTTAGCCTTAATGACCTTAAGACAGAGCGTGTTTTCAGATCCAAGAATCTATCCCGCTGTTGATCCAGGAGTTTATAAAATTGGAGAGCCAGGAGATATGGCTCCTATTTTCGTGACTAGTAACTACAGAATGACTAAAATCCCAGTAGAACAAGACTTAGAAAGTGCGAATATCGATTGTTATCTTCTTGTAGTTGATTCAGAAGGAATTGGTATTGAATCAGCAGTCGCGGGAGGTCAATTTTCCGCAAATAAAATTGCCGAAACAGTCAAAGAATTTAATGGCTTTGACAAAGTTGATCATAGAATTCTGGTTATCCCAGGAATGGCCGCAAGATTAAGCGGTGCTCTTGAGGATGAGGCAGACTGTTATGTTGTAGTCGGTCCGCGAGACTCCTCGGGAATTCCTAAATATGTCGAAAAACAGTGGAAACCCGAAGAATTCATGAAGGAATACGAATCTTGGGAAGAATAAAACCTCTTATTATTTCTTTTCTTTTTAATTTTTTATTATATCATACGTTTTTATCCTAAAATCAATATTTTCAGGATCAAATCGATCTCTTTCGGTTAATGGTAAAATTTCTCTCTTCTATCTTTAAAGAGATCATTATATTTATTTAATTCCTTATTACGGGATTCTTTAACGTCAATTTCTACAAAATCTTGAGCTATATTATCGGTTGGAGCGGAAGAAAGTATCTCGCTATCATAATTTGTTATTTGACTCCCCCCGGTGAATGTAAAATTATCTTCACCTCTTTTTTCTTGCCCGATTCTATTTGCGGTTACAGCAAAAACATGGTTTGATAAACATCTTGTTTTCATCGCCATTTGACAATACGGTAATACAAGATTAGCAGGGTGTGCAATAACGTCTGCCCCTAACAAGGATAAAGTCCTAAAGACTTCCGGAAAAAACCAATCAAAGCAGACCATCATACCTATCTTTAATCCATTTATATTATAGACTTTTAAAGGACGATTTCCTGGAGAAAACCATAACTTTTCTTTATAAAATAGATGAATTTTTCGATATGAAGCAATTACCTTATCTTGACTTACCAATAACGATGCGTTATAGATTTTTCCTTTACTCTTTTCTATAAATCCTGCTACGATGGTAGCCTTTGTTTCTTGGGAAATTTGTTTCAAGAATTGAGCCGTCTCATCCTCTTTTCTTTCTGCAAGTTGGTGAGCCTCCTCTTTTGAGATAAAAGTATAACCAGTTGCAAATAATTCGGGAAGAACGATAAGATCTGCTTCTACTCCGTTCAAGAGCTCCCTTACTTGATTAAAATTCTTACTTTTTTCTCCAAATATAGGATGTGTTTGAAGATAACCTATTTTCATACCATTTTAAATCATATTAATATTAAATCTCTTTTCATTATTCAAAATAGGGAGATAAATTGCTCTTCAATCTTAGTTAACCAGCTGATGGATGAGGTCTCGATTAAGATATTTTACGCTACTTAAAATTTGATGGGGCACCTTAATATTACGTTCAAGTCTTTCTTTCTTATAGTTACCCGTTAAGACCCCTATAAAAGGCGAGTTTAGCATATGAGCAAGCTTTTTATCATTAGGATGGTCTCCAATAACAATATAACGAAAGGTTGGATAATTGGTTTCAAGAAATCTTTTTATGCTTGGGTCAGTTTTTCTAAGCCTTTGTTCAGTTTCTCCCAAAATGTATTCAAAAAATTGATTTAAATTTAAATGTTTTATTAGGGCTTTAGCCATCTCTTCCTTTTTAGATGTGATTATTCCCAATAAAAAGCTATGAAATAAATCTTTTATCTTATTCTTTACTCCTGGGAGAAGTTTAACTTGAAAGATGCCTTTATTTTTATAGTAATCTCTAAAAGAAGAAACAAGCTTACTTGGAGGAAAATCTGGAACAAGTTCTTTAAACATTTCTTCTAGAGGGTTCCCAATTTTTTTTCGAATTACGTTTTTATCAACGAAGGGGAGATCATATTCTTCCAGGGCATGTTCAAAAGAATTGATTATTCCTTGGCTGTTATCTATTAATGTAAAGTCTAAATCAAAAGATAAGATTATATTCTCTTTTTCCGAATCCTTCAATATAATATAGAATAAGTTTAGCTTGTAATAAAGGTTTAAATTTGAAATAACTAAATCTTAGAGAAGAGATATTTGAGGATTATTTGGATCTATTAAAGAGACTCAATAGGTATGAAATATCTTCGGAATTTTCTATTAATCGTATAGTTGAATAGGGAAAATCTTCTAATTGAATATCTTCTTTTTGTTCTTTCTTTTCAATAGTTAAATTTATAAGTTTCTTATAATCATTAATAGTCTTACTTTCATTTCCTATTTCAGCCATTATATTTTTGGCTTTATCTATTTTTCCGATAAGAATACTTGAAAGGGCTGCAAGGATATAAGACTGGACAATATGCCCAAAACCAATTCTTTTTAAGTCAGCAGCACGATAATAGTATTTATATAGGTTTTTTAACATTTCACGAAGGAATATATCTTTTGCGCTATCTAACTGTTCATAAAATTTTAAACTTTCAAGAATTAGTTTTGCTGCTGTATAAAATTGTTTATTTTTCAGACCCTCTTCTGCAATTTTACTCAATCCCCGAACAAGTTGATTAAAGATCCCAAATCGATTAAATTCAAGATCTCCTTCAATTGCCGTATCATAGGCGTTTAGAAAAGCTTCAGTTGATTTACTTAGCTCCCCGATTTTCCAAAAAGCATCTCCCGCTCTTATGAAATTCTTATAGGTCTGTTCTAGATTATTTAATTGTTTAAAAATATATGCAGCATCAATAAAATTTATTCCAGCATCGTTATATCTTTCTATTTTTTCGGAATAGTTTCCAGCGAGTACAAAACAACTTGCTGATTCCAATAAATTTTCATCAAGCTCCCGATAACATAGAGCTGCGCCTCTGTAATATCTTGAGATTTTTTGATAATTACTCTTTTTTTTCTTTAAATTCTCGGCTAAATTAATATAAGCCCCAGCTTCTCTTTTAGTATATTTAAAAAACTGTTCTGAATCCCCAATAATATCATATAATTTCTTTAAAATTTGACTTATTTGAGCAACTGCTAAATTATCATTTTTTTCATCAAATTTCTGAAAAAGGTCAGAAAAATAAGTAATTCCGTCTAGAATTATATTTTTAGAACTTTTATAATCATCTAATTCTTCATAACAAGAAGAAACTCTCTGATAAGAATACGACAGTAAATCTAAATATCTTTGAGGCTCAGCGATCTTAATAACTTTTTTATAATACTTAATCGCTCCCTTATAGTTATGTAATTTTAAATAAAGTTCCGCAATATGCTGAAAATTCTGTGATAATTTACGATATTCATTGAAATCATTTAAGAGCTTTGTTTCTTCCTTTAAGACATTAATACACTTAGAAATATGTTTCCTTTCGAGTTTATAGTTTTCAAACTTTTCCCCATAAAGCTCAGAAATTCTTAAATGAACCTCAGCAATTTCGTGGAATAAGCCTTGGAGCACTAAGTTATTAATCAATTGTTCCCAAATTCGGATGTTATGCTTATAAAGTTCAAGTGCCTTCTCAAAGTTGAATTCTTCGATTATTTCCGCGGCAGAGTAAACCAATTCTCCTGCTTCATAATAATCCCCAGAATAAGAAATATTATTGGAAAAATGAATTGTTTTTTTTACAATTTGATCTAATTTATCCAACTGTGAATCTTCATCTTCCATGAAACCAAAGTTCCCTAAAGATTCCCTTAGATTTTCTAAAAAATCAGTGTAATCGTTATATTCCTCTTCTTCGAGAATTACAAATCATCTCATAAGATTGGAAAAACTAGATTATTTTATAGTAATTAACTACAAAATAAAAAAAATTGGATTTTGGAAAAAGGTAAAATTGGAACTAGGGAATATGATGGATTAATTTTAGCTTGTTTGGAGATAAATCGGACAAATTTTGAGCTTACAATAAAGCAAGGAATAAATGTGATTGCTGGTGAAATAACATAAGGATTAAATTTAATGTTTAATATTCGATTAAATCTTAAAAAAAGAGTATAATATAAAAAAATTTGAAAAGTCCTTATATAAAAGTTCCAGACGATTATATGTATAAATTTTTAAATATGGAAGATATTAAACCATTGGATGTTGAATTTTTGTTGTGGATAAATGGGATTCTCTGAAGCCGCTTCCTTAAAAATTTGGGCGATGATTTCATTGTAGCTATGATCCTCGGTCTCGGCAAAAAGCCACAATGGGTAACTATTTTTGAGGGTAAAGGCTCCTTTTTTATAACCTTTTTTTAAATTTTTATAAGGTACAGAGTCTTTCCATTGAACGCGATCCTTATCATCTTGATAATAATCCTCATAATAATCATTCTCAAGGGTTCCAGTGATTTGGTTAGAATAAAAGTTAACCTTCATGTAACTCTCGTCTAAAATCCCAAATTGGTCTGCATATACTATATTAATAGCGCGAAGTCCCTTACGACCCTTTTGACTGATAACAATTGTGTACATGTTTTTTACCATCAATGAAACCGCTGAGGCTAACTTACTTTTGTATAACGGATCCGAGGGATTAAGGGTTATTCTCTTTGTTTTAAGATGGGAAAATCCACTAGCAGAAGGATAATAAAAATTTACCTCAAATGTTCCTTCGGTCTTTAATCCGTCATTAGAGACATAATATCCTTCTTGATTGTATTTTTCCAAAGCGGTATGTAATTCCTTGTAAATATGTTTGATCGGATCACCATAAGATTAGAAGATTCGGATTTCAAAAAGATAGTTTCAGCAAAGCAGAAATTCGAAGCTGAGATTAACGAGAAGCTTCCCATAGAGGAGTATCTTACCCTTCTCATTGAGAACGACATCATCGAGGACTTAGAAGGAGATATTGATATATCCATCCACAACCCCGAGCAATCAAACCTTGAGAATTGGCACAGACTCAAAATCAAAAGTTAACCCAAATAATCCTACTTTTTTTTCTCCTTATTTTACCTTCTAATCTTATAAAAGTAAATATAAAGATATAAATAGTTTTAATTTTTTTTAATTATTAATGTAATAATTACAAATAATAGGTTGATTAATTAGAATATGCAAAAAATGGAAGAACT